>VGFC01000069.1 GCA_016869045.1 Armatimonadota bacterium
CGGGCACGTCCTTGTCGTCCTTCGGACTGCAGTTCCACGTGGTCGGGACCACGAGCTGGTAGCGTGCGATCTTGTGCCCCTGGATGTCGATGGTGTGGAGCAGCGAGCCGCGCGGGCCTTCGACCAGGCCCATGCCGCTGCCCTCCTCGGGGACCTTGGCCGGGACGGCGGTCGGCTCGCCGGGCTTCAGTTGCGTCACCCAGCCCACCATCGCCTCGCCGAGCATCTTCGCTTCGAGCACACGCGCGACGTGGCGGCCCATCGTCGAGGCCATCGCCTCGGGCGCCACGCCCAGGGCTGCGATCGCCGAATCGGCCAGGGCCTTGGTCGGCGCGTGGCCGGACAGGTAGCCGACGACCGCGCGGGCCAGCGGACCGACCTCGACGGGCCGGCCGTCGTAGCGCGGGGCCTTCAGCCACGTGTGGCCCTTAGCCGTGTCGGGCTCCGTCTCGCCCTCGGAGGGGTGCTTGCCAGTGGTGGCGTCTGCGAAGTGCGAGTGCTTCACATCCTCGCGGATCCTGTTCGCCTGCAAGCCGCTCAGCGCGCCGCCGATGGTCGCCACGCCGGTGGCGAAGAAGCGCGCCCGCTTCGTGAGGTCGGGCTGCGCGGTCTCCTGGTCGAAAGCGCTGTAGCTCAGGAACTCGCCCGGGCCCTTGCCGATCGCGAAGTAGTCGCTGTACGCGCCCGCCACGGCGAGCGCATCCGGGATGAGCACGTTCTCGATGAACGTGCGGATCTCGGCCAGGCGACTCATGTAGTTCGCGATCTTGTCAGGCGTAACGCTCTCCGTCGCGCCGCCGGGCACGATGCCCACGTAGTGCGGCATCTTGCCGCCCCAGATCGCGAGCATCTCGTGCGCCTTGCGCCGCATCGTGAGGGCCTTCACGTAGTGGCTGACCGCCGCCCGATCGACCTCGGCGGGCAGGCGGTAGTCGCCCTCGTAGCGCGGCACGAACGGCGCCAGCACGCCACGGTCGATGAAGGCCTTCACGGACTTGAGGTCCTCATCCGGGCCGTCATAGCCCGCCACCTTCGTGCAGTCCACATAGTCCAGCGCGGCCAGATGGTAGAAATGGAGGATGTGGGACTGCAGGTAGTTCGAGCCCAGGATCAGGTTGCGGATGATCCGACCGTTGTCGGGGATCGACGTGTTCACGCCGAGCGCCTCATCCAGGGCCAGCGTGGCCGCCATGCCGTGGACGGCCGGGCAAACGCCGCAGACTCGCTGGGCGATCTGCTGGGCGTCGAGGGGGTCGCGGCCGATCAGCAGGCGCTCGAAGCCGCGGAACATCGGCCCCGAGCAGTTGGCGTCCTTCACGACGCCGTCCTCGACGATGCACTCCACCTTCAGGTGCCCTTCGACGCGTACGAGGGGATCGATCGTGATGTTCGTCTGCATGGGCCTCACGCTCCCTCCGTCGAGCCGTACGGTCCGGGCACCACCGGCGCGAGCGTGCCGTCGGCGGTCAGCTCGATGCGCGGCAAGGAGCCGGCATCGATCTTGCGGTACAGACCGGGGCCCAGATTCGGGAACTCTGTCTCAGCGCAGCCGTGACACGGGCTGCCGGCGTCGATGCACCAGTTGACGCCTCCGTTGAACTTGCGGCGCGGGCAATCGGCATACGTGTACGGACCCTTGCAGCCGAGTTCGTACATGCAGCCGGGTTCGCCGAAGGCCGTGGCGAACTTGCCCGCATCGAAGTCCGGACGGCGCGGGCAGTGCTCGTGGATCAGCGCGCCGTAGAACCACTTCGGACGCAGGTCGGCATCCAGCGCCGAGGCGTCCGGCAGTCCGTACAGCAGCACGGTGGCCACGGTCTGCATGAACCAGTCCGGGTGCGGCGGGCAGCCGCCGAGGTTGATGAGCGGCGTGGCGATCCCGTGCTCGGCCATCACCTCGCGGGCCGACTTGCAGCCGGCGAGGTTCGGGCCGGAGGCCGGGATGCCCCCGAATGCCGCGCAGTCTCCGATGGCGACCACCGCCATCGCCTTCTTGGCCAGCTCCACGAAGTGCTCCGTGAAGTCCAGCTCCTTGCCATCCGGCCCAGAGCCGGCGATCTCGCTGATCGTCGTGGGGACCGAGCCCTCGAGCACGAGCAGGAACGGCTCGTCGCCTGCTTCCGTGCCCAGCATGATCTCCACGGCCAGGCGGCCGGTCGCCGCCATCACCGTCGGATGGAACCGCAGAGACACGTGCTTTCCGGGCGCAGCCTCGTCCAGGATCAACTGACCGATGGTGGGGCTGACGGCATTGAGCACCGACACTGAGCACCCCGAGCAGCCGGCGCCCTGCAACCAGATCGCCGGGTACTCCTGGGTGGCCGGTTTGTCCGGCATAGGGCAAGTCCTCCTCTCGTATGGACGACTCGATGTGGCAGCCTCTATCGCGCAAGTCGCCTCACGCGCTGGTGCGGGCGCGCCAAGGCCGTCTCGCGCGAGCATACCCAATCGTTGCTGATGCGCACCGGAAGCGTGGCCGGGGAAGGCGTACTTCCTGGCGAAGGTCCTCTGTGCGTGCGAGCCGTCTCCCTCATCCCCGCACGCACCTCAAGGCCCGCCCCACGGGGACGGGTCAACATGCATCTGGCACGCTCAACGGGTGGAGCATTCCTCGCGGACGGGGTTTCCCCTCCTGCCTCGGCGGAATCGTGTAGGGTTCTTCCCGGAGGCTCTTTCGGACGGCCGAGATCTACGCCGGGGTGTCCGGCAGCCCGCCAATGGCTCGGTCCAGATCGCCGCGGGTGACCACCCGCAGGATGAACACGCGCCGGGTCGGTTCCTGAACTCGGTAGAGTGCGCGGTAGTCACCGACCCGCAACCTGTGGGTCACGGGCCTCACGCCCGCAAGCCTCTTCACCTTCTTGCCGCCGGGGAAGGGGTCGTCGCCGAGGCCGAGCACTGAGCGCAGGATGCGGCATGCCACATCCGGTGATAGACCGCGCAGGTCGCTCTCAGCCTTCGGGTGGACGATAACCTCGTAGGCCGGCCGGGATGCCCTACTCATCTCGCGCCGAGAGTTCGGCCAACAGCTCGCTTGCCGGCCGTCCTGCGCCTGCCAGGCATTCGGCGTAGGCCTGGTCGAGTTCCCGCTGGAGGTCCTCGTTCCTGGCGATGGCGTACTCCTCCAGCTCATCGTCGGTCAGTCCCACCACCAACGCCGCTGGCCGCCCCTCATCCATCACGATCAGCGGCCCCGTATCCTCGAGCCCGCGCATGAGGTTGGCGGCCTTGCGGCCGAGGTCGTCCATCGTCACGAATCGCATGGGTCACCTCCCGGCTCCGTAGTTCGGCAGGCACGAAGCCGCAGTCTACCACGCCCCCAGGTTCCTGGCCAACTCCCGCAGGAAGGACTCCGCGCTCTCGACGAGGCCCAGGACGTTGGGCTCGCCACGGTTCACGAGCTTGGCCACGTCGTAGTCGCTGGTGTCAACATACACCTTGGGTACCGGTCCGGGCAAGGCCTGCATGACCGCCTTCGCCAGGCCCGCTTCGGCTACCATGATCGCCAGCCCCGTCCCCGGCAGCGCGTCGCGCAGCTTCTCCCGCGCCAGGGCGGTGTCGGTCAGGCTGTCCGGCAGAGCGGCCTCGTCGTGCACCGAGCCGATCAGCATGAACGGGACCTCCGAGGTGATGCAGGCGTGCAGCACTCCGCTCGTAAGCACGGCCCCCGCGACCGCCGGCCTGAGCCCTCCGGCGGCGCGCACCGCGTTGAGGGCGTGGACCATGTTCTGCGCGCCCTGGGAAGCGGGGATGTTCTCGGTAAGGTACAATCCGCGCGCGGTGCCATACAGCGCAACCTCGGCATCGTACACCGCCAGCGAGTTGCTCGCGATGAGTACGTCGATGCTCTTGCCGCGCAGGAGCTGCACCAGGTGCGAGCCTGCTCCGCTGTGGATGACCGCCGGGCCGGCGACGAGGACCACTTTCCGCCCGCTCGCGCGTACCCGCTGGAGCTCCCGCGCGATCTTCACGATCGCCGGCCCCCGCGGCCGGGCCACCGACACGGTCGCGCCCAGAAGGCCCAGCAGCTCGCTCGCGCGCTCCGGCGGCTCAGGCGAGACCCGCACCCCCTCGCTGTGCACGACGATGCGGTCGCCCTTCTTCACGCGCTCCATCGGCACGGCCAGCGCCCGCTCGCCGCGGTCCACGCGGATGACCGCCAGCGGCAGGGGATCAGGCACCGGCAGCCAGCGGCCGTTCGCCCGCACCTCCGTCGGCAGCCCCGTCAGCGCGTACGCCTCCGCCGGCAGGATTCCGTCCTGCTCCACCCGCTCAGTCTGGGCATCCTGAGCGCCGACGACGTGCGCACCGAGCTGGGTAATGTGGGCCAGGCAGTCCTTCAGCGCCTGTTCCGACTCCGCCCTCAAACGCAACTGAACCCAGCTCGGCAGATCGGTGGACTTGGCAATCTCGAAGTCACCGACCTCGAAATCGAGCCCGCGCATCGACACGCACTTCACGATATCCGCCAGCGTGGTGAGCTGGAATAGCTGACCGCGAACCTCGATCAGTTCCTCCGCCATCTGCTACCTCCGATCAGTGACAGGCACCATTTTCCAGCGTGACGTCCGCTGGAAAATGGTGCCTGTCACCTATGAAAGGCCTACCCACACTCTTCGTCGAACCTCCTCATTCATCCTCGGAGGCATCCATGAGCGATCTCACACTACCCGTCGTCCATCTCGTTGCCGACAGCATCGCCGAGGGCTGGGAGAAGGCGGTCCTCGCCTGCTGGGAGCAGGGCGCGCGCGTTCGCACGCAATACGACCCGCCTGATGCGCCGCCGAGCCGCGACGTCTCGCTATTCCTCGTCGTGCGCGACGCCTTCGGCGAGCCGCGCCTGCATCGCGCGTTCCCAGGGGGCATTGTGGAGCTGGAGGTCTACCGCCGCGAGGTCGTCGAGGGGATTCACGACCACTGGATCGACCCCGCCGCCGGCAAGTGGGAGTACACCTATCACGAGCGCCTCGCCGCCTACAAGGTGCCGGGGATCGAGCAACCCATCGATCAGCTCGGCTACATGGTCGAGGCCCTCACCGCCGCGCCACATACGCGCCGCGCGCAGGCGATCACCTGGCAGCCGTGGATGGACGCCGGCATCCACGACCCCGCCTGCCTGCAGCGCATCTGGTGCCGCATCTTCGGTGACGAGCTGGTGATGCACATCCACATCCGCAGCAACGACGCCTTCAAGGCCGCCTTCATGAACATGTACGCCTTCACCGATCTGCAGCGCGCGATCGCCGAGCAGGTCTCCGCGCGCCTCGGCCGCCCCATCCGCCCCGGCCAGTATGCGCACATCGCCGACTCGTTCCACATCTACGGGCAGGACTTCGCGGAGTTCGAGGGCTTCCTCGCCTCGCTCGAGAAGCGCTCCTGGGAGCAGAGAACCTGGACCACCGACCAGGTGGCCCCGATGATCGAGGAAGCTGAGGAGATGATCCAGAGATCGGTCGAGCAGGAGAGGCTGACGGGCAGGAAGGGCCTATAGCCGCGCCTGGGACCGCGCGCACCCTTGCGCGCACGCCGTGCCGTTGCGCGTCACCCTCAGCGCTTCACGGCCTTCAGCAGCAGGAAGTCCGGGCAGTGGTGGTTCTCGCGGCAGTTGCGCGGATCGACGGCCCAGCCTTCGGGTGAGGCGTCCGGCTCCCGCAAGGCCTCGATGAGGAAGCCCGCACCCACGAGTGCCTCCACGTAGTCCTCAATGGTCCGCCGGTGCGACTTGCACGGGATGCCGTTCCCCTCCTCGTCCACCATGATCCACATCGACCACTCGATGACGCCCCGCTCCACGTAGCCCGAGACGATCCGCAGCTCCTCGCCGCCCTCCGTCTCGTGCTTCACGCTGAACGACCGCATCGGGTGCACGAGACTGATGGCCACGAAGCCCTCCGGCGAGAGCAGCCGGTGCGCCTCGCGGAAGGTGCCCGCGATGTCGTCCACGTACTCCAGCACCATCGGGAAGAGCACGATGTCGAACTGCCCATCGAGGTACTCGGGCAAGCACTCCACGCCGCCCTGCCTGAGCCGCAGCTCGACACCCGCCTCCTCGGCGGAGCGGCGCGCGGCATCGAGGAGTGCCTCCACGGGGTCAAGTCCCCACGCCTCCGCCCCTTGCTGGGCCAGCCACACGCTGTAGTGGGCCGGCCCGCACCCAACCTCGAGCGTGCGCTTGCCGCGTACGTCGCCCAGCAGCCGGCGCATGGCGGGAATCTCGATGAGCTTGTTCCAGTTCCGCTCGCGCGCGCAGTGCGCCAGGTAGTTGCCTGCCGCCCGCGCCCACGCCTCGCGCGAGATGGGGTCGGCCGGACCGTCGGTGTAGCGAGTGTGAGGCGGAAGAAGCATCAGGGCGTCACCTCCCGCGCTGGGCGCACAGCCCAGAGAAACTCGTACGTGTCCCACTCAGCGGCGTCCGTTGTGTAATCGGCGAACAGAGCGACTCCCGCGAAGCCGCCGGGCGGCGGTCCGCTGGCCCCGAGACCCTCGCGGACGCCTTTGAGGGCGAGCCGAACGTTCTCCGACCAGGCCGAATGCGCCGGCAGAACCGTGTCGTACGTGGGCAGGCCGATGAGCACCGAGCACTTGGGGTTGGCGGAGGCAACTGCACGAGGGACGCGCCTCGCCTGCTGCCTCATCAGCCACACGTAGGCCCTCGGCAGCCACAGACCCGTGTCGTAGCCCATGACCGCGATCTGGTCACACGTCGCGGCGACCGCGGAAAAGTACTCCTCGCTCCAGCCCCAGCGCCTGGTGAAGGGCCACGGAGACCATACCGGGGCTGCCGTTGACAGGAAGGCGCCGCTCGGCAGTGCCTTGCGCGTCTCCCGCATCAGGCTGAGGAAACGCGGGTCGCCGCTGACGCACACTTCGTAGTCCCACTGCACCCCGTCGAACCCGCAGTCCTTCACGAGCCACACAGCCTCATCCACCATCGCCCGGCGCACTCGCGGGTCCGACAGGTCTACGTTCCCCCGCCCCCTTCGGTTGCCCGCATAGATCCACGCGATGGCCTCAACCTCCGGGTCTGCGCGGTGCAGGGCCTTGACCAGGCGCCGCGCCGCCTCCTGCCGGCGGAAGCGCAGCTTGCCCTCCCGGGTCATGTCGCGTACGTGGAAGTACGCGAACCTGATCCCGCGCGCGCGCAGCGACCGGGCCAGGTCGCGCACCTCGTCCTCGGAGTGCTGCCCGAAGTACCAGGTGTAGCGCAGCCAGAGCCCGTTCTGTCCAGTGTTGGCGCCTCGCCCGCCGACGCGGGCGTAGAGGGGGTAAAGGGCCCAGTCGCCCAGCAGCCCCGCCGCCAAGACTGCCAGGATGACCAGCCCGCGCCGCCGTCGCCTACGTCTTGGCGCGCCCATGTCCTGCCGTCCTACCGAAGCTACCGCCATGTGTAAGGAGGGCGGGACAGGGCGGAGCGGACTTCGGAGTAGTGCTGCGTGGCATGTTCCACCGCGTCACGAACCTGCCCGACCTCCTCAAGCATGAAGCGGACCACGCCGCGATGGGAGGAGATTGAGGTGAGCACGAACACCATGTCCTCTGCAGCCTCGGGGCTCGGTTCCTGGTTGTAATCCACGCAGCAGGAGAGGAGCCGCTCCCATGTCTCCCGGCGCGTCTGCCCCAACTCCCACCTCTTGTCGAGTCGGAGCGTGTCGATGGTGGCCTTGGGTCGCATCCCTGTCAGCCCCGGCCCCCTGGGCACGGCTGCGCCGAGGTCGTCATAGCCCAGGAACAGCACAGGGTCGTCGGCCGGCGCATACGGGTTCAGCAGGAGCGCCTTGGGACCCGCGACAGGGAAGTGGTCGAGCTTGTGGCCCTGACAGACACCGCAGCACGGGAGGAGGTTCGCCAGAGCGAAGACACGGCGCCCATAGTGCTTGGGGCGGAAGTGGTCCACCGTGCCCGGTTCGCGCTTCTCGCAGTAGGCACAGCGACCACCCGAGGTGCGCCTCAATGCCTCCCGCAGCACTTGGTAGGCCTTGAGCTTGCTGAAGGACTTCCACAGACGACCGGCATCCGCGGCAGTCGCGCAGGGCTTGCCTCGGTATCGTGCCAGTGTTCGCCGGGCAGCCTTGGGGAGTTGCCGCACAGGGCGAAGGCGCACCATCAGGAGCCCCCGCCCTCGACCTTGGCCTCCAGGCGCTCCCTCAGCTTGCGGAGCCGCCGGTACTCCTCTCGCGCTTCGGGAGTCTGGCCCGGTGCCGTGAGCACGTCCCGGAGGTTCGCTCCCAGGTCTGCCAGTCTGGCTGCATCCTGGGGCGGTAGCGGGCCAGCCCGCTGTGCTGCGGCAAGCTGCTGGTAGCGCTCCAGGTCTGCCGCCGTGGTGACGTCCAGCCAGTTGTCGAGGCCGAGGGCTTCGCGGTAGATGTCCTGGATGTGCCAGCCCCGAACCGTGTCTTCGACGGGCTGCACGGCCTCGATGCGCCTCTCCGCCTCGTTCATCCGCAGCTGGAAGATGCCTCCCGGCGACGCCGCCTGGCAGATGAACGGGCTGTGCGTCGCCACGATGAACTGGATGTTCGGGAACACCCGCTGCAACGCGAACCCGATCTCGCGCTGCCAGGAGGGGTGGAGGTGGGCGTCGGGCTCGTCGATGAGGACGACGCCGGGCGTCTGTGCTGCCTCGTTAGCGCTGGCTCCATCGGTGCCAAGTGAGCCGAATGCGCCGCTCTCCTCGTCTCCGGCCCGCCACCGCAGCAGGTCGCGCAGGAGCCGCAGGACAAGCCCCACAATGCTGCGGTAGCCGTCACCCAACTCAGCAAGTCCCACGCCCTTGCCGAGCAAGTGCCGGAAGCGGACGCCATCTGGCGACAATGGCAGCATCGCGAAGCCGAAGGGGATGACCGGCTGCAGGAGGGATGGGACCTCCGCCACAACTGTCTCGTAGGGATGCGCAGCCTCGGCCTCGTCCAACCGGGCGCGGGCCTCAGCCTCTACGAGCCAGCGCGTGGAGTCGAGAGCGAAGTCGTCCTCGAAGAGGCTGTTGAACCGGGCCGCCCAGAAGGGCCGCTGGCCGAGACCGGTGCGGCCCCCTTCCCTGCGGAATGCGCCGTAACCAGCGACGAAGTGCCGTTCTAGGGGGTGCTCCGGCCCGAGCCAGTCCCAGTTGGCCTGAGTGCCTGTATCTCTGTAGGCCGGGCCGGGCATCAGGGCGATGCTATACCTGTCCCCCCCAGGGCAAGCTGGGCGGCCATCCCGGAACCACCCCTCGATCCAGACCCGCTCTTGGACGCCGCGCGCCCGCCTGAGTCCGGCGGTCCAGGGGGCCCACGAGAACCACTTGCCTCCCTCCACGGCCCAGGCAATCGCTTTGAGCATCGTCGTCTTCCCGAAGCCATTCGGGCCGACGATGACGTACCAGCCGCCGGAGCGTTCGCCGGTGGGCGGGTCGGGGAACTCGAGGGTGAAGTCGGAGAGGCACTTCACGTTCTTGAGGGTGACTCGCTTCACGTACATGGCCGGCCTCCGGGCCGCGGGTGGCGGCCGCATCCTCGTGGGTCACATACGGTCCATACTTCGCTGCCGGTCGGGGCGTCCCTGCCCGAGGCCCTACAAGCACGTATACGCGCCGTCGATGACGAGGTCGTGGCCGGTGGTGTAGGTGGAGGCGTCGGAGGCCAGGTAGACGACGGCGCCGAGCAGTTCGTCGGTGCGGGCCATGCGGCGCATCGGGATGAGGACCTCCCAGCCGGCGTGGTACTCCGGCACGGTCATGGTCATCTCGGTGGCGGTGTAGCCCGGGCTGAGCGAGTTCACGCGAATGTTGTGGGGCGCCCACTCGACCGCGAGGCTCTTGGTGAGCTGCATGACGCCCGCCTTCGCCGCGTTGTAGGCGACCTGGCATTGCGGGATGTTGACGATCTGCCCGGACATCGAGGCGATGTTGATGATGGAACCGGACTGCTGCGGGATCATGATCCGCGCCGCCTGTTGGCAGCACAGGAACGTGCCCTTCAGGTCGAGGTCGATGACGCGATCCCACTGCTCCTCGGTCATCTCCTCGCCCTTCGCCCAGATCGTGATCCCGGCGCTGTTGACCAGGATGTCGAGCCGCCCGAAGGTCTCGACGGCCTTGGCGAATGCCTCCTCAACCTCGCTCGCGACGGTCACGTCACACAGCGACGAGACCGCGCGCACGCCGAGGGCCTCCATGTCGGCAACGGCGGTCGCGAGGTTCTCCTTGTGAATATCGAGCAGCGCCACATCGGCGCCCATCTCGGCGAGGGCTGCGGCGCAGGCCTTCCCGATCCCGCGCGCGCCGCCGGTGATCAGGGCCGCGCGGCCCTTGAGTTCAAACAGGTCCCGTAGTGCCATCGGGGCACACCTCACTTCCGCTCGTGGATGTCGCCGGCGGCCCGGTTGACAACCGCCCCGACCGCCGTATACCCTACATTCGAGACGACACACACGCGCTCCTCCGCGATGCCGTTAGCCTTGCTCCCCCCTTCTGAAGGAAGGGGGGCAGGGGGGTAGGAAAGCCAATGCCCACGATTCGCCTCGGCGCCCTCGCCTCAGGGGGCGGCACCAACCTGCAGTCGATCATCGACCGCTGCGAGGACGGCCGCCTCGATGCGGAGGTCGTGATGGTCATCAGTGATCGCCTGGAGGCCGGCGCGCTGGAGCGCGCCCGCAAGCATGGAATCGCGGCGCTGCACGTCCCCGTCGCGAAGACGGGCACGGACGAGTGGCTGGAGGCGGACCGGCGGATCACCGACGCGTTCCTCGAGGCACGGGTGGACCTGATCTGCATGGCGGGGTACATGCGGGTGATCGGCCCGCATCTGCTCGGCGCGTTTCCGCACCGGATCATGAACATCCACCCGGCGTTGCTGCCTGCGTTCAAGGGGATGCACGGCCAACGGGACGCCCTGGAGTACGGCACGAAGGTCGCGGGCGCGACCGTGCACTTCGCGGACCCCGACTTCGACATGGGGCCGATCATCATCCAGGCGGTCGTTCTCGTGCGGGAGGATGACACCGAGGCGACGCTGGCCGCGCGCATCCTGCGGCAGGAGCACGAGATCTACCCGCAGGCGGTTCAGTGGTTCGCCGAGGGCCGCCTGCGCGTGGAGGGCCGCCGCTGCGTCGTCGAGGGTGTCGATACCGCCGCCCGGATCAGCATCGACGCCTCGTGAGTCCCCCCCGAAACCTGATCGCCCTCCTATGTGTATGCCCTTTCGGTGCGCCGCGACTGCGCCGCCGGAGGACCCCACGATGCCGCCGACCCGCCTTGTCTTCCTCGTGCTGACCGTGGTTGTGACGTCCGTTGCGCTCGCTCAGGCGCCGCCGATTGCGGAGTGGTCCTTCGACGATGGTGTCGAGGGTTGGACCTCTCTCGACCCCGCGGGGCGCGTCTCGGCCACCACGGACGCGAACATCGTCCGGGAGGGTGGCGGCGGTTGCCTCGAGTTCGCGTACACCCCCAAGGCGCTCGTGATCAGCGGCGCGGTTCTCCCGATCCCCTCCGGCGTCACCGGCGCGCAGGGCGTCAGGTTCTGGCTGCGGTCCAGCGAGTATGCCCTCACCACGGTGCTCCTGGCCGAGACGGACGGCAGCGCCTACATCGCCGTCTTCTCCTCCTTGCCCGGCACGTGGCAGGAGGTTGCGCTGGGGCTCGGCGAGTTCCAGCTCATGGACAACACTCAGGACGAGAACGGGAAGCTTGATGCCGATCAGATCGCCGCCATCGGCTTCGGTGACGTCATCTTCATGCTGGACGCCGTGGCCAGGCAGATGCCATTCATCCTGGCGCCCGACCTGGGCCCGCGGATGCTCTGGGTGGACGATCTGCAGGTCACGTCCGAGCCCGTTCCCCCGCGTTGGGAAGTCGCGCAGATCGACGGCGTGCGAGCCGTGCGGCTGGACTCCTTCGAGGTTGCGCCGCTCCAGTGGCTGGCGCTTGCGGGGAAGGGGATCGAGGTCACGTACGACCGCGAGCACGTGGCTCACGGCGAGTTCAGCCTCCGCGCCACCTACAACATCCCCGCCGACAAGGTCTTCGGCGTTCTCACCTCACCCGTCGGCGCGCCCCTGACCGAGACGGAGACCCTCAAGCTGTCGGTCATGTCCGAGAAGCCTGTCACGCTGTTCATGGAGCTGAAGGAACGCGACGAGTCGAAGTACCAGGCGACCGCTCAGGTCCTCGGCGGCCCGGAGTTCGAGGAGCTCGTGGTGCCTCTGACGGACTTCGCGCTGGCGGGCGACTCGACCGACGAGAACGGGACGCTCGACATCGGCCAGGTCAAGGAGTTCCTGATCGCCGACGGGTCGGCGATCACGGGCACCCCGGCCTCGCCCAACACACTGTGGTTCGACAACATCCTCTTCTCGGAGTAGACACGCCGCTCCGGTCGAGACCCCGAAGGGAGACCCCCATGAGACTGCTCGCTCTCGCCACCGCCTTCGCTCTTGCCGCGACGGCCTCCGCCCAACTGCCCGCCCCGGGCGCCTTGGCCCTGTGGACCTTCGACGACGGGGTCGGCGACCTGCAATCGGCGGACCCCGAGGTGACCCTCAAGACCACCCAGGACGCCAACGTCACCCGCGGCGAGGGCCACGGGGCGGTGTTGGAGTACTCCTTTGTCGCCGCCGCCGGCAAGCTTGGCGGCGTCTTTGCGCCCATGCAGGCGAACGTCGGCGCCGCGCGTACATTGCGCTTCTGGATGCGCACCAGCGATCCGTGCATTGTGCTGGCCAACCTCTCCGAGACGGACGGGTCGGCCTACCACGCAGGCTTCGTGAGCCTGCCGGACCGCTGGCAGGAGATCGCGCTGGATGTGAGCGAGTTCCAGCTCGGTGACGACTCCACCGACGAGAACGGCCGCCTCGACCCCGACCAGATTGCGGGCCTGGGGATCGTAGACGCAACGGGCTTCCTCGCCCAACTCGCCGCAAGCGTGCCCTTCCTGATCGCGCCGGAGCTGGGACCGCGCATCTTCTGGCTGGATGACCTCTCCCTGAGTTCCGAGCCCGTGCCGCCGCGTTGGTCGGTCACCCAGGTGGACGGCAAGCGCGCCGTGCGGCTGGACTCCTTCGAGTCGAGCCCGTTGCAGTGGCTTGCCCTCGCCGGCAAGGGAACGACGGTGGACTACGACCGGGACTACAGGGCCGAGGGCGACTTCAGCCTGCGCCTACAGTATGACCTCCCCCCGAACAAGATCGTCGGGATCATGACTTCGCCGCAAGGCCCTGACCTGCGCGGGATGAAGCACCTCCGGCTATGGCTGATGACCGAGGTGGCCACCGACGTCATCGTCAGCCTGAAGGAGCGCGACGAGTCGGACTACCATCAGAGACTGGACCTCCAGCCCTCCGACAAGCTCCAGCTCATCGACATCGACCTGTCCACGATGACGCTCGGCGATGACTCGCAGGACGAGAACGGGCAGTTCGACCTCGACCAGGTTAAGGAGCTATCGCTCGCCGACGTGTCGATGCTCACCGGCAAGCCCGTGTCGGTCAACACCCTCTGGATCGACGACGTCGTGTTCACCGAGTAGCGCGCCGAGAGGCGTCTATACCGAGGTCTCAGGGGCGTGGCATGCACGAGTGCCTCACCCCCTGCCCCCTCTCCTGAATGGAGAGGGGAGACGTCAACGTCGCCACACCGTGCTCTCCCCCTCTCCATTCAGGAGAGGGGGCAGGGGGTGAGGCCACGCAGCCGAGCCCCCCCCAGACCCTCGGACTCTGGCACAGACCTCCCGAGAGGTCTCCCTCCGTCGCCTGCGGAAGCTCAGGAAGGCGCGCCGCCATCCCGCCGCGCGGCTTCGCCCACTTCCGTCGGAGGGGATCGAGTCCATGCGCCACCACACACGTCTTTGCCCGTTCTTCGTGGCACTCCTTGGCACCGTGCTGGGTCTCCTGCTTGCCGCGCCACTCCTGGCGGAGGGCGCGATGGATGCGCGCCTGCAGGAGGTCGATCCGCTGCTGCGCCAGCTCGAACCGACCCGCGCGCAGTTCCTCAACGTGGCTCGACAGCACGGTCAGTTCCTGCGCATGTTGGTGGAGATGACCGGGCGCAAGCGCGGCCTGGAGATCGGCACCTCGAACGGCTACTCCGCGATCTGGATCGGTCTCGGGTTGGAGAAGACGGGCGGCAAGCTGCAGACGGTCGAGATCGTCCCCGAGACCTCCGCAATGGCGAAGGCCAACCTCGAGAAGGCGAAGCTGCAGGGCACGGTGACCTGCATCGTGGGTGATGCTCTCGAAGTCATCCCCAAACTCCAGGGCACCTTCGACTTCGTCTTCATCGACGCCCTGAAGCCCGACTACTGGCGCTACTACGAGCTGGTGAAGCCGAAACTCGAAGCCGGCGCGGTCATTGCCGCACACAACGCCCTCTCGTCCCGCGAGGCGATGTCGAAGTACTTCGAACTGCTCGACGCCGACCCGAACCTGCAGACCACCATCGTGCAGATCGAGCCCGGCGACGGCTTCGCCGTCACCTTCGTCCGCGACAAGCCGCAGTGACCTCCTGCCGCCCACCAGGTGCCCCCATGAGAACCCTGTTCCTCATCGCCGCTCTCGCACTTCACCTCCCCGCGTTCGCGCAGCCTGCCCGCCACGACCGCATCCTCGTCGTGCCCGCTCCGGCGGGGGTGAAGCTCGATGGCGATCTCGCCGACTGGGACCGGAGTGCGCGCGTGGCCTCCGCCTTCGATGCCGCCCTTGCACCCAAGTTCAGCTTCGAGGCGGCGCTGATGTACGATGCACAGGGCCTGTACATCGGCGCCCACTTCGTGGACGACACGCCGCTAGTGAACCGTCACGACCCGGCGGTCGAGCCGGACCGGGGCTGGGCGGCCGACTGCCTGCAGGTGCGGCTGTGTAGCGATCCGTCGGCGCCCTACCCGCTGTCCGACTCCAACAGCGATCGAATCTGCCACCTCACGATCTGGCAGTACACGGACGCGAAGCTGCCCGTGCTGCACATCCAGCATGGCATGGACTACCACGGGACGCAGGTCCTCACCGGTGCGGAGTCCGGCGTCGTCTTCCGCGCCGATGCGGACGCCAAGGGCTACACGCTCGAGGCGCGCGCGCCGTGGGCGCTGCTCGGCGCTCAGGGCGCGGCTCCGAAGGCCAGCGACCGCATCGCTTTGGTCCTCCAGCCGCTCTGGGGCGATGCCGCCGGGGAGAAGAACGTCGTCACCTTCAACGAGGTGATCCGCTCCGCCGGCTTCTCGTTTCAGGGCGCCGGCATGTGGGGTCAGGCGATCCTCCTGGAACGCGGCAACCTGAGCGTCGCCGAGCGTCCGCTGTCACCCGAGGAGCAGGACACGCCTCTCGCGTTCGAGGTCGCGCTATCCGATCGCGAGGCGAAGTCGCTCAGTGCGGCAGTCTGGACGCGGCCCAAGGACGGCGAGCCGCAGCTCGTCCGCACGCTGCCCGTGCAGCCCATCACAGGGGAAGCGAAGCAGCCCCGCCTGACGGTCCGCTGGGACGGCCTCGATGACGACGGGCGCCCGCTACCGCCGGGCGACTACACGGTCAAGCTGCTCAGCCATCGGGGCATCGGACAGAAGTACGTGACGAGCCTCCACAGCGCGGGCAATCCTCCCTGGCGCACCGACGACGGCGCCGGCGCCTGGGGCGGCGATCACGGCCCGCCCATCGCGGCGGCGTGCGACGCCGAGCGCATCTACCTTGGCTGGACGGTCAGCGAGGCCGGCTGGGCGGTCATCGCGCTGAAGAAGGACTTCACGAAGGACGGCAAGGTGCAGAAGCTGTGGGGGCAGCACCAAGTCCTGGAGATCGGTATCCTCGTCACCGGCCTCGCGGCGAACGGCGAACTCGTCTTCGTGAGCCAGGATGGCAAGGGCTGGGGCGCAGACAACGCCGATCCCAATGTGAAGAACAAGGCCGGCGTCGTCCTCTGGGACGCGAAGACCGGCAAGCCCGTGAACTTCCCCTTCGGCCAGCGCACGCTCGTCGTGAGTGAGTGGCCGGACAGCCTTACCGGCCCCGACCTCCAGCCCTTCGAGCGCCTCAGCATCTACCATCCCCTGGTGCCTCACAGGCGCGCCTGGGAGCGCTTCCGCGACCGCGACTTCGGCCCGCAGGAGATGGGCCTGAACCTCCTCGGCATCGCCCTCGATGGCGACACGCTCTACGCGTCGCTGTACCTGGAGGGCAAGATCGTCGCGCTCAACTGGCGCACGGGCGAGAAGCTGAGGGAGTATGAGACGCCCGCGCCGGTTGGGCTCGCGGTCGATACCGAGCACCGCGTCGTCGCCGTCTCCGGCCGCAAGGTCATCCGGCTCGATCCCGCGTCGGGCGCCCTCCAGACGCTCGTCGCTGACGGGCTCTCCGCGCCTTGGGGCCTTGCGCTCGATGGCGAGGGCCGCATCTACGTCACCGACTGCGGCGACGCGATGCAGCTCAAGGTCTTCGGCGCGGACGGCGCGTCGGTGCGCACGATCGGCAAGCCGGGCGGCCGTCCGTGGGTCGGGCGCTTCGACCCGCAGGGGATGCTCCGCCCCGCGGGCGTTGTCGTGGACCTCGACAACAGAGTGTGGGTGTGCGAGAGCGACGACACGCCGCGCCGCGTGAGCGTGTGGTCCACCGAGGGCAAGCTCCTGGCCGACCTCCCCGGCCCCGGCGCGTACGCGGTTGAGGGCATTGCGGACGAAGCCCATCCGCGCCGCGTGAACCTGCACAGCACGCTCTTTGACGTGGACTATGCCTCCGGCAAGACACGTGTCATCGCGACCCTCGTGCGCCCGCAGATGACGGGCTTCCAGGTCACCCCGGACGGCGGCTTCATGGGGCGCGCGTACCGCTTCCGGCGCGTCAACGGTCGCGACTACCTCGCCCACGCCGGCCGCGGCGCCGTGGTGATCTACCGCGTGGTGGACGACGTGGCGCAGCCGGTCACCGCCCTCGGCCCGGGCGGCGCGCTCCCGCTGCACGGCTTCACGAAGGGCGATCTGCCCGAGGCCGTCCGCGAGGAGTTCTGGCGCAACCCCCATGCCTTCGCCTTCTGGTGGGCCGATGCGAACGGCGACTTCCTCGTGCAGCAGGACGAGCTGGTCGTCGAGAAGGTCCCGCAGTTCTGGGGGCTCTACTGGGGCGCGTGGGTCGATGCCGACCTGACGATCTGGTCGGCCACCGGCGGCGGGCAGGGCATGATCTTCCGCGTGCCTGTGCGGGAGTGGACGAAGGACGGCGTGCCCCTCTACCCGAAGCCCGGCGAGCAGCAGCCGCTCTTCATCTCCCAGGCCAAGGACCAGGTCCACTGCGTGATGCCCGTCGGGGAGGCCGTGTACGTGATGGAGCAGGGGGGCGGCGATGCCTACGGCGGCGGCGCGAAGTGGCAGGCGATCTCGCGCTACACGATCCAGGGCAAGCGGCAGTGGGCCTACCGGCGCGTGTGGCTGGGCTTCGGGCTCGAGTCGCCGCTCGCCAAGCCCGGCGACGTAGTCGGCGCGATGAAGTTCATCGGCAACGCTGCGCTCGACAACGGGACCGGCCTCGTGGCGGTCAACGGTTACTTCGGCCAGTTCAACCTGCTCTCCGATCAGGGCCTGTGGGTCGCCTCGCTGTGCAAGGACAACCGCTACGGGCCGCCGGCCGACCAGAACACGGTCTGGCCCGAGAACTTCTCCGGCTGCTTCTTCCGCAGCCCGGACAACGGGAAGTGCTACCTCATCGCTGGCGACACGGACGCGCGCATCTGGGAGATCACCGGCCTGGACACCCTCCGCTCCGCCGAGACGCCGCTCACGCTCTCCGAGGCGGACAGCCGCCTTGCGCTGCAGGTCGCCCAGCGCCGCCAGGGCCTCTCGACCGACCTGCCGCCGATCCCGCTTCCGCGAGCGACCCCGACCGTCGATGGCGAACTGGCCGAGTGGGACCTCGCGCGGGCCGTCAAGGTGTCGGCCGACGAGACCCACAACGCGCGAATCGCACTTGCCCGTGATGACCAGAACCTGTACGCGGCCTTCGATGTGCGCGACGATTCGCCGCTCGCGAACTCCGGCGACGATCCCGCGCTGCTCTTCAAGACGGGTGACGCGTGCGAGCTGTTCCTGGCCGCCGACCCCTCCGCCGACCCGCGCCGGACGCGCCCCGGTCCCGGCGATGTGCGCCTGCTGTTCACCGTCATGGGCGGCCAGCCCACCTGCGTGCTCTACCGGCCGGTGGTCAAGGACGGCGAGCGGGCGCCGCGCACCTTCAGCTCCCCGGTGAGCGCGGAAGCCTACGACTTCGTCGCACCTCTCGCCGACGCGCGAGTCGCCGTCTCGCGCCGCGCAGATGGGTACTCCCTCGAGGCCGCCGTGCCTCTTGCCTCGCTGGGCCTCAAGCCGGAGCCGGGGGGACTGCTGAAGGGCGATGTCGGCGTGATCTTCTCCGACGCCGGCGGTGCCCGTAACGCCTTGCGCATCGACTACGCCAACCGCGATACCGCCGTCGTCAACGACATCCCAACCGAAGCCCGCCTCGAACCCGCGAAGTGGGGTGTCATCCGTGTGGACTGAGGCCGCCGCCTACCTGTTGACCCTCCTCGCGTCTCCCGCGTTCGCCGCTTCACTCCTCCCCGCCGGCGTTCTCGGCAACAGCGGCGAGTCCGGCCAGTCACTGCTCCTCGCGAGCAGGTCCTCCGGTCTCTCCTCCGGCGTCGCAGTCGATGGCGACCTGACGCTCTGGCTCAGCGGCGGAGACGCGGTGAACCGTGTCGCGCTCGATGGCCGGCTGATCGAGCGGTTCCCGCTTGGCCCGCCCGGCTCCCTGATCGACAGCCGCACCTTCGCCGTCGTCGGCGACACGCTCTGTTTCCTCGGTCGCCTGCCCTCGGGCGAGAGGCGCCTGTTCGCCCTGCCGATGGCCGGTGAGCCGAACCGCGCGGCGAGCGCCCTGCCGATCAAGCTCCCGGAGCGCAGCCGCGACTGGATGCCCCACATCCTTGCCCCGCAGTCACTCGACGGGCGCCTCGTCCTCGTCGCCGAGCCGAAGGGGCTCGACGGGCAGCTGGGCGTGTACCTCATCTCACCCGATGATCCCGGCACGGACCTGCAGCCCGCCTTCACACTCCCCGGCCAGTACCCGGGCGGCGTGGCGGTCGATGTGGAGCGACGGATCATCTACGTCGGCGCGAGCTTCGGGCTGTTCGTCGGCGGGGAGACGCACTCGGACGTGTATGCGATCACAGCGGTAACGCCCGACGGGCAGCCGGTCTCCGCTGACTTCCCCGTCGCTTGCACGAAGACCCCGGCGATCCCCACCGAGTTCCGTGGCTTCATCTCCCTCGCGGGCGGGGCGCTGTGGGACGCGGCGTGGTACGGGTTCCTCGCGCGTCTGGACCTGCAGGGCCGCGGCGCGCCGGGGCGGATCATCCAGTGGCATCACGACCTCGGCTACCCCACGCAGATCGCGGGCATCGCCCCTGAGCTCGGCAGCCCTCGGCAGCTCCTGTGCCTCACGACCGCCGGGCCGGACGCGAGCTACCTCGCGCACTGGGAGACCTCGACCGAGCAGCTCAGCCTCGTCCGCCGCCTCGGCTGCGTGCCGACCATCGCCAGCCTCGGCCTCTCGGCGGACGGCTGGGTGACGGTCGGCACGGCGCGCACGCAGCTCTGGTGGCCGTGGGAGGCCGGCCCGGACGCCCCGCCGGAGAAAGCCGAGCTGCACATTGCGGTGACCCCGGTCCACTGGGAGCCAGACCGGTGCTTCGCTTTCGCGGCGCAGTACAACCTCGACGATCTGGAGAAGCGCAACCCCGTCGGCACGATCTTCTCGCCCCGCGCCGGCGACCGCAACGAAGCCCGCCGCGTGACCGACCCGATCCCCTTCAAGCATCCGGTCGGCTTGTCCGTAGCGGCAAAGCCGGGCGACCCCAACTCGACGCTCTACGTGACCGACGGTGACGCGAAGCAGCTGCAGCGCACGAGCATGTGGCTCCCCGAGCTGAAGCCCGACAACGCCAAGTGGGAGCCCGCACCTATCACCGGCGTCGACTTGTCGAGCCCGACCGACGTGGTCGCTCTCACCGACGGGCGCCTCCTGCTGGCGGACGCGAGCCGCATCCTGCTGCTGGAACCGGGGGAGAGCGCCTTCACCGTCGCCCATACCTTCGAGCGCTGGGGCGACGCACCGGCGGAGCGCCTTGGCCCGAGCCTCCGCTTCGCGGTAGACGGGCCATGGCTGCTTGTCAGTGACACGCAGCGCCACCGGGTGGTGTGGGTGGACTGGACCTCCTGGACGGTGCTTGCGCAGTTTGGCGCCACCGACGCGCCGGGCAGCGACCGGGCGCACCTGAACTCACCGACACTCGTCGCCCTCAGCGGCGCCAAGGCCGTCGTGGCGGACACGGGGAACCAACGCGCGGTGAAGCTTGAGCTACTGCCGTGATGTTGCCCGGGAGCCTCCCATGAACCGACTCGCCCTCGCTCTGCTACTCGTGGCCGCGCTGGTTGTCGCCGGCTGCCCGAAGCCGACGCCCACCGAGACGAAGACCACTGCGGCCACGCCCTCGACCGGCCCGATGACACTCACCGTCTGGGACTGGCATGCTGCCGATCCCTCGAAGGGTGTGGGTCTGTGGCTGACCAACATCGACCGCGAGTTCGAGCGGGCCAACCCGAAGGTGAAGATCAACCATGTCGCGCAGTCGCACACCGAGTACTACGAGATCTTCAAGGCCGCCGCGGCGGCCGCCTCGCCCGAGCGCGGGCCGGATGTGGTCATGCTCCACCAGGGCAGCCGCATCCTGGACAACACGCCCAGCCTCACGCCGCTCACCGACTACGTGACCCCCGACTTCCGGAAGAAGATCGTCGGCTGGGAAGTCACCTGCGAGGGCTACGACCCGAACGGCACGCCGTGGGCGGTGCCGATCGCGGTGCAGGGCCTCGTCTGGTACTACAACAGGACTCTGCTGAAGCAGGCCGGGCTTGATCCCAACAAGCCGCCGACGACGTGGAAGGACTTCCTCGCCGCGTGTGACGCGATGAAGGGGGTCGGCAAAGCGGGGATCGCGGTGGGAGAGAAGGAGGGCTTCTGGAGCGACTGGTTCATCAACTCGGCCTACTTCCAGACGATGACGCCGCAGGACAAGGTCGACCTGGTAGCCGGCAAGATGAAGTGGACCGACCCCAAGATCGTCGCGATCCTGGAGCGCCTGAAGGAGCTGAGCGACCGCGGGTGCTTCCAGAAGGGCGCGATGTCCACGCCGCTCTTCCCGGACGCGGGGGAGGCCTTCATGCGCGGCGAGGCGGCCTTCTTCCTCGGGCTGATCTCCGACGTGGCCCACTGGAAGGAGTTCGGCGAGATGATGGGTCCCGAGAACCTGGGCATCATGACCTGCCCGGTGTTCCAGGAGGGGCCCAACTCGACCAAGTTCCCCACCGGCGGCGCCTTCGCGTACGCAGTGACCAAGTGGAGCCCCCACCCGAAGGAGGCCTTCGACTACATCGCCTTCGTCGCCAACGACGAACATGCGACGACGTTCCTCACCGACGTCGGCTCCTTCCCGGCCAACCAGACGTATGACCGCGCGCTCATCTCCGACCCGAACGCGAAGACCATCGCTGGGTGGCTGGCCGAGAATCGCACCGGGCCGCAGATGACCGACATGGCGGCGACCGAGGTGGGGGAGACGCTCCGCCGCGAGTGCCAGCGCGTGTTGACCGGCCAAACCACCGTGCAGGCCGCTCTCGCCGCCGTCCGGAAGACGGCGGAGGAAGTGGCCGCCCGGAAGCGAGCGGGCTCATGAGCCGGCGGGGGCGCGCGGCGTTGATGGGCTACCTCTTCCTGACGCCCGCGTGCCTGCTGCTCATCACCTTCCGCCTGATCCCCGCTGCAAGCGCCGTGCGCCACGCCTTCACCGAGTGGAACGGGGTCGAGCCGCCGAGGTCGGTGGGGCTGGCGAACTTCGGCGAGTTGCTTCACGATCCCATCTTCCGCACCGCGGTGAGGAACAACCTCACCCTCGTCATCGCCGTGCCGCTCTGGCTGTTGGTCTCGCTGGTGCTGGCGCTCCTCATTCACCAGGACCTCCCGGGCTCGCGCTTCTTCCGCGCGGCGTTCTTCCTGCCGTCGGTGCTCTCGCCGGTCATCGTGGGCACACTCTTCACGGCCCTGCTGCGCGAGACCGGCCCGGTCAACGGGCTGCTCAAGCTCGTCGGCCTCGGCGGCCTTGCGCGCGAGTGGCTCGGCGATCCGCAGGCCGCCCTGCCGACGATGGTCCTCGTCATGCTCTGGTGCGTCTTCGGGATGGGGGTGATCGTGTTTCTCGCCGGCCTCGCGGCCGTGCCGCGGGAGATCTTCGAGGCCGCCCGCATCGACGGCGCGCAGGGCTGGTCCTTCCTGGTCTACATCGTCATCCCGTCGCTGAGGTATGTCATCGAGTTCTGGGGGGTGAACCTCGTCGTCTGGTCCTTCACCAGTCTGTTCGCCTTCGTGTTCGTGATGACCGGCGGCGGGCCGGGCTACGCCACGATGCTCGTGGAGTACCAGCTCTACCTGCAGGCCTTCCAGTTCGACCGCATGGGGTACGCGTGTGCGCTTGGCTCGGCCCTCTTCATGGTAGTCTTCGGCATCGTGCTGCTGCAGATCCGGCTGATGACGCGAGGTGACGACTGATGCGCCGCGTATCCGTCGGCACCATCGCCGCCGTCATCGCCCTGGTCGGCGTCAGCCTCACGACCATCTACCCCCTGGTCTTCATGCTCTTCACCGCGCTGAAGAGCCGCCGCGAGTACGTGCTGGAGAACCAGTACGGCCCGCCGGCGCACCCGACGCTTGAGAACTTCGTCAACGCCTGGGTCCACAGCAAGGTCGGGCACTACATCGGCAACTCGGCCATCGTGGTCGTCGTCGGCGTCGTGGTCTCGTGGGCGGTCTGCAGCCTCGCGGCCTATGCGCTCTCGCACATGAGCTTCCCGGGCCGCCGGGGGCTGTTCTACGCGATCCTCGGCTCGATGATCATCGCCCCGCAGGTCATCATCATTCCGCTGTATACGATGCTGATCCATCTGAACCTCCTGAACAAGCACGCCGGCCTCATCCTCGTCTACGTGACGTTCGCCACGCCCTTCGGCACCTATCTGCTGACCTCGTATTTCCGCTCGGTGCCGCACGAACTCGTCGAGGCCGCAGAGGTCGATGGCGCCGCGCCGCTGCAGATCCTCTGGCGCGTGATGCTGCCCATCGCGAAGCCCGCGCTGCTCACGCTCGGTATCTTCAACTTCCTCTGGATGTGGAACGAGCTGCTCTTCTCGCTGCTGATCCTGCAGGACGATTCTGTCCGCACCCTCATGGTCGGCGTCGCGAACCTCCGCGGCCAGTACACCACCAACATCCCCCTCCTCTCCGCCGGCCTCTTCCTGGCGGCGGCGCCCGTCCTCATCGTCTTCTTCGTCTTCCAGTCCCAGCTCGCCAAGGGCATGACCGTCGGCGCGGTGAAGTGACGGCAGGTGACAGCGGAGAGGGCAACGACGGCCGGCAAGGAGTAGGTCATGCGCGCATTGCTTGCATGTGCGATCACTCTGGCGACGTGGGCGCCGGGTGCCCACGCAGCCTTGACGAGGCAGGAGGCGCTGGATCGGTGCGTCGCCCAACTCGTCGGCGGTGAGCGAATCGGCGAGGTGCTCTATAGCGCGGACTTCGAGACCGGCGACCTCTCCGACTGGCACGCCGACCCGGGCTGCAAGGTCGTGGACGCCCCGGGCGGGGGGAAGTGCGTGGAGGTCCGGCTGAGCGGCAACGACCACGAGGACTTCGTCTGCCTGAAGAAGATCCCCGTGACGCCCGGCCACCCAACCGCGGTTGCCTGGCGCGAGCGCGCTATCGAGGGCTCCCAGCCCTTGTTCGTGCGCGTGGACTTCCTGGACGCGAACGGCGTGACGGGCACGCCCTACGCGACCCAGGACCGCGCCCGCACCGGCGCCGACTGGACCAACAACGCGATCCTCGTGTCGAGCTGGTTCCCGGAGTACACGCGCTCGATCACGATCCACTTTCATCACCCGCCCGACGCACAGACCGCCTCCCTGCTGGACGACGTGCGGGTGGTCGATCTCGCGCCGGCCGTGGACGCGCTGCTGAAGCAGCAGCTGGATGATGCCCGCGCCGGACTGGAGCGGCTCGTGGCAGATGC
>VGFC01000070.1 GCA_016869045.1 Armatimonadota bacterium
CCAAACCGCATAAGTGCGCGGACTTCTACTGCGCGAGCGACCCGGGGCTGGTGCACGAAGTCGTGGACCGCATGACCTTCGATGAGTTCACACTGGCCCACGTGACGCCTTCTACGCGGGAGGGCTTTCTGGAGGACCTGCAGACGGAGCTGGCGCTGGGGCGGGAGTTCTTCGAGCCGAAGGTCGTGATCGGCGGCGACGGAGACCTACCGGAAGCGGCCGCCGACCTGCTGCGCGAGGCGTTGGAGAAGGTGCGCACGGAGTGGATCGAAGGCGGGCACCTGGATGTCGCAGTAGACCTCCCCGACATCAAGCGAGCGCCGGACGATGAGGCGCTCGTGATCCACTGCGGCTCCATCGACGCGATCGGAATCTATGAACTCGCGGTGGACCTCGTCCGCGCGCGAGGGGCGGCCCTGCGGCCGGCGCTGCTGATCTTCGCCGATGAGCTGAACCGGCAGTCGGGCCTCGAACACCCGCTGTGGACGCGGCGCGAGATGTCGCAACCGCTGAGTTCGCTGAACCTGGTGGCGATTGTCGAACGGCGAACGAAAGTGGAAGATCAGGAGTCTTAGAGAACGGCGAAGACGGCGACGCCGTGCGCCCGGCGACGGCCGATCCCAACCTTGGAGGGATGACGGATGCGACCGACGGCGATTCTGAGGCACGAGCACGATATCATCCTGTTGGTCCTCAACGGGATCGAGCGAGGGGCGGGGTCACTGCAGACTACGCTGGCGGACGAGCCGGAGTGGCTGGACACCATCGTCGACTTCGTCCGGAACTTCGCCGACCGGTGCCACCACGGCAAGGAGGAGAAGCATCTGTTTGTGAGGCTGGAAGCGCGAGGGATACCGAGAACGGGCGGACCGATCGGCGTCATGCTCCAGGAGCACGAGCAAGGACGCGCGTTCATCCGGGCCACCGCGGACGCCACGCCGGCGGCGAAGGCCGGAGAAGCGCCGGCCCTGGAGGCGGCGCGGGCGAACCTCCTGGGGTATGTGGAGTTGCTGCGGGCGCATATCGCCAAGGAGAACGACATCCTCTTCCCCATGGCCGACCAAGTCCTGACGGAGCAGGATCAGCAGGAGCTTGAGGACGCGTTTGAGCGCGTGGAGGCGGAGGAGATGGGCGAGGGCGTGCACGAACGTTACCACGAACTCGCGCACCGGCTCGCGGAGGCGTGAGAAGAGGCGGGCACCGATGGAGGTGATTGAACTGAGGCCTAGACCGATTGCCGACGGCGTGAGTTGGGTGGGCGTGATCGACTGGGACCGACGGCTGTTCGATTCGCTCATCCCGCTGCCGGATGGCACGTCCTACAATGCGTACCTGGTGGAGGGGGCCGAGCACACGGCGCTCGTGGACACGGTTGACCCGAGCATGGCCGACGGTCTGCTCGCGCGGCTGGAGGGCGTGAGCAGGATCGACTACGTGGTCTCGCACCACGCGGAGCAGGATCATTCCGGCGCGATCCCTCTCGTACTCGACCGTTACCCGACGGCGCGGGTCGTCTGCACCCCCAAGGCGCAGCCGCTGCTCGGTGACCTGCTGGGAGTTGCGGCGGATCGGTGCATGGTGGTTGAGGACGGACAGACCCTCGACCTCGGCGGGAAGACGCTCCAGTTCCTCCATACGCCGTGGGTGCATTGGCCCGAGACGATGGTCACGTGGCTCGCCGAGGACCGGATCCTCTTTTCGTGCGACTTCTTCGGATGCCACCTCGCGACGAGCGAGCTGTATGGCGACTGGGCCCGCGTGCGCCACGCCGCGAAACGGTACTTCGGCGAGATCATGATGCCGCTGGCCCCGATGGTGGCGCGCAACGTGGCCCGTGTGCGCGAGTACCAGGCCGCCCTGGTTGCGCCTAGCCATGGGCCGGTGCTGACCGAGCCGGAAGCCGCCATGTCGGCATGGGCGGACTGGGCGGCCGGTCCGCCGCGGAACCTGGCGGTCGTGGCCTACGTGTCGATGCACGGCAGCACGCGGCGGATGGCCGAGCACCTGACGGATGCGCTGGCGGAGGAGGGCGTGCCCGTGCGGCAGTTCGACCTCACCGTCACAGACTTGGGAGAGCTGGCAATCGCGCTGGTGGACGCCGGGACGATCGTGCTCGGGACGCCGACAGTCCTGACGGGGCCCCACCCGCTGGCAGCCTCCGCCGCGTGGCTCGCGAACCTCCTCAAGCCGAAGGCCCGTTTCGCAACGGTGATCGGGTCCTACGGCTGGGGCGGCCGGGCGGTGGAAGCCCTCGCCGGGCTGTTGCCCAACCTGAAGGTGGAACTGCTCGACCCGGTGCTATGCAAGGGGCTGCCTGCCGTTGGCGACCTGGAGGCGCTGCGCGGGCTGGCGAAGGCCATCGCGCGGAAGCACGAGGAAGAGGGCTTCGGGCCGCCGGACGGCGGGTAACGACGGACAGCCGCGAATGGCCACGAGACGCACGAGTGCGCTGGGCAAACTGGCAGTGGCTTGTGGGTGAGAGTTCCGCCCGGCCAAAGCGGTAGCGCGCAGGCCGGAACCGAGTCTTGCGGGCGCGGCGGTAACGCCGGGTCCGAAGCGTAGACAGGGGGCGCGTCGGGGAACGGGTAGGTAGCGCCTACAAACCGAAGGTCGCGGAGGCCGAGCGGTTTCGTGTCCGCGAAGGCAGCATGTGTCCCGCCGATATGCGAGGCGGGATCGCTGCACCGGAGTCTGCGACCGTTTCACGGGCGCAAGGCGATTGTCGGGACCACCGGACCCGGTTCATGGCGGTGCTGGAGCACTTCCGCTTGCCCCGACCGCATATCACGCATCCCTGGCTCCTGAAGACCGGTAGTCTCGGGCGACCCTCCCGAAGAGCCGAGTGCGGGAAAGCCGCACGCTCGGATCTGTGAGGGCGAAGCCGAATGGCTGAGCTACTCGACAAGACACGAAAGGGGAACGGCGAAGGCTCGGCACAAGGCCGCAAGCGCCGGCAAGGGTGCGGGCGGTCACGGCGAAGGGCGGCGGGTGAGGAGGAGGAAGAGGGCGGCGGCGAGGAGGGCGCAGGTGGCGCCGTAGAGGAAGGGCGCGGAAGGGGCGACGTGGGTCCAGAGGAAGCCGGCGGCGAGGCTGGCGACAAGAGCGAGGAGGCCCTGGACGGTCTGGAGGAGGCCGAGGGCGGTGCCGCGAGTCGCGGGGGAGGAGAGGTCCGCGACGTGGGCCTTCGCGACACCCTCGGCGGCGGCGCCGTAGAATCCGTAGAGGGCGAAGAGGGGCCAGATGACGACGGCGTGAGGGGCGAAGGCGAAGCCCAGATAGACCACCGCGAAGGTGCAGAATCCCCCGATGATGATCGCGCGGCGGCCGAGGTGGTCCGAGAGCCACCCGGCAGGCAGTGCCGCGAGGGCGTGGACCAGGTTGTAGAACGCGTAGACCAGGATGACGAGGGTCTGACTGAAGCCCAAGTCGCGCGCCCGCAGGAGGAGGAAGACGTCACTGCTGTTGCCGAGGGCGAAGAGGCCGTAGACGATCAGGAAGCGCCGGAGGGAGGGGGAGATCACGGCGGGCCGGATGCTTCGTCCCGCCTGGTCGGCGGGACTCGCATGCGGCCCCTCCAGACGGCTCGAGGGCGGTTGGTCAGCGGTGGGACTTCGGGGACAAGTCCCCCGGACGGCGCAGAGGGCGGCGAGGCCCAAGAGGGCGGGGATGAAGGCAAGGAGGAAGATGGTGCGGTAGGGCGTGTGGAACTGAGACAGCAAGAGCAGGGCGAGGAGTGGGCCGAAGAAGGCGCCGACCGTGTCCATCGCCCGGTGGAGACCGAAGGCCTTCCCCCGGTGCGCGGAGTCGCAGGAGGCGGCGATGAGGCTGTCCCGCGCGCCCGTGCGAACCCCCTTCCCCAGACGGTCCAGCAGGCGTGAGGCCAGGACGAGGTGCCAGCTCGCGGCGAGCGCGAGGAGTGGCTTGCTGACCGCAGAGAGACCGTAGCCGAGGAACAGGAACGGACGGCGACGGCGAATCCGGTCCGAGTACCAGCCGGAGCCGACCTTCAGCAGGCTCGCGGTGCACTCGGCGATTCCCTCGATCAGGCCGACCGCCGTCATCGGCGTGCCGAGGATCGTGGTCAGGAACAACGGCACCACGGGATAGAGCATCTCGTGGCTGATGTCCGTGAGCAGGCTGACGAGGCCCAGGACCACCACGTTGCGGCCGAGGCCCTGGAGGAGGCGGGAGCGAGGGGAAGTGGGTAGGGCCATCGACGCAAGACAAGGCTAACAGGATGGGCAGGATGAGGCAGGATGACGACCACGGCTACCAGGCGAAGGTGGCGTAGGCTTCGTAGATGACCTCGACGGCGCGGAGGCCGTCGTGACCGGTGACCAAGAGGGGCGCATCGCCCCGGATGGCCTGGGCGAAGTGGGTCAGCTCGCCGACGAAGCGGTCGCCCTCCTCGGGGAGGGGCTCCCAGGCGTCCATGGTCCCCGTCTTGTAGCGCGACGGGAAGCCGTCCCAGTAGTGGACCTCGGCGACGCCCTCGGTACCGTACACCTCGATCACGTTCACGCCGCCCTGCAAGGTCCAGCTCGCCTCGATCACGCCGATGGCGCCGGACTTGCTCTCGAGCAGCATCGCGGCGGTGTCCTCGACGCCGGGGCGGAGCCTCTCGTTCAGGAGGACGCCGGCGCCCTGAGCGCGCTTCACCTCGCCGACGAGGAAGCGGAAGAGGTCTACGCTGTGCACGCTCGTGTCCATCAGGCAGCCGCCGCCGGAGATGTCCGGGTTCGAGAACCACACGTCCTCGATGCCCTTGAATGGCCCGGCGAAGCGATTCCGGAACATGCCGATTCGGCCGAGCGCGCCGGCGTCGATCAGCTCCTTGAGGCGCGCGACAGGCGGATGGAACCGGTGGCAGAAAGCGGTCATCAGGAGCTTACCGCTCGCCGCGGCGGCCTCGCAGATCGCGAAGGCGTGGGTCGGAGTATCGGCCAGAGGTTTCTCGCAGATGACATGCGCGCCGGCGGCAAGGGCAGCCTCAACGGGCGCTTGGTGCATCGCGGGAGGAGTGCAGACGTCAACCGCGTCGGGCTTCACGGCGGGGAGCATCGCGGCGGCGTCGGTGAAGGACTGGGCGCCCAGGTCGGCGGCCATGGTCTGCGCGCGGTCGGCGTCAACGTCCACTACGGCGACGATCTGCGCGCCCGGGACCTTCGACCAGGCGTTGCGATGCGCGCGGCCAATGCCGCCGGCGCCGACGAGAGCTATGCGGAGGGGATCGGTAGGCATGGGTAGGGGCTTCCTTCGGGAAGGGTAGGGAAGGCGGAATCGGGTTTCGACGCGGGGGCCGTCCGGTCCTTGGGGACGGCAGCAAACCGCGGAACACACGGATTACACGGAAGGGGGACGGCGGGCGGCAGGGAAGGGGACGGGCGGAGAGGAAGACGCCGGTACATGCGATGACGTAGGGAGGGTCTGCCGTGGGAAGCAAGTGCAGCGTCGGGTTGGACTTCGGGACGAACTCGGTGCGCGCGATCATCGTGGACGCGGCGGATGGGAGTGAGGTCGCGACCGCGGTGTCCGACTACAAGCGCGGCGAGGCGGGCGTGATCACCGATCCGAGCAACCCGCACGTCGCGCGGCAGCACCCGGCGGACTACCTCGAGTGCATGGTCGAGTGCATGGCGGAGGCGCTGGCGATGGCGAGGGAGGCGCCGGGATTCTCGGCGGAGGGCATCATTGGGATCGGAGTGGATACGACGGGCTCGACCCCGATTCCAGTGAATGCCGAGGGGACGCCCCTGGCGCTGACGGAGGCGTTCACGGGCAACCCGAACGCGCTGGCGTGGCTCTGGAAGGACCACTCCTCGATGGCGGAGGCCGAGAAGATCACGGCCCTTGCCAAGGAGCACCGCCCGCACTACCTGCAGAAGTGCGGCGGCACGTATTCGTCGGAGTGGTTCTTCAGCAAGATCTGGCACTGCCTGAACGTCGCGCCGGACGTATTCGCGGCCGCCGAGAGCTGGGTGGAGTTCTGCGACTGGATCCCCGCGGTTCTCATCGGCGACACGCGGCCGGGCAACGTGAAGCGCGGCGTGTGCGCCGCGGGCCACAAGGCCATGTACTGCGAGGAGTGGGGCGGGCTGCCGGATGCGGAGTTCCTGGGCCTGCTCGATGCGAAGATGGGGGCGCTGCGGCCGAGGCTGTATGAGAGGGCGTACCCGTCGGATGTGAAGGCGGGAGCGCTGTGCGCGGAGTGGGCGGGGAAGCTCGGGCTGCCGGAGGGCATTCCGGTGGCGGTGGGGGCGTTCGATGCGCACTACGGGGGCGTGGCCTCGGGCGTCGCGCCGGGGACGCTGGTCAAGATCATCGGCACCTCGACGTGCGACATCGCGGTCGCGGAGAAGACGGGTGAGCCGCTGACGATTCCCGGGGTGTGCGGGATCGTCGATGGGTCCGTGATTCCCAACATGTACGGGATCGAGGCGGGGCAGTCGGCGGTGGGCGACATCTTCAACTGGTTCGTCTCGCACATCTGCCTGGGGGAGGCGAGCACGCACGCGGAGCTAACGGAGGAGGCGGCGAAGCTCAAGCCGGGGCAGAGCGGTCTGCTCGCGCTGGACTGGAACAACGGCAACCGGACGATCCTCGTGGATGCGCGGCTGACGGGGCTGCTCCTGGGGCAGACGCTGCACACGACGCGGGCGGAGATCTACCGGGCGCTCATCGAGGCGACGGCGTTCGGTGCGCTCACGATCCAGAACCGGATGGCTGAGTACGGTGTGCCCATCAACCGCATCGTGACCTGCGGAGGCATCGCGGAGAAGAACCCGCTCTTCATGCAGATCTACGCGGATGTCACGGGGACGAGGCTGGAGGTCAGCCGGTCGGCGCAGACGTGCGCGCTCGGCGCCGCGATCTTCGGGGCGGTCGTCGCACGGAAGGCGGCTGGAGGCTACGACACGACGCAAGAGGCGCAGGCCGCGATGACCGGCGTGAAGGACGAAGCCTACGAGCCCAATCCCGCCGCGCAGAAGACGTATCGCGAGCTGTACAAGCTCTACCGGCGGCTGCACGATGCGTTCGGAGTGGCGGGGACGACGGATGTGCTGGCGGATGTCATGAAAGGACTGTTGGATATTAAGAACGAAAACGGCAAGATTTGAAGAATAGAAGAACGGCGAAGAGAGGCAACGGCGCGATGCTTGAGGAGCTGAAGGCGAGGGTGTGTGAGGCGAACCTGGAATTGAAGCGGTCCGGGTTGGTGATCCTCACGTGGGGGAACGTGAGCGGGATCGACCGTGACTCGGGGCTGGTCGCCATCAAGCCGAGCGGTGTGAGTTACGAGGACATGCGGCCGGAGCACATGGTGATCGTGGACCTGGAGGGTAGGGTGGTCGAGGGCGAGATGAGGCCCTCGTCGGACAAGCTGACGCACCTCGTGCTCTATCGCGACTTCCCCGAGATCGGCGGCGTGGCGCATACGCACTCGACCTATGCGACGGCGTGGGCGCAGGCGTGCCGGCCGCTGCCGTGCTACGGGACGACCCATGCGGACAACTTCCGGGGCGAGATCCCCGTGACGAAACGGCTGAGCAAGAAGCAGCTACAGGGCCAGTACGAGTTCGAGACCGGGGTGGCGATTGTGCGCGCGATGGAGGGCCTCGACCCCCTGCACATACCCGCGGTGCTGGTCGCAAACCACGGCCCCTTCACGTGGGGCGACTCGCCGGGGGCGGCGGTCGAAAACAGCATCGTGCTGGAGCAGGTGGCGGAGATGGCCTGGGTGAGCGAGCGGCTCAGGACCGTGTATGGTGACCGGTTCCTGAAGCCGATCGGCAGGGAGTTGCAGGACAAGCACTTCCTGCGGAAGCACGGGAAGGACGCGTACTACGGGCAGTAGGGGCGCGGCGCGGATCGCGTTGACGAAGGGCTCTGCCGAGGAAGGACGCCCCTCGTACGGGCCCTAGGTATCTCGTAGGTCGGGATGCCAATCCCGACCATGCCTTTGCAATCGGGGAATTCGGGGACATGACCCAATTCGGCCTCATCGAATTGGGATCGTGTCCCCGAATTCCGAAGGAGACAACCATGGCTAGGCAGACCACACTGGCGGTTCTGGTGGGCAATCGAGGGTTCTTCCCGGATCATCTGTGTGATGAGGGAAGGAAGGAGGTGCTGGGAGTTCTCGAACGCCTGGGAATTGGGGCGGTCGCGCTGACGCCCGAGGATACGCCCTTCGGGTCGGTGGAGACGCGGGCGCAGGCGCACAAGTGGGCGGACCTCGTGAAGGCGCACGCCGACTGCATCGACGGCATACTGGTCACGCTGCCGAACTTCGGGGATGAGCGCGGGATTGGGGATGCCCTGCGGCTCGCGGGGCTCGACGTGCCTGTGCTGATCCACGCCTTCCCCGATGAGCCGGGGAAGATGTCGCTGGCGAACCGGCGCGACAGCTTCTGTGGCAAGATGTCGGCCTGCAACAACCTCACGCAGTACGGCATCGACTACACGCTGACGACGCTGCACACCGAGAGCCCGCAGAGCGAGGAGTTCGTCGCCGACCTGCGCGACTTCGCGGCGACGTGCCGCGTCGTGCGGGGCCTCAGCGGGGCGCGGATCGGCGCGATCGGCGCGCGGCCGGCGGCGTTCAACACCGTGCGCTACAGCGAGAAGCTGCTGGAGGCCAGCGGCATCTCCATCGAGGTGATCGACCTCTCGGAGATCTTCGGCCGCATGGGGCGTCTCGATGACGGCGCGGCGGAGGTGCAGGCGCGGCTGGCGAAGGTGAAGGACTACATCTGCGTGGACGATGTGCCCGAAGCGAAGCTCCTGCAGATGGCGAAGCTGGCGACCGTCATCGACGAGTGGATGGCGGTGAGCGAACTGGCGGCGAGCGCCGTGCAGTGCTGGACGAGCATCGAGGAGTACATGGGCATCGTGCCGTGCACGGTGATGAGCATGATGAGCAACGCGCTCATCCCGAGCGCATGTGAGGTGGACATCACCGGCGTGGTCGGCATGTACGCGCTGACGCTGGCCTCGGGCACGCCGGCGGCGCTGCTCGACTGGAACAACAACTACGGCGACGACCCCGACAAGTGCGTGCTCTTCCACTGCAGCAACCTGCCGAAGGCGTTTCTCCCGGATGCGAAGATGAGCGTGCAGGACATCATCGGCGGCTCGGTGGGGATCGAGAACACCTACGGCACGTGCGTCGGGCGAATCGCGGCGGGGCCCTTCACCTTCTGTCGCATCTCGACCGATGACCTCGAGGGCGAGATCACCGGCTACCTCGGAGAAGGCGAAGTCACCAACGACCCGCTCGACACCTTCGGCGGCGCGGGAGTCGCCTACATCGACGACCTGCAGGACCTGCTGCGGTTCATCTGCACCCGCGGCTTCGAGCACCATGTCGCGATCACGCAGGGGAACGTCGGCGCGGCGGTTGCGGAGGCCCTCAACAACTACATGGGGTGGATGGTGTATCCGCATAACGTGTGACGGCAGGAGTGTAGGAGCGTAGGAGTTTGGGAGTGTAGGAGAACGGCAACGGCAAGGCGGGGCCGGATGCGGGGTGTCCGGCCCCCCTTGCTTGAGGAGCGGGAGGCTTCGGGCGACATGATCGGGTTGGCGTCGGCGATTTGGCTTGGCGTGGGGACGGGCAGCGCGACGGCGGGCCCCGGCATAACGGCGGCGCGTGCGCTGCCGGAGGCGTTGGTGATCGAGGCGAAGGGTGAGGGGACGGCGAGGCTGGTCGAGCTGCGGCCGTATGAGAAGTACGGCCCGCAAGGTGACTTCCCGGTTGTGTGGGAGGGGAGGCTGGACGGGAAGCCGATCGAGGTCCCGCGCTTCGAGGGCAAGCGGGACCGGCTGTACAGCAAGTTCCAGCTGGTTGACGCGGGGACAGGTAACGCGATCGGCAGAGCGCACTACGCGGATGATCTCAGCGGCTTGCCCGCGTGGGACTTCGCAATGCCGTGGCCGAAGGGCATCAAGGGCGTGACCTGTCCGGTGGATATCCCGGACCTGATTGCGCTGGGCGTGAAGTACGTCGATACGAATGTCATCCTGTCGGCGGTGGTGGACCGGACGAACCCGAACCCCGAGGAGACGTGGGAGGTCGATGGGCGGAAGGTCGGCATCAACCTGGGCTACATCCGGGGCCTCGATGCGCAGATTAAGCCGATGACCGACGCGGGGATCAACGTCACGCTCATCACCCTCAACGGCGTGCCGACACAGCCGGACCCGGGGAACCCCTTCATCAACCCGCGCACGGACCTCGCCCACGCGCCCCATCACCTCGGCGCGTTCAATCTCACCGACGAGGAGGGGGTCCTGCACTACCGCGCGGCGATGGAGTACCTCGCGCACCGCTACTCCGACCCGAGCGGCGAGCACGGCTGGGTATCGGGGTACATCGTGGGCAACGAGATTCAGTCACACTGGCCGTGGCACAACCTCGGCGAGGCGACGAGCGAGGAGCTGGTGGCCGACTACGCCCCGGCGCTGCGGGTGGCGTGGCTGGCGATTCGGAGGCACCACGCCAAGGTAAGGGTGTACGTGTCGCTGGAGCACAACTGGGGGATGCGCGGCGAGGCGAACGCCCTGCACGCGTGCGCGGGGCGCGACGTCATCGAGCAGCTCAATGCGCTCACCAAAGCCGAGGGCGACTTCCCGTGGGATGTGGCGTTCCATCCGTATCCGCAGAACCTCTTCGAGCCGAGGTTCTGGAAGGATGACCTCGCGACCATGGCCCTCGACACGCCGAAGCTCACCTTCAGGAACCTGGAGGTGCTGCCCGCGTACCTGAAGCAGGAGCGCCTCCTGTACCGGGGCAGGCCGCGGCGAATCACCCTCTCCGAGCAGGGATTCCACTGCCCCGAGGGACCGGAGGGCGAGAAGATCCAGGCCGCGGCCTACGCCTACGCGTATTACAAGACGAGCCACATCCCCGAGATCGACGCGTTCATCCTGCACCGGCATGTGGATCACCGCGCGGAGGGCGGCCTGCACCTGGGCCTGTGGAGCTGCAAGCCGGACGGCGACAACCCCTGCGCGCCGGACCGGAAGAGGCTGGCGTGGGACGTCTTTCGGGCAGCCGATGCGGAGGACTGGGAACGGGCCTTCGAGTTCGCGAAGCCGACTATCGGGATCGGTGATTGGCGGGAGGCCTTACCACAGACCGGGGAGATTGCGCGCGAGTGTGGGATGATCCCTGAGCCGCTCGATCCGAAGACGGTGGTCTACGACCTGGTGGCTCACATGGAGGAGGCGGAGACGGTGAGATGGATCGGCTGGCGCGGGGCCTTCGAGAAGGGCGCCGACGGCAAGCTGCGCTGGTCGGTCTACCAACACCCGCCGGGTGACACAGGCAGCCCGGACGCCACGTTCACCATCCCGCTCCCGAGGGTCAAGGCTGGGCAGCGGCTCGTGTTCCGCTTCGACACCGCAGTGACGAACGAGCAGAGCGACGGCGTGGGCTTCCGCGTGCTAGTGGACGGGGAGGAGGTTCTCTCCCACGACCAACGACCGGTGAAGGCGACGGCACATGAGGTGGACCTGACGAGGCACGGTGGCAAGACCATTCGGCTGACGCTGCGCGTGGACCAACTCGGGACGCCCACCGGTGATTGGGCGAACTGGGTGGGGCCGGTGGTGGTGAGGACGGCAGTGCAAAGTGAGAAGTGATGAGTGCGAAGTGGACGGCAGCGGCATGCGCGCAAGGGGTGCGCGCGGTCCCAGGCGGGCGAGTGAGTACCGAGGTTGCGTTCGGAGGAGGGTGGGTGCGATGTACCGAGTCACGTTGCTGGTTGCTGCAGTGAGTTGGTGCTGTGCGGCGGAGGCGGCGCCGGTCGCGATCACCGGGAGGGTTGTGGATCAGGCGGGCGAACCGGTTGCCGGCGCGGAGCTTCGTTTCGTGCTCCAGGACCCTACTGAACTCGTCCGCGTGCAGACCGATGCGCACGGGGCGTTCAGTTGGGAGTGGGACGGTGAACGGGCGCTGTCGGGCACGGTGACGGCCAGGGCGCCGGGCCTCGCGGCGGGAGCGGCTAGCCTGGACGTTCGGGGGCCGCGCCCCCTGCTCATCCGGCTGGCGCCGGAGGCCAAGCTGCGAGGTGCCGTCCGCGATGGGGCGGGACGACCCGTTGCGCGTGCGAGGATTGTGCTCGGCGCCTTCACGCCCGCCAGCGCCAAGGCCGACGACTTCGCCAGCGTGATCTGGTTCTACCCCGACCCGCCCATCCCCGCGACGACCGACGCCGACGGCCGGTTCGAGATGGGCGGCGTGCCGATGGGCGCGACGGTTCATCTCAGGATCAAGGCGGACGGCTTCGCGACCTGGGTGCCGTGGTCGGTCCGGGACGACTTCAGCCTCATCGCGGGCACAGAGCAGGATTACGAGATCGACCTCAAGCCGGGGGGCTTTGTCGAGGGCACGGTCACGCAGGACGGGCAACCGGTGGCCGGAGTCGAAGTCTTCGCCGGCGCCGTGCGTGGCAGCGTGGAAGGTGACGAGGCGATCACTGACGCTCAGGGCCGATACCGACTTGCCCATCTGGGGGAAGCGACGTTCAACATCATGCTGGACGAGGTGGACGGCCTCGTCGCCCCGGCGCACGAGAGCGTGATCGTGGTCGCCGGCAAGACGGTAGAGGGCATTGACTTCCGCCTCACGCCCGGCGGCCTCATCGAGGGCCGCGTCGTCGATGCGGACACGGGCGCACCGATCCCGAAGGTGCGCGTCGCGAGCTACGGGCCGTCCCGACCGCGTTCCACGGGGACCTGCATCAGCGTCCCGACCGACGAGCAGGGCCGGTACCGGATGCGCGTGGCCGCCGGCAGTAGCTGGGTCTACTACCAGGGCGGAGGCACCGACTACCCGTTCAGCCGGGACACGAACTTCGACATCGAGGTCGCCGAAGGCCAGACCGTCAAAGCGCCCGATCTGAAGCTGAAGCGCATCGAGCCGATCGTCGTGCAGGTGCTGCTGACGGACGGGACCCCCGCGGCGGAGGCGCGCGTGACCTACTACACCGACTGGCAGAGCCCCGCGCAGGCCGACGCACAAGGCAAGTGCATGATCTACGGCGTCCGCCCGGGCAGGCCGATGGTTGTCACCGCCGCCGACGTCAATGGGACGCTGGCCGGTGTCACCATCGTGGAGGGCGCCCAGCCGCAGGAGACCGTGGCTGTCACGCTCGACAGGCCGGCCGGCATCGCGCTGCGGCTGCTCGATCCGCAGGGCGAGCCGCTACCCGGTATCGTCGTGCAGCTTGCGCTTACTGCTCAGGCTCGCAACCCGGAGGGCCTGGGCCCCCTTGAGGCTTACTGCCATGCCGTCATTGCCAAAGCGACAAGCAATGGGGCCGGCGAGGTCCGCTTCGAGGGACTGCCCGTCGGCGTAACGCCGGAGGTGTTCTTTACCGGAAAGGCGGCAAGCCCGCCCGAGTGGCCGGAGATCCCGTTGCTGGAGCCTGGCGCGGCGTACGACCTGGGTGATGTCCTCCTCGACCTGCGCAAGATGCCGATTCGTGGGACGGTTGTCTCGATCGATGAGACGCCGGTGGCGGGCGCCACGGTGATTGCCAACGTCTGGAAGGGCCCGCGGGCGCGGACGGACGACCAGGGCGGGTTCGTCCTGGAGGGCTTCACGCCGAGCGAGGAGGTTCTGGTGCTCGCGGCGTCGCCTGACCGGAAGCTGTTCGGCGGGGAAGTGGTGATTCCCGAGTGGGAGATCGAGCCCGCCATCGTCCTCAGCCCGCCGGTTCGCGTGATGGGGCGTCTCGTCGGGAAGGACAGGCAACCCCTCGGCGGACGCGCGATCATGGCCCATCCGCCGTCCGGCTCCATGGCCGACGGCTTCCCCATCCTGGGTGAGACGCGCACCAACGAAACGGGCGGCTTCGTGCTGCCCGCGCTTGTGGCGGGGATCGAGTATCAACTGAGCGTCAAGGACCCGACGGGCGAGACGTGGCACCTGGTGTCGCGCTTCACGCCTCAGCCGGGCGGCGATACCGATCTGGGCGTGTTGGTCCCGGCGGAGCCGGGCCAGCCGTGAGGGGTCGCGCTTCCGCCAACGGCATGCGCGCTGGGAGCGCGCGGTCCCAGGCGCGGCGAGGTGATCGGAATGGGTACACTGACCATCCGCGACGTGCGGGCGATCCTGACCTCCCCGGGCGAGGGGAGCCTGCAGAAGCGGCTGATCGTGGTGAGGGTCGAGACGAGTGAGCCGGGCCTTTACGGTCTGGGCTGCGCCACCTTTACGCAACGGCACAGCGCGGTGAGGGTGGTGGTGGAGGAGTTCCTGAAGCCGCTGCTGATCGGGCGGGATCCACAGCGGATCGAGGACCTCTGGCAGACGATCCACGTCAACGCGTACTGGCGCAGCGGGCCGGTGATGAACAACGCCCTCTCGGGCGTGGACATGGCCCTGTGGGACATCAAGGGGAAACTGGCCGGGATGCCCCTGTACGAGCTTCTCGGCGGCAAGTGCCGGGAGGGGGCGGCGGTCTATCGGCACGCAGACGGCGCGGAGCCGGAAGAGGTCGAGGCGAACGTCCGGCGATTCATGGAGCAGGGGCTGCGGTACATCCGCGCGCAGATGGGCGGCTACGGTGGGAAAATGGGGACACCATACTCATTTCGCGAGACGTCATGCGAAATGAGTATGGTGTCCCCATTTTCCCCGGGGGCGTACTTCGACCCGGAGGCCTATGCGCGGAGCGTGGTGCGGCTGTTCGATCATCTGCGCAGCACCCTCGGCGAGGAGGCAGAACTGCTGCACGATGTGCATGAGCGGCTCGTGCCCATCGAGGCCGTGAGGCTCGCGAAGGGGCTCGAACCGCACCGACTCTTCTTCCTGGAAGACGTGCTGCCGCCGGAGCAGATCGAGTGGTTCCGGCTCATCCGCCAGCAGTGCACGACGCCGCTGGCGATGGGTGAGCTGTTCGTCAACGCGAACGAGTGGAAGCCGCTCGTGGAGGGCCGGCTGATCGACTTCATCCGCTGCCACATCAGCGCGATCAGCGGGATCACCCCGGCGAGGAAGCTGGCGACCGTGTGCGAGCACTTCGGCATCCGCACCGCCTGGCACGGGCCGGGCGACGTATCGCCGGTCGGACACGCGGCGAACGTGCACCTGGATGTCAGTGCGCCGAACTTCGGTGTGCAGGAGTGGGCGGGCTTCAGCGAACTCGAGCAGGAGATGTTCCCCGGCTGCCCTGAATTGCGCGGCGCGTACGCCTACCCGAACGACCGGCCGGGACTGGGGATCGACCTCGACGAGAAGCTGGCCGCCAAGTACCCTTGCCCGGACGGCGTGCTCGACTGGACGCAGACGCGGACACCGGACGGGACGGCGGCGTACCCATGAGAGGAGAGAGGCGGGAAAAGAGGGACACCATACCAATTCCGCAGACGTCACGCGGAATTGGTATGGTGTCCCTCTTTTCCCCGTGCTATCGGGACCTCGACGGCAAGACGGCCATCGTCACCGGCGGCGGTTCCGGGATAGGACTCGGGATCAGTCGCAGGTTGGCGGCGGAGGGGATGCGCGTGTTCCTGTGTGGGAGGCGGGAGGAGGTTGTGAAGGAGGCGGCGGAGGGCATCCGCGCTGCGGGCGGGTGGGCGCAGGGGGTGGCGGCTGATGTGTCGGAGGAAACGGAGGTTGAGCGGCTGATGGAGGCGGTCAGCGAGGCGGGCAGGGGGCTGGGTGTGCTGGTACACAACGCGGCGATGGTGAGAGGCGGACCGCTGGCGAAGACCGACGCGGAGTACTGGCGCAGGATGTACGCCACGAACATGGACAGCACGTTCTATCTGGCCAAGGCGGCGCTGGGCCTGATGACGCCACAGGGCTCAGGCAGCCTGGTCTTCATCACCTCAATCGGCGCCCTGCGCGCGCACCACGACATGATCGCGTATGACAGCACCAAGGGCGCGCTGAACGTGTTCGTGCGCTCGCTGGCGCTGGAGGTCGCGCCACAGGGAATCCGCGTGAACGCTGTCGCGCCCGGGGCTACGCACCGCGACGCACACGGCCAGGAGATCGACCCCCGGTCCCTCCGCCAGCCCTATGTCCCCCTCGGCCGACGCGGAACCCCGGCCGAGATCGCGGCCGCAGTCGCCTTCCTGGCGAGCGCGCAGGCCTCGTACATCACCGGCCAGGTCCTCTGCGTGGACGGCGGCGCGACGGCACAGCTCTCCCCCAGGGGCATCTTCATCTGAAGAAGAGGGACACCATACCAATCTCGCAAGACGTCTCGCGAAATTAGTATGGTGTCCCTCTTTTTCAGGCCGGGCGGTCGTTCTCGGACCAGGGGCCGCCGAAGATGACCTTGTCGCCGGCGGGGCCGATCCAGCAGGGGAGGTCGGGGAACTTGGCGTCGAGGTAGTCCGCGAACTCGTTCGGGTCGGCGGAGTTGCTCGCGAACATGTCGTAGTGGGCTGGGACGACGAGGTGCGGGCGGACGTCGCCGGCGAGGTCCACGGCTTCCTGGTAGGTCATGTTGCCGATGCAGCCGGAGCGGTACCGGCGCGCGTCGCGGCCGTTGATCGGAACGAAGATCGCGTCGAGAGGATACTGGGCCAGCGTTGTCACCAGCCCCTCGTACACGAGCGTATCCCCCGCGTGGTAGAAGCAGACCCCGTTGGCCTCGAGGATGTAGCCCAGGTGCGGGAAGCCGAGGTCGGTCTCGTCGAAGGACTCGTGCTTCGCCTTCACGCCGGTGATCTTCACGCCCGCGACGACGGCGGTCTCGTCCGGGCGCAAGCCGACGACCGAGTCGGGCGGGCAGCCCAGCTCGATCACGCGCTCCACATGGGGGCTGGGCACGACGAACTTGCAGTCGGGAGAGGCGGCGGCGATTCCGCCAACGGCCTCGGGGTCGATGTGATCCCCGTGGTCGTGGCTGCCGGTGCACAGCGAGGCGTTGGTGACCTCCTCCGGCCGCAGCAGGGGCGGCGTCTGGCGGGCGGCGTCATCGGCGAGGTAAGGGTCAAGGTAGATGACCGTATGGCCGACCTTGACCGCGAAGCTGAGCTGCCCCAGCCACCAGAAGGCCGCCTTGCCGTGAATCAGCTCTGTCGCGTCGATCTGGGCGATCAACCCGGCGTGTGACAGCGCGACCTCAGCCATGGCGGAGCCTCCCCGGTCATCCGGAGCCGCGTTAGCGGCGGACGCTCAGCGTCGCGACGGCGCGCGCTTCCGTGCCCTGCGTGGTGCGGGCGGTGAGTTCGATGAGGTAGATGCCGCTCGGGACCGCGAGGCCGCCGGAGTCGCGGGCGTTCCAGAGCAAGGCATTGGCGCCGGGCGCGTAGTCGCGCGGCAGGCCAAGGGTGGCGACCGGGCGGCCGGCGAGGTTGAGCACGCGGGCGGAGACCCGGGCCGGCGCCGAGAGCGCGAAGGTTACCTGTGCGCCGGCACGGGTCGGAAGGCCGGCAACGCCGGTGAGCTGCAGGGAGGTGGTGCTCTCCCGGATCTTGGCGCGGACGCGCACCACGTCAGAGATGGTGTTCTTGCGGGTCGAGGTGAGCCTGATCACAAACAGCCGCTCAGCCCCGACGGGGGCGCCCGGGTTGGCGCGGATGACGAAGTGGACGACCTTGCTGATTCCCGGGCCGAGTTCCCGCGTGGTGAAGCCGGCGCCCGTGACCTGAGGGGTGAGGTCCTCCCCCGCACCGCTCTGGCTGTAGTAGGTGATCGTGAAGTTCGCGTCGCTAGCGGTGCCTGTCCATGTGAATGCATCCCGCCCGGTGCCGTCGTTCTCGAGCCACAGGCGGTAGGACACCTGGGCCCCGGCCCTCAGGCGCCACGTGGTCGTCTGCCCGATGCCGGTGTCGTTGTGGACATCCGACCCGATGATCTCGTAGCCGTTCTTCTTCATCATCCACAGGTCGGGCTGGTAGGACGCAGCGGCGGACGCCACCGCGGTCAGACAGAACCCAAGCAGACTGACAAGCGCGACCCAGCGAACGCTCGGCATCGCATTCCCTCCTGGCTCATGTGGCTGTGTGCGGGATCGCCGCAAACCACGTGTTCAAAGCGGGACGTTCGTGGGGGAGTGACCTACCACCTGCACGGCTTGCCGACATGCTGCGGAGTTGGGGGAGCGGCGGGGGCGAGGTCAGGTGGCGGCGCGGCCGAACTGCCGTTCGTAGAGGGTCGCGTAGAGGCCGGCGTTGCGGAGGAGGTCGGCGTGGGAGCCGACCTCGACGACGCGCCCCTCGTCCAGGACGACGATCTTGTCGGCGCTAAGGATGGTCGAGAGGCGGTGGGCGATGATGACCGCGGTCCGCCCCTTGAGGAGGGCGCCGAGGGCCTGCTGGATGAGGTGCTCGGAGGCGGCGTCGAGGTGACTGGTGGCCTCGTCGAGGATCAGGATGCGCGGGTCTTTCAGCAAGGCGCGCGCGATGGCCAGCCGCTGCTTCTCACCGCCGGACAGCCGGAAGCCGCGCTCGCCCACGATCGTACCGTAGCCCTCGGGGAGCCCCATGATGAAGTCGTGGATGTTCGCCGAGCGCGCGGCCTCGAACATCTCCTGGTCGGTGGCGGTCGGCTTCGCGTAGCGCAGATTCTCGCGGACGCTCGTGTGGAACAGGAACGTGTCCTGGGTCACCACGCCGAAGTGCGCGCGGAGGCTCTCCTGGGTGACGTCCCGGAGGTCGTGCCCGTCCAGCAGCACGCGCCCCTCGGTGGGATCGTAGAAGCGGGGCAGGAGGTAGGTGATCGTCGTCTTCCCCGCACCGCTCGGGCCGACGAGAGCCACCTGCTCGCCCGGGCGGATCTCGAAGGAGACGTTTTGGAGGGCGAAATTGGGGACAGGCACCAATTCCAAACGTCGGGAATTGGTGCCTGTCCCCAATTTCGCCGGCTCGCCGTCTTCACCGTTCGGTGGCTCAGGCGGCCGCGGGTACCGGAAACTAACGTGCTCGAGGCGGATCTCGCCGCGCACTTCGGTGAGCGGGAGGGCATCGGGCCTGTCCTCGACCTCGGGGCTGCGGTCGAGGTATTCGAAGATGCGCTCGAAGACGGCGAGCGCGCCCTGCAGGGAGACGTACACGTTCGCGAGCTGACCGACCGGCCGGTAGAGGTTGGTGAGGTAGGCGACGAAGGCAATGAGTGTGCCGATGGAGAGCCCCTCGCGGATCGCCAGGTGGCCGCCATAGAGGTAGATGATCGCCGGGCCGGCGACGCTGAAGACCGCCAGGCACATGAACAGCCAGCGCCCGGCCATGGCCTGCTTGACGTTGAGGTCCATCACCTCCCGGCTGCGCTCGGAGAACTGATCGGCGTCCGCGGTCGCCTGACCGAAGATCTTCGCGAGGAACATGCCGCCGATGTTGAGGCGCTCCTCCATGAAGGCGACCAGCTCGGCCTGCTGCTCCTGGGTCTGTTGGGAGAGCCGCCGGCGGATGCGACCGACGATCCGGGTGGGCAAGTAGAACGTCGGCACGATGGCCACCGACAGCAGCGCCAGCCAGGGGTCCATCGCGAAGATGACGACGACGGTCGCGACCAGGGTCAGGAGGTTGCTCGCGATCGAGACGATGGTGCCGGTCGCGACCTCCTGCACGGCGCCGACGTCGTTGTTCAGCCGCGAGACGATCTCCCCCGCGCGGGTAGTGGTGTAGAAGCCGAGGGACTGGCGCTGCAGATGCTGGTAGAGCTGGTTGCGGAGGTCGAACATGATGCGCTGGCCGACGCGGGCGTTGAGGTAGTTCTGCAACACGCCGATCAGCCCCGAGGCCAGCGTCAAGCCGACGATCGCCGCCACCATGAGGTGCAAGAGCCGCGCGTTCTTGTCGGGGATCGCGTGGTCGAGAATCCCACGCACGTACAGCGGGGGGAGCACGCCCAACCCGGAGGTCGCCGCGATGCACAGCAGGATCGTGACCCACTGCAGCCAGTAAGGCACGAAGTAGCGTGCGACGCGCCCGAGGCGCGCGCGGGTGATCGGCACCGGCGGGCCGTCCGCGCCCGCCGAGGCCTGCCGCTGCAGGCCGAAGGTGCGCTGCATCCCGCCGATCGTGCGCTCGGGACCCATCCCGCGCATGGCTCGTCCCGGTGAGAGGGAATGACGGGGTGTTCGCGGCGAGGCGAGGGATTCCTTGAGGGACGGCAACGGAACGAAAACGGGAAGACCCGAAGCTCGGAAGAACGGCGAAGACGGCAACGGCGAGGGAGGGGAAGGGAACAGCACGGCAACGGCATGCGGACGAGGGCGTCCGCGCTCCCACGGCACGGCGACGGCGCTAGGGTTTGCGGGTGAGCTTCCAGACGTCGGGGAACATGTTGTTGCCGGCGACCATCCAGAGGGCGTTGTCGAAGACGAAGACGCTGGCGGCGTGGCGAGGCGCCCAGGGCGTGTCGGGCAATTCGTGCCAGGTGACCCCGTCTGCCGAGTACCACACGTCATTGCGGTTGGACTGGTTCCAGCCCTCCATGACCCACATGCGGTTGTCGAAGACCGCGACATCGTGGTACTCGCGCGGGTGCCAGGGCGCGGCCTCCAGGACGCGGTCCCAGTGGGCGCCGTCGGGGGAGCTCCAGACATCGCTGTAGAAGAGACGCTGGGGCTTCTGCGGCGTGTCGTAGGTGCCGCCGCCCAGAAGCCAGATGCGATCCCGGAAGACGACGCTGCCGCCGGTCATCCCGCGCGGTACCCACGGCGCGTTCGCAACCACCTGCTGCCAGTTGGCGCCGTCCTGCGTGCACCACACGTCATTGAAGAAGCGCTCCTCGGCGGGCGCGAATTGCGGTAGTGTCTGGCCGCCCATGACCCAGATCTTGCCCTGGAAGGCGACCGTGTAGTGCAGCACGCGCTCGGCCCACGGGACCCGGTCGCTGACAAGGTCCCAGGTGACTCCGTCGGCGCTGCTCCAGACATCGTTCTGGTAATGATGCTGGTTGGCGTCGCCCCCCACGATCCACATCCTCCCGTTGTGCACCACGCACCCCGCCGTGTGGCGGCCCTCCCAGGGGGCCTGTGGGTTCACAAGCGTCCACGTCGCCCCGTCGGTTGAGGACCACACCTCGCTGTTACAGATCTGCGGGAAGTGGACCTTGTCGCCGGGGTTCCACCCGCCGAGCAGCCACATCTTCCCGTCGAAGGTCAGCGCGCCCGCGCCGTCGCGGCCGGCGAAGGCAGCTTCGAGAGTGACGCAGGTCCACTGGTACTCGGGGTCGGCTGGCATGGTGGGCGCTCCCGGTTGGGCGATGGCGGCGTGAGAGATGAAGAGGAGAACAAGGGGCAGGGCGGGCATGGTGAGTCAGGGTTCGCTGCGGCAAGGCGAAGGGCCTTGTGGGAGGCAGGAGGAAGGCAACGGCATCTCGGCCAAGGGTGGCGTGGATGCGGGGGGGAGTGAGGCGCGTTGACCGGTGTCGGCGGGTGTGCGATAATGCCGATGGGGCGGGCCACGCTATCGACGCGCGATGGAGGTCTACGGATGGACTGGCACGACTACATCCATTCCGACCCGAGGATCTTGGTGGGCAAACCTGTCGTCAGGGGCTCCCGCCTCTCGGTCGAGTTCATCCTCCGCCTGTTCGCCGCCGGATGGAGCGAAGAGCAGGTACTGGCAAGCTACCCGTCCCTCACCCCGGAAGCGTTGCGGGCCGTTTTCGCCTACGCCGCCGAGGGTCTGCGCGACGAGAAGCTCTATGAGCTGGCGACGGGGACGTGATGGCCAGGTTCCTTGCCGACGAGAACTTCCCGTTGCGCAGCGTCGAGTGTCTGCGCAACGAAGGGCATGACGTAGCGGCCGTCGCGACCGACTCCCCCGGAGCCCTCGACGAGGAGGTCCTGAGCCGGTCGGTCACCGAAGGCCGAGTGCTGCTGACCTTCGACCGTGACTACGGATACCTGATCTACGGTCGCAGGCGGCAGCCGCCACCCGGGATCGTGTACCTTCGTTTCGACCCCGAGACGCCCACCGAGCCAGCGGAACGAGTTCTGGCGCTCCTGACCGCGGCGTCAATCGAGTTCGGCGGAATGCTCACGGTGGTGGGCCGTCGGAGCATACGCCAACGTCCGCTACCCAGGCACCCCGGATGATGTACCCACACTTGCTCGTGTTGGCGACGCTGTGGGGAGGACGCTTGGGGGCACAGGTGCCCAACCTCCTCCCCAATCCCTCCTTTGAGCTGGTCGAGCCGCCGGCGCCGACGGCGCAGCATATGATGCCTCTTGAGACGCCGGCGGAGTTGTGGCGGCCGCGGACGTGGGACGCGTGGCCGGAGGGCGGGGCGGTGCTCACGCTGCCGGACGATTCGGCGCAGGCGCACAGCGGGCGGCGGTGTGTGCACCTCGCCGCGGAGCAGGGGCTGGCCCGGGTGCGGTACCAGCCGATGGCCGTGCCCGCGCAGCAGACTTGGACCGTGCGGGCGTGGATGCGGGGCAAGGGGAAGGTGCGGGCGGATGCGTGGGACGTGAGCGGTGACCCGTGGAAGCAGATCGGCATCCGGCCGCTCGAGTTGAGCGAAGCGTGGACCGAGGTGGGCTGCGAGCTCCAACTGCCGGAGGGGTGCCGGAAGTGGGCGCTGGACCTGATCACCGAGGGCCCGACGGAGGCGTGGATCGACGATGTGCTGGTCACGTACCCCGGGCTGCAGGCGCTCGGGCTGCCGCCGACGGGGCCGCTGAGCAAAGACGAGCACACGCTGCTGTACCTGCCCTTCGAGGAGCCCCTCAACGAGGATGCGTTCTTCGTGAAGCCGCAGGCAGACCTGGTCGCTGAGGGGCTGTTCGGAAAGGCGCTATGGCTGGGACCGGAGGGGTATGTCGCGTGCTCGGCCAACGAGAACCTCAACCCGCAACAGGGCACCATCGAGGTGTGGTGCAAGCTGCTGTCGCCGGGTAACGACAACATCGCCCACGGCATCGTGAGCGTGCCGGGGCCTGAAGGCATGTGGCTCGGAAAGGACCAGTACTCGCACATCCACTTCGGCTTCAGCAGCGGTTGGGGGCGGCTGTCCGGCACGACGGCGATGGGTTACTCGTGGAACTGGCAGCCGGGCGTGTGGCGCCACCTCGCGGCATGCTGGGACAAGGACCTGCTGCAGCTGTTCGTGGATGGGAAGCTGATCGGCTGGGAGCGGAACCCGAAGCTGTCGCGGTCGCTGGGGCCGGAGCTGTCGATCGGCTCGGCGGGCATGGAACTGGATGATCTGAGAGTATCGGATGTGGTGAGGTATCGGCAGGCGGTGCCGAAGGACTGAGCTACAAAGGGCAGCAGGAGAAGGGAGGCCGGGAGCGAAGGAAGTAGTCACATCGGGTCAGCCGGGAATGGGGGTTGAGATGGCAACGATACTGGCCGTAATCGCCGCTGTTGCCGCCGTCGTGGGCCTCGTCTACGCGTACGTCTCTCCGCAGGAAGTCCCCCGTCGCACGCAGTGGAAAGCCCTTCTCACCGGCGAGTTGCGTCCGGTCCTGGCCCTGGCGGCCGGGGCGACCGTCGCCCTCTTCTTGTTGAGCCTGCCGAGCGGCAAGCCGTTCTCGCCCGGGCTGACGCTCGGCTGGGGTGTCCTCATCGGCGGCCTCGTCGGGCTGTATGCCTGGTTCGAGGCCTCGGGGAGCTTCGCCGGTGAGGCCGCCTCGGCGCGAACCGTGGGGATGCTCGCCGCGGCGGCGTTGGGGCCCGCGGCAGCCCTGCTCATCTTCCGAGGCTACCCGAATGAGGCCTTGATGGGCTGCGCGGGCGGCGCCGTGCTGGTGGCGGCGATCGGGTGGGCGATCGTGAGGCCGAGGGAGGATGGGATCGGGGCCAGAGAGGCGAGGAGTGAGGAGCGGGGAGTGAGGAGTGAGAACGGCGACCGCGTCGCCGCTGAAGCCGCTCCTACGGGGACGGGGAGGGGGTTGGAGGTGTTCGCGTTGGCGACGGCGGCAGTGTGCGCGGGGTGCGTGCTGGCGATTCTACACTTCCCGCGCGCGCATCCGGGCCATGTGTGGGGAGGGTACTGGGT
>VGFC01000071.1 GCA_016869045.1 Armatimonadota bacterium
CCGCGCGGCAAACACGCCGCCCACGCAGCCCGGCTCCTCCGTGGAGGTGAAGCAGATGTACGTGTCCTGACGCGGCTTGCGGCGCCCCTCCTTGAGCAGCCTCGCCGCGAGCAGCAGCACAGCCACCGCGCCCTTGTCGTCCAGTGCGTACCCCGCCACGTACTCGCCGAGGAACGTCGGCGCCTTGCGTGCGCGGCTCAAGCACACACGGGTGCCGATGGCGATGCCCTTCTTCGCCAGCTCCTCGCGGCTGAGCTTGCAGTCGAGGCGCACCTTGTCCCACGAGAGCGGCTGACTCGTCTTGGCCGCGTGAACATCCGCCGACAGCGCGCTGACGTGCTTGCTGCCGATGCCCAGGATGCCGGTCACGACCTCGTCGCCCAACACGTCCAGCGGCCCCTCGCCATAGACCCACGGCAGCGACCCGCCGAGCGGCTCCAGCCGCATCTTGCCGTCGTCCTCGATCCGTGCGACCATGCACCCGATCTCGTCCTTGTGCGCCATCAAGCGTACCGGCGACCCGCTGCCGGCACCCTCGATCAGCCCGATCACGTTCCCCGCTTCGTCCTCCCACACGCGCGAGCACAGCGGCCCCAGCTCGGCAACGCACAGTTCGTTCATCTCCCCCTCGTGCCCCGAGGGGGAATGTGTCGTCAGCAGTCGGCTCAACAGATCGCCCAGCATGTCTCGCATCATCTGCTCCTACCAATCAAGCTCGACGGCTTCGCCCGTCTCCGCCGCCTCGACGACGGCGCACAGCGTCTTCGTGATCGCCAATCCGTCCTCGCCCGCGATGAGGGGCTCCCCGTCCTCAAGGACGCAGTCCACGAAGTGCTCGATGGCCAGCCGCACGAAGCCGGTCGGCTCCCCCATCACATCGCCCGCGAGATAGCCCGGCTGCTCGTACTTGCCGTCGGTCGCGCGCACGTGCACGGGTAGCAGCGGATCGACGTTCACGTAGCCCCTCGTGCAGATAAGCTGGAACTTCGAGTCCACGATCCACGGCAGCGTCTCCGGCAGAATCCAGCAGCTCTCGAAGTTGCCGACACACCCGTTCTGAAACTCGATGGTGGCCTGGTAGAAGTCGGGCGTGTCGATCCCCATCTCCCGCAGCACGCCGTAGCGCCGAACCGCCGTCACGCGCTTCGCCTCGCTCGCGAAGTACCATCGCGCGATGTCGAACCGGTGGCAGATCAGCCAGTGCGGCAGCCGCGTGTTCGCCGACCACGAGAGCATCTTCGTCGGCACATAGAGCGTGTTGTTCAGGCGTGCGTAGCAGTACAGCGGGTCGCCCAGCGTGCCCGCGTCGAGCGCCTCCTTCGTCTGGCTGAAGGCCAGCATCCAGCGGTTGCTCCAGTTCACCATCAGCTTCCGGCCCGCGGCCTTCTGCGCCGAAACGATGGCCTCCGCATCCGCAACCGTCGTCGCCATCGGCTTCTCGAGCAGCACATGCTTCCCCGCGCGGAAAGCCTTCTCCGCCGCATCCCTATGGAGGTGGTCCGGGAGCGCGATGGAGACCGCATCCACATCCTCGCGGGCGAACAACTCCTCGTAGCTCGAGCACACTGCGCCGACCGCGCACTTCGCTGCGACCTGCTGGGCGCGGTCCGCGTTTGCATCGCACACCGCCGCAACGCGCGCCCTCGGCGCCGCCTGGTAGCACTTCACATGCCCCTCCCCCTGGATGCCCACCCCAACCACGCCGACGTTGAGAACCTCCCGGGACACCGTCTGCGGCATCGGGTCGCACCTCCCCTTCCGAGTTGAGCACGGGGCCGTTCCCCCTCGCGAGCCACATCCCCTTGTGTGCTCGAAGGCCTTGACATCCGGGCCGGGTCTGCGCTCCCCTCCCGACGGTGCCGACGTGGCGGAATCGGTGGATTCCGGGACGCGATCCGCGCCTTCTTCACCTGGGCGTGTGAAGAGGGGTATGCGCCGGCGAACCCGGCGGCTCGCATTCGACGAGTCCGCGAGACCCGCAAGATCGTGCCGACCTTCAGCGAGGCGGACCTCCGGGCGCTCCTCGCTCAACCCGACGCCAGGACCTTCACCGGCCTCCGCGATCTCACGTTCATGCTCCTCCTGCTTGATACGGGCATCCGCCTCTCCGAGGCGACCGGGCTGCAGCTTGACGACGTGGACTTCACGGGCCTCACGCTGAAGGTCATGGGGAAGGGGTCGAAGGAACGGTTGGTCGGCTTCTCGTCCGCGTTCGCCGCCCGCCTGCAAACGTACCTCGCGCGGCGCTCTTCGGCGCTCAGGAGCGTCGGCCTCGCCGCCTGCCCGTGGTTGTTCGTGAACTACTACGGAGGCAAGGTGGGCAGCCGGGTCCTGCAGGAACGGCTGCGGCTGTACGGTGAGCGCGCGGGCCTCGCCCACGTCCGCGTGAGCCCCCACGTGTTTCGGTACACCCACGCCGTGCACTTCGTGCGCCACGGCGGAAGCCCGTTCCACCTGCAGAAGGCCTTGGGTCACAGTGACCTCTCCATGACGAGGCGGTACTGCGAACTGGCCGACACCGACTTCCTGAGCGCCCAACGTGAACTGAGTCCCGTCGCCATGCTCAACCTCGATCCGAGGAGGCATCCTCGCCTCCGGGAGTGCGGCGTGACATCCGCCGACCCCGCACCGGCGGAACCTCCCACGTCGCGAGCGGCGAGAAGGGCCGCATCTCGTCCTTCACATCCCGCGGCGCCTGCTCGCAGTAGCGACGGGTCATCCCGAGGTCGGAGTGGCCGAGGACGTGCATGAGTCTGAGGGAGTCGCCGCGTTGCCGGATGAGGTTGGGGCCGTAGGTGTGCCTCAGCGTGTGCCACGAGACCCTCACGCCCTCGATCCCCGCGCGCTCGCCCAACTGCTTCAGCCATCCCTGCGCCGTGCGGACGGCGAGCCGGTCGCCCCACTGGTTTGGGAACAGGCACGGGGAATCGGGTTGGTCGGTCCCTTCGAGCGCCTCCCTCCTGGCCCGCAGGTAGGGCCGCAGCTCGCGCATGAACTCCCGGCTCAGCCCCACCGGCCTCTGCTTGTTCTCCTTGCCGATCATGGTCACGACCCCTCGCGTGAGTTCCTCAGTCACGTGCACCGACAGGGCCTCGTGGATTCGGAGCCCCGTGTCGAGGACGAAGAGGAAGAGCACCCGATTCCGATGGCACGCGAACGAGGAGGTGTCAGTCTCCGCGAGGAGGCGTTGCACGTGCTCGGGGGTCAGCTCGGGGAGAAGCCGCTCGGGGAGCTTCTTCTTCTTGATGCCAGCGAAGGGGTTGTGGGAGACGTAGCCCTTGTCCACCATCCACGCGGAAGAGCGCCGGAGGTGCCCGAGGAGTTCGTTCCGCCGCTTCACGCGCACGGGTCCTCGGTCGGACAGACCGTGCTTCTCGGCGTACCGGAGGAAGGCGCGTGCATCAGCCTCGATCAGGCGCTCGACGCACCCATGCCTGAGGGTCTCACTCATCCAGCGTGCGAAGGGGTCGAGCGCAAACTGGTACTGGTCAACCGTGCCGGAGGCGCAGCCTTCGTCGCGCTTCTCGTCGAGGAACTCCTCGACTGCCTCGCCCCACGTCGGCGTCACGCCCGCACCATCGGGTACGAACCCGGTCGGGCCGCCACGAGGCGGCGCGCCATCCAGGGAGGACTGCGAGGCCTCAGCGTTGGGCGTCGGATTGAGGTCCGGTGCGTGTGTCATAGCGCACCGCCTTCCCCGCCTGCGGTCAGGTGACGCACGGTCGTAGCCGGGCGCCGCTCACTCCTGAGGACGCCGGCGGCTTCGAGACGACGAAGCACGCGGAAGGCGGTAGCACGGGAGCACCCGACCAGGGAGGCCAGGGCGTCTCCCGAGAGAGGCACTGAACTGCCCTCGCTGGACTCGCCTGCGAGGAGCGTGTAGACGCCGAGAAGGTCCGGCTCGTGGCTCAAACGGCGGAGGACGTTAGCGGGTACAGAAACAGAAGAAGCGGACATGGCAAGCCTCGGGTCCGAAGCGCCTGCCTATCTGGCAGGTGCGCTCCTGACACTCGGCCTGCGGTCCGCCCCGGAGGGGCTACACCACGGCTGCGCCGTCTTGGCGCAACGCGAAGGCATAGCACACAACCTGATGGACTGGACCTCCGCCCGCCCCCTGGGGCGCAACGGAAGCGCACAGCACGGCGCCGCAAGTCCGACACGACTACCCTCTCGGTGCGTTGACAGGGGGTCCCCACGAGGCACCGCTCGTGCCGCGCTGGTTGCGACTCCGCCCGCCGCAGTCTCCCCTGGGACTGAGCACGCGGTCTACGAGTCCGCCGGCTTGGCGGTTCGCAACGGCGCTTCGTCGGACGTAGGTGTCTCCCTACGCAGTTCTACCCTACGAGACGAGAGACCCGCGTGTCAAGGGGTTGAGACGAGCGCCTGGCTTGCGGCTCGGCGCTCTTCGAGGCGAACGCCTTCGAGGAGTCTGTGCGGTGCACTCCGTTGGCTGTGCTGAGGTGAACCGAGGCCCGGGAGCGTCGCCGGGTGCTTGCGAGGCTATCTGCCCGCCTCCAGCGCCCTGCCGCAACCGTGCGCGTTTCAGACGCCCACCCGCTAGACGCTGTTGTCGGTGGGGCCAAGGCTGACCATCGCAGGACCCTAGCTACATGGGTCATCGGCCATGGGTCGCGCTGGTCAGGCGGACACGTGAGTGGCGAGTTCGGCGGCGCGTTGGGAGTGTCCTTGGCGCCCCGTGCGGGGAATACTGACCCTTGACTTCACCTTGGTCATCTCGACATTTGGTGCATCCCGCGCCGTGAGCCCCTACGCCGCTCGGCCAGCCGATGTCGCTGCCAAGCCACCACATCGAGATGACGAATGTCTACCATATCAAAGTACACGTAATGAGCTCCTCGCCCCCGCCCCCCATCCATGCCCCCGTCGGCCTGCTCTGCCCCGGGCAGGCTCAAGACTGCCACGCCGGTGGAACCAGAACTGGGGCAACCAGAAGCAGACCAAGACTGATACTGAACCTGGACTCGTTTCAGGGGGAAAGGTCACCCTCGGAGCATGAACGGGTCGAAGTGGATCGTCCAACAACGCTCAACACACGTCGCCAGTACGCTTACCAGCTGACCAGCAACCCGCACGTCCCCGACAGGAGATGCCCGCTCATCTCCACTACCCACTCTTGCCCCCACGTAGCATTGCGTCAAGCCCCCGGAGAAGCCACCCCATCTCATGTAGGTCTCCGGCATCGATCTGGCGGGCAGGCGCGGACGGAACTCGAACTGCGCAGACAGGATCCTGCACATGTGGTGGCTGCTTCCAGGAGATTTGGCGGCCTGAGGGGGAGAGCTGGCGATGGGCTCGCGTTGCCTGCTGCGAGGCCGCTCGGTCGTGCACGGGGCTCGAGCTGATTGCCGCCCACACGCCTGACCTTCTCCACTACCTACGTAGCACCGCTCAGCACCTTCCGCTGTCCACGTATGGCTACCAGGAGGGCAAGTACGCGTACCTGTCAGAACGGCTGGCAGTCGGCCAGTATCACAGCGCCGAGGAGGCGCTCGCGCACTTGGGGCGCACGTGCCGCTTGCTGTCGCATCCCGCATCCGTTCGGAGGCAAGGCCATGAGCACCAGGAAGACGCAGACAGCGGCGAGGTTGGGGCCAGGGCGCCTTGCGGTTCCGATGTTGGCTCACCTCGTAGCTCTGACTCTCCCGTGCCCCCCGCTGCTGGGTGTGCCAAGCGTCTGTACGGCAGCAGAAAGGCCCATGAGCGCCGATGCAGCTATCACCTTCGTGCGTGATGTGGACGTCAGGACGGCGGCACCACGGTGTGTGTAGACATAGGCGTCACCGACGCCCGTGTTGCCCATCATAGGCTGATGCGTTGTCGCGAACAACTCGGGCCCCTTGTCTTCTACGAGGTCCACAGTAGAGAGCCTCCGGGAGTATGCTGCCGCGTATCCGGTCCCGCTCGGCGAAGGCAGCTCGGTGCGGGGCTTAAACTCCAGCTTGTGTGGTTTCAGGAAGACAACGCGCGTGGATCGAGCATCCTTGATCTCGCTGCGACGAAGGGACTCCTCCTCGTCATGGATTGCGGGGTCGGCAATACTCGCCGCCAACTCGGTCAACCCGTCGCCATCGAAGTCGCCAGGCACTGCTGTGATGACGCCATACCCTTGGTCCTGCAGTGACTCAGCAGCGGCCTGCACCAGGCCCTGCACGGTCCCCGGGGGCCCTTGGGCCGGTTCCCGCTCGGCAGCGGCCGTTCCCGCCGTCAACCCATTTCACGGGACCACCCCGATGAGAACCAATCCGACGAGAACCCGGAGAGGTCTTGGCGGTCCTGGGCGTCTCACGGCTTCACCTCCGACATAGCCTGGCGGCTACCGGCTCCAGACACGCGGGCTACATGCTCCTCGACGGGCCGCAGCCAGCCACTCACTGGTCGCCGTGCCACTCCCAGACGCGCGTGATGCACCACTTCCCGTCTTGTTTCTCGATGCTCAACGAACACCCGAACCCGCCTCCGAAGCCGGCGTGCCAACCCCTGTCCCCCCGTGTCGAGGGGTCTTCGAAGCAGTCGGGGCTGTCGAGCATGGCGCTTCGGAACTCGCCAAACAGGAACTTGGTCGCCTCGGGGAAGGGCAGACGGCCCCGGAAGCGTTGGCGGGTCGTCGGCTCGCCTTCCGCCGACTCCTCGCGATCGAAGATGACCTCCGGCGCCGAGAACTGGCCCAGCAGTTGCGGGCTCCTGCGGAGGATGGCCCTGCGCACCTCGCTCCGCACGTGAGCCACTTCGGGAGGCCACCGGGGATTGGTAAGCGGCTCGGACAGGGCCACGTGGACATCCTGCGACTGGCCCTGACAGGCCAGAACATCCGTGACAACGCCCTCCAGGTTGTCCTTCACGACTGCAATCGTGTGGCGCTCTCCCATCTCCCCAACGGAGAGGATCTGCGCCTGCAGAGGCGTGCGGCCCTTGTAGTGCTTGTCAATGAACACGTCAGCGCCCGAGGGCTTGGAGGTCACGTTGACGATGGCGGGAGGCCACGGACCCGGCGGAGGAACCCAGTCCTCCACGGGCACCGCGGTCCACACAGTCTGCACCCAGCCGTTCCCAACCTGGGCCTCCGGGACTGCGCGGCGCGTCAGCAACCGCGGTTCGGCCACGGGATCGAGGGCCACTTCCCATACCTTGCCGCTGGGAGCGCGGCACACGACGGCCTCCCCTCCCGGCGTCCAGAATAGCGGCCAGACACTGCCCAGCCGGCTCTGTGTCAGGTTCGTGGTCTGGCCGTTCGCCCCGTGCGCGAACACATCCCCATGCCAGTGATACGCAGTGCGCGAGCCGTCCGACGACCGCACCGGGGATAGTGCCCACAGGGCCTCTGCCTCGGCCTCGGACAGGTTGAGCTCGGTGGTCTCTCCCGTTTCGACATCCACCGTGAACCGGGAACCCTCCCAACGCTCCACCAGTAGCTTGCCGTCGAGGTCGAAGCCGAGCCGCCTCACCCAGTCCTCGCCCGTGTTAAGCAGTCGCAGATTGCTCCCGTCTGCGCCCGTCGCCCATACGGATGTCTCTCCGGAGACGAACACGAGCCCTTCTCCGTCAAGGGTCCACATCGGCTCCTCACCGGCTCTGGGCAACTCGTCGTCCGGAACAGACCACTGCAGGCAAAGGTGGCGCAACGGCCGCCCCGGCTCAAGCACGCAAAGGGGTCCCGCCTTCCCTAACGCGACGGCGACACGATGCCCGTCAGGCGCCACCGCCAGCCCATTGGACCCACCTGCATCCTCGAGCCGCACGACGCGCTGGGACCCGTCCGGGCTGATGGCCTCCAGGCGGCCGATCCCGCTGCGCAGACACACAATGCTCCCCTCGTCGGCCACCGCCCAGGCGGCAAGGAGCACAACGAGGGCGGCGCCCATCCCACAGGCGCGCACTTGCGCTCACCTCCACTCGTCTCGGCAAACTCGACTGCCGATTATCGTGCCGCGCTTTGCGGTTCCCCTGGGCCTGCGCTCATGTCCTGGACAAGCGGGATGGCTTCGACCGCGCTCCGCTCCCGCAGGCGGCGAGTGGCTAGCGGACGCTGGGCGGCAGCACCCGGACGGTATGATTGCCCTCGAAACGCCTGCCGAGGACCTGACCGGCCAGTCTCAACTCAACGCTCCCAAGAGCCAGGAGCGCCTCGACGTCGTGCCGGTCGAACGTCACGGCCAGATGCGGCGTGCCGTCTGCATCGTAGTCTGCGACTACGGCATCGACGGGTCTAGCGGCGAGCCCCGGTCGGCCCTTGGCTTGCAGGAGGACTGTCGCGTGATCGACGTCCTCCAGCGGCTCTCCGGGCGGGAGCTCCACGTAGGCAACGACCCGTTTCCCCCCGCCTCCGAGCCTCAGGCGATCGGGGGTGATCGTGACTACAGCGGGAAGCGGCCGCTCCACCACCGTCACGAAGGCGAAGTCCATGTACCCCGGCGGCTCGTTGGAGCCGTACCAGCCATCGGCCTGGACGATGATCTCCTGCTCGTTGCCGAACACGTCCGGCTGGCAGGTGTGCTCAAGACGGTACTCAGGCGCAGAGTCATCCTCATCACGGCTCGCGGCGATGGCGAAGTGATCCCCGTCGCGCTCGATGTGGATGGACCAGCTCTCAACGGGGAGGGCGTGAGGCGGGTTAGGGAAGAAGAAGGCCCGAGAGGCGTCTGCAATGGCGAGGATCAGCTCATTAGAGCAGCCGAGGCTCGGGTCGAAGATGCCCACACTGCGGTTGACTTCCACCTGTTCGCGGCGTCCTGGAACCAGAGTGCGGACCATGATCTTCATGTTGCGGTTGTTCGTGGGGTCACCGGGTCTCGGGCTGTATATGACGCGTGTGGTCAGGATCCAGTTGTCCCCTGTGAATGGACGAACGAGGTGGAGGGACTTCCGATAGTCCTCCTGGCCAGGAGCAGCTGGCCCAGCCTCGAAGGCGGTATGGTACGCATCCACTACATAGCGCAGATGCCCGGGGTTGGCTGTCAGCGAGTATGAGCCTGCATCGCCAGGGCTGCGAACCTGCCAGCCGGGCGGCAGCGCAGGGCGGTCGAAGTGATCATCGAAGATCACCCTTCCGCCCGCTACCCCTGACCCTGTCGCGGCGGGTGCAGGGGGGCTGTTCCCGCCCGCGCTCTCGCCGCCTAACGACTGTCGGCACCCCAACGGCAGCAGAGCCATGACCGTCACTACGCCGACCACGCCTGCGGTGCTTCTCATCTGGGCACCCCTCTCATGCCGGCCGTATCCCTCTCGTTCCCACGTCGGGCGATACCGCCCTGTCCGGGGGAGGAGGCGAAGACGCGCGGGCAACGGTCGCGCGCGCGTGCCGAGGGAGCATCTCCCCGGTTGAGTCGGGAGTGACGAGGGTACGTCAATGCAACTCGCGACACCCATGCACCCCTCTCCTTCGCCCGCTACCGTGCCCCGTGTAGGTGTCCCCTCTAGGGTTCGGCGGTCGCAAACAGCGGCCCCGCAATGCCCGCGGCCATCCTGCGGAGCGACACGAGCGACCACATGGCGACCTCGCGCCCCTCAGTGGTGGGGTGGGTGGCGCTCATCTCCTGCAGGAGCGGGATGGCCTCGACCACGCCGAGCTCGCGCAGGCAGTGGGCCGCGGCGACTGCCCCCCCATAGTCTCCGTCATTCGCCGTGACGCCGACGCCGAGGTGTGAGGGTAGCGTTCGCTCGACTCGCGACATCAGAAGGGGCTCGGCCTCCTCGCCGAGCCGTTTTGAGGTGCAAAGGAACCAACCTGGAACGTACCCCGCCCCGTATTCCGCGTAGCAGAGGTCGCCCCAGACTGATGCATTCGGGGCCGGGGCATCCTCAGTCAGCGACCGCACCAGTTCCTGCTCCACTTGGTCCCCCGGGATTTGCGCGAGGCGACGCTTCGCCTCGTGGTTCCCCGACCGTGAGAGTTCCAGTAGCAGTTCGAGGCTGTCGGGCGCTCCCAGGTCAACGAGCGCCAGAGTGGCAGCCGCGCTTGTCTCCACGTCGGGAACTGTCTGGAGCCCGCGCAGAGCGGAGACGGCCTCAGGACCTTCGATGAAGGCCAATGCCTCGACCACTGTCGCGCCCAGTGCTGGGTTTTCTTGGAGACGCTCGAGGAGTCGCGGCACGGTGACCTGCTCGCCGAGGTCGGACAGCAGCCAGGGGGCCGAGGGCCCTGTTGCCCGCTCAGACTCATCGCCGGGCGAGTCCAGAAGACCGGTCAGTGCGGCCACACCCATCTCTGCCACGCGTTCGGCTGCTTCGGGGCTCAGAGCCTTCGACGGGTCGCGCAGCAACTCGACAATATCGGGCTTCCCCGCGGACTTCCATTGGCTCCGGAGAGCGGCGAGAGCGCAGTCTCGGATCTGCTTCTCCTCGTCCAGCAGATAGTAGTGAAACAGCGTCGGTACTGCTTGCGGATGCCGTGTTGTGCCCAGCTTGGCCGCCACCATCTCTCGCACGGGACCGGCGGAGTCATCCCAGACCCTTAGCAGCGCCTCCACGAACCTGGGATCGTCTATCTCATGCCAAGCCTCCGCTCCTTCGCAATACGCGAAATGTGCCAGGCTGCTCTTGTCGCTCTCGACCATGCTAACGAGGGCGGCCACCGCCGTTGGGGTTGCGACTCGAGCCAGCGCAGGTGCTGCCACGTATGCCACCTCGGGGTCAGCCAGGAGATGTTGAAGCCGTGACACGCACGCCTCGACCCGCAGGAGGCCGGCGACCTTCGCACAGACGCAGCGAGTCTCAGGGTAGCCGCTGACAAGGCCGGCCTGCAGTCCCCGCAAGACGTCCCAAGGCTGAGGAAAGCACAACACATACCCGTTCTCCGTAAGACGATAGAAGCGCACATCGTCATGCCGCAACTCCCCAGGGGAGCAAGGGTCCGCCTCCTCGGGAGCCAGTGCCGCAAGGTACCCGGGGCGGAACCCTGTCGCGACGAACTCTAGTGCACCGTCGCCCTCCAAGTCAACAAACCCCGACTCGTCACAACACGCTGAGTCTGCCACCCGCAACCTGGCGCCCGGCAGAAGGCGAAATCGCCCGGACCGGAAACCCAAGGCGTCAAACCCGCAATCCCCCTCGATCGCGCTCAGAACGACCTCTAGCACGCCGTCACCGTCTAGGTCGCGCAGATCCTGGAGCCCCACTCCCTGTGTCAGTCCATCCTTAGCGAACACCCTACGCCATTCCCCGCGCTCTTTGCGCAGGATGAGGAAGCGTCTGGGGCCCGTATCGTACTCGATGACCCACTCCTTCTCCGGTGTATCATCAACGTTGGCCCGCACCTGAAAGATGACCTTAGCGCCCGCGGGAAGGAGCTGCCGAACCGGTGCGAGTTCGTCTGCAGAACGACTTGCGCTGGCAGTCAACGCAAGCCCCATCGTGCACGCCCCTACTCTGAAGACGACCGATCGCCGTGGCATTACCTTGCCTCCTCTCAACTCGATGTGAGCTGTATCGCTCGACGCCCGGGAACAGGGGACCCGTAATCCCCGCTCCCCGTCGTCGGAGCGAGACGAGCGACCACATCGCGACCTCTCGAACATCTTCGTCGGCACTATAGGTGGCCGCCTGCAGCAGAGCGGGGATTGCCTCCGTTGCGCCGAACTCACGCAAACAGTGCGCCGCTGCCATCGCTGCCGCGCTCGCCTTCTTCCCCTCCCGCAGCGATTCCCGGAGTTCCCAAGGGGCCGCCTCCGTTGAGGCCGGACTCGCCTCCGTCGCTGAGTGGTGAACTCCGGGCTCAGCGTCCTTCAGCCGCGAGATAAGGATCGGGATGGCCGCCTTTCCGAGACGCCGCGAGACCTTGGTGAACCACCCCTCCGTGAGTTCGCCCCGTTCATCGTTGGGCTGGGAATACTGGTAGTCGCCCCATCGGGCAGCAAATGAACCATCTGGGAGGTCCTCCCGAAGAGCGCGGGCAAGCTCTCGCTCGACGTCCTCACCGGTGAACTCCGCAAGCCGCACCGTCGCCTGATGGTCTCCCTCTCGGGACAGCGTGAGAAGCAGCGACAAGGCCTCCGGTCCCTGCAGCTTGATGATCTCCCATTCGGCTTTGGGCGCGATGTCGGGCTCTACACTGGCCGCGGCCTCCCGCAAGGCGGCGAGGGCGTCCGCTCCGCCAATCTTGCCGAGAGCATCGACTGCGGCCAACCAGATCTCTGGCTCCGGCTCAGCCCTCAAGAGAGCCGCCAGAGGACCCACAGCTTGTTCAACCTTCGCTGCACCCAGGACGCGAATCGCCGTGAAGCGCACGTCCGGCTCCCGGCGTTCCAGCAGCGCCAGGCAGGCGTTGACCAGCCGTGGCATCGGAGACCGTTCGGCAATCGACTCCAGACTGCGGGCCGCGGAGTAGTAGCTCTCCCGATTGCCCACCATGCCACGCGGGTAGGCGCGCCAGAGCGCGAGGTAGTCGTCCGCCACAGTTGCGAGCGTCTCGGTCGCGCCCATCTCACACAGACCCAGTACGGCCCCGGAAGCCTCTGCTTGCGCAGTCAAGTCGCCGTTGTGCACCAGGGCGCGGCTCAGCAGCAAGGGGACGGCCCGCTGGTCGCCGCAGCGCCCCAGGAGCTGGAGATCGGCTGGTGACACACACGGACTGCCGGCCTCCACAAGTTGCATCAGAACCCGGAAGCCCCGCGCGTCGCCGGCACGCGCCAGGAACCTGGCGGCCACGATGCGGGCTGACTCGCCAGGATCGGTGAGCACTTGGACGACGGCTTCGCCCACCTCCGAGGCTGGTAGCCTCTGGAGCGATTCCTCCGCCGCATCCCAAACAGCATCATCCTCATCGCGCAAACACTCGCAGAGGAGCTGGACGCGCTGAGGATGCTCGATCTGACCTAGAACCCGCGCCAACTCCAGGCGAGCCCAGGATTCGTCGCGCCACTTGAGCAGTACCGGAACCACAGCCGGAGCGCCGGTTGTGGATAGGGCTCGTATGGCCTCGTCTCTCAGATCGGGCCGGTCGGCCGCCTCAACGAGCGTTGAGACGGCGACCGGACCACCGATCCGTCCAAGCGCCTTGATGGCGCGGTGGACGGTATACGGATCCAGATCCTCCGGGTCCTTCACGAGTTCGCACAAGCGCGGGAGAAGCGCCTCGGCCCCCAGGATGCCGGCCGCCTCAATGGCCGCCCCACGGGTCTCAGGATAGCCGCTGGCCAATCCGCGCTTGAGTCCCTCAAGCACCGGCGAAGGGGGCGGGAAGTACAGCCGTGGCTGGCCCTCGATGAAGCGGTAGATGCGAACGTCTCCAGACTTGCCAGGGCGCACCTCGGGTGTGAGGTGCAGATCGCCGACCAGGGCGGACAGGTACCCGGGGATGCCCCCATTCGCGATCAGTTCCAGAGTTCGGTTGCCGTCCATGTCCACGAAACCTTGGGTCGTGTCCTCGGGGTACGCGAAGTCCAGGCCGGAAGAGGTACGGAATCGGCCCTCTCGGAAGTCAGTGGTTCTGAAACCTCGGAAACCCTTGTACCTGCCCCATACGATGATCTCAAGCATACCGTCGGCATCGAGGTCGCGGAACTCGAGATCAGAGAAGTCCTTGTCCGCGAAGGCCCTCCTCCAAACTCCTCCCGCCTGACGTACGATCAGCAGATGACGATAGGGGTTGGTGTACTTGATGAACTCCAACTCCTCTTGCGGGGCGAGCAGGTAGTCGATCACCCACTCCTTCCCTGGCGTCGGCTCAACATCGGCCCTGCCCTTCCACACTACCTGCCCACCGGCCGGCACGAAGGACCGCACTGCGAAGAAGCCATCGTCCCCTGCGGCCTGCACCCATGCCGTTCCCGACGTCATGACCATGAGGCCGAGGCCCCAGGCCCGGAGACCCCTCATCTCACGCATCTCCTTGGCGAATCCGCGAGAGCCAGGACGAACTCGGCGGCTTGCCCTCCCGGCACCCTGACTGCAGCGACTACCCGGTCGCGAAGAGGGTCACGTCGGCGGGGAAGTTGGTGAGGAGCGGGATGTTGGGGTTCTGGCAGCCCTGGGTCAGCTCCCGCACGCGTTGGCAGACGTGGTATAGCAGCTCGATGGGCCCGATACGCGGCCGCGCCTCCCTCTGTCCCCGCAGCAGTTCCAACAGCGCATAGGTGAACGCCCCGTGTCCCCACTCCTCGCTCTCCACCGAAACCTCCGCCCCTGAGCTGCTGGCAAACACCAAGGCCCCGGCCCGCCGTGCCAGTTCCTCGACCAAGGCCTCATTAGTGGCCAGCCGCTCCCCTAACACCGCTCCGCCGTGGCAACTGTCCACCAACACCACCACCTGCTTGGCCGCTAGGCGCCGCACGGCCTCCCGTATCTCCTCCCAGGCTAACGCACTCTCCGTCAGCCTCGCGATATCGGCCTCGTGCGTGGCAAAGAAGTACGCGCCCCCCTCATCTCTCACTCCGTGCCCGGACAGGAACAGCACTGCGCAGTCCTTGCTGCTCACCTCGTTGCAGAGTTGCTCCAGCGCCCCTCTCAGTTCCGGCACGGTCACCTGCTCGTTGACCAACACGCGGCTGTGGACCGCCTTGTATAGCCGCGGTGCCTGGGCCTGCAAAGCCTGGGCCAACGCCTCGGCATCGGCCGCGGCGAACCGTAGGTTGTAGTCCCGATTGCGGTACTGGCTCACGCCGACCGCCAACACGTGCAGGTCTCCCGCGACAGGTTGTGCGCCAGGGCGATACAGCCAGACCTCCGCCGGCGGACTTCTCATCCCTGCCTCGTCATAGGCCAGTGCTCGCAGGCGGATCTGCTGCTCTCCCGGTGGCAGGGGCACCAGGCCACTGAGTTCCTCGGCCAGCGTGTGCCCCGCGGGCATATCCTTAGCGGCCAAAGCAATCCCCTTGGCCGCCAAGGCAATCCCCCGCTCCACCTCGACCGACACCCGTCGGCCGTTGACAGACACCTCCACCCGCTCGATCTTGCGGGCCCCGGTGGCTGCAATCGTGACTTGCACCCGCTCTGCACCTGCCTCGACCGTCACCCCGTCCTTAGGGAAGGTGATCCGAACCTGGGGCGGCACCTGCTCGGCAGTCAGCGGCGCCACGTCGTCCAGCCGCTCCCCGCGCAGGGCCTTGGCGACCAGGTCCGGCCGATAGAACCGCTCCGCAAACGAGCTGACCGGGTACAGCTCGCCATTCAGCTCCCAGTTGATGTACTTCGCCGCATCCTCCGTCCCGGCATAGTAGCCCTCCGGCGTCACGATCAGCCAACCCGGTGTCTGTCCGGGCAGGTCGGCAATCTGCAGCAGCGTGGCGACCTTCCGCCCGGACGGCACTTCCCGAATGGTCACCTCAGACTGCCCCTGACAGGCCAGCCGACTCCCATTTTGGCTGAAGCACATCTGCTCAATCTGGAGGCCGTCCCCAGGCCATGCGGGAGCCGCCTCCTTGCCGGTGTACCCATCGAGCAAGTGGATGGCGCCATCGAGATCCCCGTAGGCGATCCAACGTGCGTCGGGGCTGCAGGCGTACGCAGCGGAAGGCCAGTTCCCCCGCCGCATGTCGTTACTGCGCCACTTGGCACTGCCGTCCCTCAGCAACAGCCCGCACTCGTTGCCCCCAGCATACAGCACGCCTTTGCCGCCACGCGTGAATTGCACCCCAACCAACGTGCCGTCGCTGTGCCAGAGGAGAGCGCGTCTTCCAGCGTCAACCGAAGCCGCCCCATCTGCTAGGGGCAGCTCGCCCGTCCCTCCCAGGAACCCTAGGGCAAGAAGTGACCCGTCCTCAGACACATCGACATCACTGACGGTTGCGCCCCCGGAGCTGAGGAGGGCCGGGGTGAGTTCCTCCGCTGACCAGTGACCCTCAACTTCCCATCCCGGCAGACGCCACAGATGTACTGCCCTGCCATTGACCTCCAGGCCAGCAACGAAGTGCCGCCTCGCACGAACACGCCCGAATGACAGGGCAGGCTCCCGGCATCGAGACGCCATACCTCGCCCGGCATCAAGCGTAAACAGGCCGCACCGCGGGGCGACGGCAAGCGTCCGCGTGCCGGGAATAAAGGCAACCGCTCTCTCGTGGGTCGCCAGCCCCTGAAGGTCCGGTTGCCACTGGCACCACTGCCGTGCATGATCGAGGTCCCACACAGTCGTGCTGTCAAGCTCGTCGATCGTGGCCAGGAGATCGCCTTCGGCTGACAAAGCGCTCGCGGCCAACCCTTGGAGGAACCCCCCCAGGGTTCGCAGCGGGTACCCAGTATCGAGGTCGCATACCACCACGTTGCCGGCCACGTCCAGTGCGACTACTGCGCGGGCATCCTCGGCGATTGCGGCGTCGACCGTAGGGTGACCTTGGCACATGAAGGACCTGATCGTCTCTCCGGTAGTTAGGTCAAGGATGCGCCATTCGGGTCGAAGCGCCATCCAGACGAACACGGCCTCCTCCCTTCGCAGCGCAGTACCCCCCCAAAGACCCCAGACGCTAGGCGCTCGACACGCCCTTCCCGGTAATGCCAGCTCTGAAGCCACCAGTCGCGCCTGTCATGATCGTACTGCGAATGAACCAGGGCCTGGCCGTCCCGGGTGAAACACAGGAGATCGGGGCCTACGTCTGGGAGCTGTAGGCTTCCCCTCTCACTGCCTGACTCCAAGTCCCAGACTGTCAGACGTTGCCCCTGCTGGTTCCAGCAGAAGGCCCCGAGCATCGAGCCATCCCCGGAGACGGCCAGGTCCCACGGCTGTGTGGCAACTTCCGTAGCAAGCACAAGGCGCGACCCGTCCAGGTCCCACACTCTCAACCACCCTCCGGTGAAGCAAGCCGCCGCGATCCGGCCGTGCGCCGAAATCACCAGATCCAGTGCACCTCCCTCGCGTGATGCCGGCGCCGGGCTCCACGGCAGCTCAACAACCTCCTCAGGGAGTTCCGCGCTGATGAGAACTGCACCCCGAAGGCCGACTGCCAGCAGCCTGCCCTGGGGGCAGAAAGCCAGACGGGAACACTCCCCGAGGCGCTGCGAGAGGGGAATGGTGCAGAGGTGACGTCCGCTCCGACCGTCCCAAAGGTCAACCTCCTCCCTCAGGGTCGCCAGCCATCGACCGTCGTCGCTTATCGCGACGTCCCGGATTCCGCCAGGGCGAACACTCAGAACGAGCCGGGGCGCCTCGGCGTGTCCATAGCCTGAGGCCACCAGGATCGAGCAGACAGCGACGGTAACAGAACTCCGCCGATAGAGGACCGTACGCATGCCGCCTGGCCTCCCATGCTGCATCCTCGGGCGCGACTGCCGCGAGACTCCTGCCAACGGCTACTGATCTGGGATGATGGATGTGCGTAGGAGAAGGATAGGCCCGACTGAGACTCTGCGTCGCAAGGCAACCCAATGACTGGTCTGCAAGGAGCCTGCGAGCCAGGCCAGTCACTGAGAGAGGTAGTGCGCGGATTGGCCCACTCCCCGGGGCCGCCATGCCGGACGTGCGTCGTTCAGGTCCATTCGCCGGGCGGCCTCTGCCTTCCTGCCGCCTCCGCCTCCTGGAACTCCTCGGGCGTGCAGCGAACCGCCAACTCGGCGAGCGTCGTAGCGCAGATGCCCGACAGCGGGGAGCCGATTTCGGCAAGCTCATCACGGGCAGCGGCCACCAGGGCCACCGCGCGCGGTACCTGATTGCGTTGTGCGGCGATCTCGCCCAGGTTGTTGACTGCTACCGCCAGGCCCAACCGGTCGCCGAGTTGTAGGTAGCGCTGGGCGGCCTCGCGGTAGTACCCCTCGGCCCGGTCCAAGTCGCCCTGTTTCTCAGCCACCACGCCCAGGTTGTTGAGCGCCAGGCATTGGCCGACGCTATCGCCGCACTCCTCCCAGGCGTCCAAGCCCGCCACGAACTCGCGACGTGCAGCCTCGAATCCCTGGGTGCCCAGCGCCAGGTTGCCGAGGTTGCTGTGCGCCACGCCACGACCGCGCAGTTGGCCGAGCTGCTCCCAGAGTTCGAGGGCTTGCGTGAACGCCGCCCGTGCCTCCTCCACTCGGCCTTGGTCCTGCGCCAGAAGACCCACGAGGTTGAGGCAGCGGGCTTGCGTCTCGACTTGTCCGATTCGGCGACTCGCCTCCAGCGCTTGGGTCACAACGCGCTCCGCCTCCCCCAACTCGCCAGCATCATAGGCGGCGCTGGCCAGTTCGTATGCCACGCGGAGTCCCCACTCCGTATCGTCCAGCGCCTTGCACTCTGCGGCTAACTCGTACGCGCGTCGAAGCAGGGCGCTCCGGTCCTTCCAGCGGCCACGCCGCGTGAGGTGTTCGGACATGGCGAGAACCATACGGCCCGTCAGTTCCGCACGGGAGCCTTCCGAACCCAGCCAGTGAACCGCCGCCAGCAGGTTGTTCGACTCCTCATCCATCTCCTCAAAGGCCTCAATCTCCCGGAGGGTGTGTGCAGCTTCGGCTCGGCGCTGGGCAAACTCCAGGAAGTACGCTGCGTGGCGCAGACGGGCTGCGGATTCCTGCTCCGGCTGCATCTGTTGCCTCGCAAAGTCTCGGATGGGCTCAAGAGCCACATAACGCGTACTCCCGGCCTTGTTCTGCCGCGCCAGCAAGGAGGCCCAACACAACTCCTCCAACACCTGCAGTGGCTCATCGACGGGCGCCGTCCGCTCGAAAGCCCACCAGCCAAACCCGCCGTGGAAGACGCACGCCTGTTGTAACGCCGCCTGCGCCGGTCCACTAAGGCGTTCGTATGACCAACGGATTGCAGCCTCCAGAGTTCGCTGGCGTTCGGGCCGTTGCCAGCCCGCAGTGGATAGCACGCCCAACCCATCGCGCAGCTGCGCAGCCACCTCCTCGATGGAGAAGACATCCAGCTTAGCCGCTGCCAACTCGAGCGCCAGAGGGATGCCATCGAGCCGCCGACACAACTCGGCTACCGCCTGCGCTATCCGCTCCGACAACTCCCATCGAGGGGCCCTGAGCCGAGCCAGATGGCAGAAGAGAGCGACGCTCGGCACTTGGTCAAGGCGCATCATGCTCATCTCCGGCTCCGGGACGCACAGCGGGGGCACCGCGATCACCTGCTCACCGACAACCCGTAGGGCCAGCCTGGAGGTGATCAGACACCGCGCACCCTCACTGACGCCTAGCAGACGCACTAGCAGCTCGGTGTCCTGGACGAGGCGCTCGAACCCGTCCAGTACGATCAGAGTGCACTTGCCGGCCAAGTGCCCACACAGTTGGTCCAGGGGTTCCACGCCCTCAAGGTGCGACAGGCCGAGGGCCTGCAATAGCGCCGGGGGAAGATCGTCCGGGGATTCGACCTCCGCCAAGTCTGCGTAGTACACGCCGTCGTGGAAATGTCCGACCGCCTCTTGCGCCACGCGAACTGCCACCCGCGTCTTGCCGATCCCTCCCGGGCCGAGGAGCGTTATCAGACGAGCGTCATTCTCTGTCAAGGCGTGGATCAGCGTCCTGACCAGTTCTCCGCGTCCTATGAGTGGCGTCAGGAAGCCGGGCAAGACGGCACGTCTTGGCACCGTCTCTGCTCTCTTGGGTAGTTGCTCGTGGTAAAGCCTGTACAGATAGGCTGGTGTCGTGATTCCGGCGAGGCTCCGATAACCGAGGGGTTCGACCCTGAAGTCCGGTCCCAGTTCCTGGGACGCTTTGTCCCACACAAGGTCTGACAGGAGCACGTCTCCGCCCCGGCAGGACTGACAGATGCGCGCAGCACGGTTCACGTGAATGCCGTAGAAGTCTGTCCCCAACTGGCCGATCGGCGAGGCCTCAACCGGACCACAGTGCAAGCCAACTCGCACTGCGAGGCACTCCCCGCTGGGGAGCACGCATTCGCGCGACGTCCTCATCAGCGCCACGACGGCCCATCGCACTGCCTCCGTGCAGTCATCAAAGACTACCATCACGCCATCGCCCAGGTACTTCACCACCCGACCGGAGTGGGACTCCGCCAGCGTTGCGAGCAGGTGCTGGTGGTGCGCGATGACTTCACCGAAGTGCTTGGGGAAACGCTCCCAGAGACGTGTTGACCCTTCAACGTCCGTGAACGCGACGGTCAGCTCCCGGTCTGACGCCGTGTCTACTGCAGATGGCGTTAGATCACCCTCCTTCACAGCCTCTCACCTCCGACCCGTTTGGCAGTTGAGCAGCGTGTGCGAGGGGGTTCTTCCTCTTGCCCTATGCAGAACAGGTTGGCCTCTGTTCGGTTCGGATGAACGTCCACTGAGCCGGCGTGCCGTCAGTACCGACGACGCGACATGGATGCGTCCCAATACGACCCTCTCACGCACGTTTCCCGGCATGCGCTGATGGTGCCGGAGAACAGGCCCCTTTTGTGGCGGGCCCGCCTCTCCCGGCCGCCTGGCCTCGACCATGTCGAGTCCATCTGCACCACGCGCAGCAAGGAATGTAGCAGGGGCTACCCGCCATCGCATAGCCCAGGCAACCGTTCGCTATCGTACCCGCCAATCCTGCTTGCGCGGCTCGTTGTCCGCATGCTTTCCCGTGCCTCGACCACGCAGGAACACCAGATGGCCCAGGCCTTGGGATCGCATCCATCACGTCCACCTAGCCCGGACTATTCATGATAGGTTGGCCGAGCCCCGATGAGAGGCCTTGACAGGCCTCTGGAAGAGCGATGGCACGGGTTGGTGGCGAGCCGGCGGCCGACGACGACCAGGGAGCAGCTCGGCGCGGGCCGGAACAGGGTCACCGGTGCCGCGCGGCTATCGTCCAGGCCTAGTCGTCCCCGGGTCGAGTGAACGACGGTTTTCAGCACCGTCTCGGGCGCATCGGCGGTCAGGTCGGCGCGGCCCGGAGCCGGATCAGTAACGGCGCCCACAGATCCTGGACGGGGCAGTTGGAGGCGAAGTACCGCCAGACCCGACGGACGGTCTCGCGAACACGGACCCCCAGCTTCAGGAGATGGCGCTGTAGGGTGCAGGCCTGCGCGTTCTCCAAGCGCGTTCCGCGCAAGCATCGGCGCAAATGGTTGCGCAGGATGAAGGCCGCCGCATGGAGCAGCACCCGGAACTGGTTGGCGACAAACCGATGGCAACTGGTGCGGTCGACCTGGAGATCGGTCTTGATCTCCTTGATGCGGTTCTCCACGTCGCCCCGCATCGCATAGAAGTCGTACTGATCCTGGGCCTCGTCTCCGGGCAGGCTCACGACCGTGAAGCGAGGGTTCTCGCCTTCGGCCGAGACCTCCGCTTTGATCAGCACCCGCCGCTCCCGCGACCAGTCTTTCGCCGCGTAGGACACCACATACACCCGCCGCACCTTCTCGCCGGTTTCTTCGTACTCGGCGCGGGCCCGCTCCAGGTACGGTTCGGCCAGAGCCAGCAGGCGCGAGTTCTTCGCCAGATTGATGGCATAGGAGACGTGGTTGGCCTCACACCAATCGTAGATCTCCGGCACGGCGAATCCGTTGTCGCCGCGAAACACGATCCGCACCTCGGGCCAAGCCTCCCGAAGCCGCCGCACCAACCGCTTCAGTACTGCCACCGCGGCGCGACTGGCGTGGGAGTTGCCCGCCCGCAGCAGCGCGACCAGCAACTCCTGCGGTCCGTCGTCCACCTGCGCCGTCACCAGCAGCGGCAGATAGCAGTGCTCCTCGTAGGAACCGTGGAAGCAGGCGAACTGCTGCTGGCCGTGGGTCGGGTCGTCGGTCGGATCGAAGTCCAGGACGATCATGTTCGGCTGCGCCGACGCGTACTGCCTCACGAACAACTCCATCAGCACCTGCGCCATCCGCCGCAACTGCGTGCGCGTCACCCGGTTCTCGAACCAGCTCAGCGTCGGCTGGGACGCCAGGTCCGGATCCGTCTCCGGCAGCCGGCCAATCGAGGTCTTCAGCACCGGATCGTAACGCAGATCGTCGGCATCGTTGCAGTCCTCGTAACCACACGCGATCTGGTACACCCGCTGCCTCAGCATTTCGTCCAGCCCATGCACCACTTTCGTCGGGTCGGGGTGGTCGGGCAAACACTGGGCCAACGCCGACGTCAACCCCAACGCCCGGTCCGCCTCCGCCACCAACATCAGCCCGCCATCGCTGCTCAGATTCCCACCGCTGAACTCGCCCACAACCTCCTTCTGACAAAGGAACCCGAAGCTCAGTTGGCGAACACACCTGTCATACCGGAGCCTCCGCGCGAAATCCGCTTCTGCTGGCACAGAAGCCCATTTCGACGGCCCTCCGGTTTTCCTCTCCTACCCGTCACGAGTAATCCGGGCTAGGTGGCCCATGCCCCCACCTCACCTCTGGGCACGGGCTCTACTCGCAGAGACGGCTTCCTGTAGTCCGTGGGAAGGGGCCATAGGCTCACCGCCGATCTGCACAGCCCAGAGCCTCCCAGAGAGCGGCACGGCCCTTCTCGTACGGGCCAGGGAACACCATGCTGTGGCAGGCATCCCGCCACACGGAGTGCTCTGGCAGCGGCACTCGGTTGAGGGCGCAGATGCCATCGGCAGAGGGGATGCGCTCGAGGATAAGACGGAACAGGTCGCGGGCGCCCATGGCCGTGCCATAGGTCAGCCCCATGGCCTGTAGCACGTTGAGGTCTTTGGCCTCGTTGTATAGGGCTGCACCGCTGAGGCGGCCGGTGACGCAGCAACCCGCAGCGGTGAACTGGGGGCAGGAGGCGCAGACGGCCCAGGTCGCGCCCGTGACCAGTTCAACCTGCAGGGCGCAGGCAGGGATGAGGGCCTGCTCGAGCAACTCGGGCAGGTTGTCCTCAGGGTATGGCGGCCGGGTGCCGCCACCATACTGGCAGATGGCGCAGAGCAGGAGGTGTGGACGCACCGGGATCGGCACGGCCTTGCCCATCGCCTCTATCGACCGCTCCTTCTCGGCAGCCATCTCCGCCTTCGGCCGGGCCGGGATCACCGCTTCGATGCCGCGCTCGCGGCCGCGTTCGTAATCGCCGCTGAAGGCCTTGGCACAGCCCCGCCAGGCTGGCCCAGTCACGTGCTCATACCCACAGACGCCCGCCACAGAAGGAAGCCGGAGCAGCAGTCGCTTGAGCAGCATCCGGGCCGGCAGGACGGTCCCCGGCGCCAGGTCCAGCCACTGGAGTAGGTCGGAGTCGCGCTTGCGGTTGAAGTCAGCACCCTCGGGTGTGTCTTCGGCTGTGCCGCAGTTCTGGTAGGCAAACACGTCGCCGAGGTTGCAGCGCAACATCAGCGGCAGGTCCGGTGCCTGCCGAATGGCCTCCGCCAGTACGGCTACGCGTTCCTGAGCGGGGTGCAGTGTCTGCGCCCCTGCCCGACAGAACAGGCACGCCAGCTGGTAGGGACGGACCGATCGGAGGGTGTTGTCAGTGAGCATCTCGCAGACTCCTTGTCCACCGCAGCTGCGCCTCTCGGAGGGCGCCAGCAACGGCTACCGACCGTGGTAGGCCCACGCAGACGTGATGCAGCTCCCCTCTCCCGAAGATCGTCTATACGGAGCGCGTCTCGGCGCGGCGATCTCTGTAGCAGAGGGGCCGGGATCGACCTCCGAGGGCGAAGTGGGTTCAGTCCTTGC
>VGFC01000072.1 GCA_016869045.1 Armatimonadota bacterium
GGTCACGGCCGACCTCTCTCCGTGGGCGGGCAAGACCACGCTGCTGTCTCTCGTCACCGACTCGGACGGCTCGTTCTTCTTCGACTGGGCGATCTGGGGCGAGCCCGTCCTGCGGGCGAGGTAGAGGGAGGACACCCGACGGTGAAGGCGCTTGCCGCTTGCCTGCTATGCCTCGTGCAGCCCGCTCAGCAAAGCCCGCGCGATGCTCTCCCGGAGCGTGTGCGCGCGCTCGTCGGCGAGGACTGGCGGCCGATCAGCGGCGACGAGGCCTTGCGCTATACCTACGAGCCGCTGAAGTACTCCGCCGATACGTGGTATGGCTCGACCTTCTGGACGGGGCCGGACTGGACGCGCGTCGGCAAGGACTGGCAGCACAGCGGGACGCAGGTCGCGAGCGTTCGCGTGTTCCATGCCCCGAAGCCGGGGCGCGTTCACGTGACCGGGCACGCGTACAAGGCGGACACGAACTGCGGCGACGGCGTCGTGACGATGGTCCGCCACAACGGTCGCACCCTCTGGCGGAGGGAGATCGACGCCGTCGACACTACCGGCGTCCGGTGCGATCTCGCGCTCGACTTGGCCGCCGACGACCGCCTGCAGTTCGTGCTCCATCGGCGCAGGGAGATCTTCTGCGATACGACGTACTGGGACCCCGCGATTGCCTACGAGGACGGCACGACCTTCCGCGCCTCAGAGGGCTTCTCCGACGCGCCGGGTTTGTGGACCTACGAGATGGAGACGGACGGCGGCGCCCCCAATCTGCTCGCCGAGGGTTGGGAGGCATGGCAATGGGCCTCGCCGGACGGCGCACGCGGCCTGCTGTACGTGTCACGCGGCAGGAGCGAGACGCCCGAGCAGATCGTGCGGTTCACCGGCCTCGTGCCCGATACGGTCTACCGGGTGCAGGATGCCGCCGGCACGGACGACGCCGTGCGCACCGGGGACGACCTGATGCGCAGCGGGTTGCCTCTCGCGGCGCCCTATGCGGGGAGTGTTGCTCTAGTCTACGAGGCCAGCCGCGAGGCGCCCAGCGCCGCCCCGCCGCGGGGCCCCTCTGGTCTGAGTGCCAAGCCCGATCCGGCAGGTGTCAGGCTCACCTGGCGAGCGGTCCCCGGTGCGCGCCGGTATGTGGTCTGGCGCGACGGCGACGTGATTGCGGCGAACGTGGAGGGCAGGGAGTGCCTGGACGAGTCAGCTGACGCAACGCAGCCCCATCGCTATGCTGTCCAGGCTGAGCGCGGCTTCCTGCGGTCTGCGCCAGTGTTGGCGACCCTCAACGCAGACCAGCGACCCGAGCCCGCGCTCTGGGCGATGGTCGAGGAGGACTGGTTCCGCTCCGACGAGCTGACCGACGCCAACGCCGACTGGCGCGCCGCGACGGACAAGGCCCTCGCGAGCGCCGCCGACCTCGCGAGACGCCTGGGGAGACAGGAACAGGCCGACGGCCTGACGCGCCTGCAGGCGCGCCAGGCTGCGCTCGACCCCGCCGACCGCGCCGCTCAGCGCAACCTCTACCTGCAGGCGCGCTGGCTGAAGCGGCGGATCGCGCTGGCCAACCCTCTCCTGGACTTCGGCCCGCTGCTCTTCGTGAAGCGCGTCCCTACGAGCTATAGCCATCTCGTGATGCAGTACTTCGGCTGGCGCGCGCGGCCGGGCGGGAGCCTCTATGTCCTCGAGGAGCCCGGACGCTCCCTCAAGACGCGCGACCTGCTCGCCGGTCAGCTGCAGGGCGGCAGTCTGCTCGACCCCTGCCTGCACTGGGACGGCCGGCGGATCGTCTTCTCCTACTCGAAGTGCACTCCCGACGATCCCTACTTCCACGTCTACGAGGTCCGCGTCGATGGCACGGGCCTGCGGCAACTGACCTCCGGGGAGTACGAGGACCTGATGCCGCAGTACCTGCCGGACGGCGGCATCGTCTTCTGTTCGACCAGGAGACGCGGGTATGCGCGGTGTTTCGGGGCGCAGTTCGAGGACCGCTGGCACGTCTACACGCTGCACCGCATGGACGCGGATGGCGGCAGTCTGCGGACGCTCTCGTTCCACGAGACGAACGAGTGGTTCCCGACGGTGCTGAACGACGGGTCCATCGCCTACGCGCGCTGGGACTACGTGGACCGGCACCCGGTCCTGCATCAGAACCTGTGGCGCACGAACCCGGACGGGACCGGCGCCGCGGTCCTCTGGGGCAACCACACCGAGAGCCCGCACTGCAGCTTCGAGGCGCAGCCGATCCCCGGTAGCAGCAGGATCATCTGCACCGCCTCGCCCCACCACTCGATCACGGGCGGCTCGATCATGGTCGTCGATCCGAACGTGGACTACGACGGTCAGGCGGCGGTCGAGCGCATCACGCCCGAGGTCCGCTTCCCCGAGGCCGAGGGTTGGATCGATCACTACTACGCGACGCCGTGGCCGCTCTCCGAGGACCACTACCTCGTGTCCTACAGCCACGAGCGCCTCATCCCTGAGCCCGATCCGAACCTGCCGAACGCGCTGGGTCTCTATCTGCTCGATCGGTGGGGCAACCGCGAGCTGCTCTACTGCGATCCGCAGATCGGCTGCACGAGCCCCATCCCGCTCCACGCGACCCCGATGCCGCCGATCAGGCCCAGCGCGCTGCCCACGGCCGCAGAGGACGAAGGCCGCCTCTTGCTGCTGAACGTGCACCGGGGTCTCCCCGACGAGTACCGGGGGCAGGTCAAGGCTCTGAGGGTCGTTCAGGTGCTGCCCAAGGCGACGCCGGTGGGGGACGCTCCCCCGATCGGCCTCGCGGGGCAGGAACCGGGGAAGATGGTCCTGGGGACGGTGCCGGTCGAGTCGGACGGCTCCGCGCACTTCACCGTGCCCGCGAGGAAGCCGCTGCTCTTCCAGGCGCTCGACGAGCGCGGAATGGCAGTCCAGACCATGCGCAGCATCGCCTACTTGCAGCCCGGCGAGGAGGCGTCGTGTGTCGGCTGCCACGAGCCGCGCACCACGACTCCTGAAGCTCTCGCGCCTCTCGCTGCGAGGCGTGCGCCTTCCGCGATCGCGCCCGGCCCGGACGGCACGCGCCCCTTCTCCTTCGTGCGCCTCGTGCAGCCCGTACTCGACCGCTACTGCGTGAGCTGCCATGGCGATGAGAAGCCCGACGGCGGCCTAAGCCTCACCGCGACGATTCAGGACTGCTGGACGAAGTCGTACGTCAGCCTCACGGGTGGTCGCACGTTCTGGCAAGGGGACACCAACGACCAGAACGCGGCCGCCGCGCTGGTGCCGCGCTATGGAGGGTGGAACCCCGTCCACTTGACGGCGCCCGGCGGCCTGTACGGATCGCGGGGGAGTCGGCTGATGCGGATGCTCCTCGCGGGGCACCACGACATGCAGCTCGACGCGGAGAGCCTGGAGCGTCTGGCGACCTGGATCGACGCGAACGCAGTGTTCTACGGGACCTTCGACCCCGCCGAGCAGGCAAAGCAACTGCGCGGCGAGGTCATCGCGGAGCCGGAGCTGCAGTAGCTGATGAGAGCGGAACGTACGACGATGCGCGTCAACGGCCGCCACCTGTTCTTCCTTGTGCTTCTTGCGGTGCTCGGCCACCGGAGCACTGCCGCTGATCCTGAACGGGAGGCTCCCATGCAACCCGAGCAGACCGACGTGTTCGTGAGCGGACAGGAGGGCTACGACACCTTCCGCATTCCCGCGGTCATCGTCACGCCGAAGGGCACGGTGCTTGCGCTCTGCGAGGGCCGGAGGAACAGCGCCAGCGATGCGGGCGACATCGACCTCGTGCTGAAGCGCAGCTTCGACGGGGGCAAGACGTGGGGGCCGCTGCAGCTCGTTGCCGAGGATGGCCCGAACACGGTCGGCAATCCGTGCCCGGTCATGGACCGCGACACGGGCACGATATGGCTCCCGCTGACTCACAACCTCGGCGAGGACGAAGAGAGCCGGATCATCGACCGGACGAGCAAGGGCACGCGTCGTGTGTGGCTCACGAAGAGCGACGATGACGGCGCAACTTGGGCGAAGCCGACCGACATCACCGACCAGGCGAAGGCGCCGAACTGGACCTGGTATGCGACCGGCCCGGGCGTTGGCATCCAGCTCCGCAGCGGGCGGATGGTGATCCCCTGTGACCACATGGTCGCGGTGACTAAGGAGTACCGCTCGCACGTCATCTTCAGCGATGACCACGGAGCGAGTTGGCGCCTCGGCGGCGCGGTCGGGCCGGGGCTGAACGAGTGTCAGGTGGTCGAGCTGACCGACGGCTCGCTCCTGCTGAACATGCGCAACTACGACCGGTCCGAGGCTAACCGCCGCGCCGTCGCACGCAGCGCCGACGGCGGCCTCACATGGTCCGGGCCGAGCCACGATGCGGTCCTGGTGGAGCCGATTTGCCAGGCAAGCTTCCTGCGCTACGATCTCGGCCGGCTGCTCTTCTCGAACCCGGCGAGCACCAAGCGCGAGCAGATGACCGTGCGGCTGAGCCTCGACGACGGCCGCACCTGGCCGGGGAAGCTCGTGCTGTACGCAGGCCCGGCAGCGTACTCCTGCCTGACCGTGCTGCCGGACGGGCTGATCGGCTGCCTGTACGAGTGCGGCGACGCGCACGCGTACGAGCGCATTCGCTTCGCGAGGTTCGCGGTGGAGGCGTTGGGGGCGGAGACCAGAGATGGCGCGCAGTAGACGAGGGCGCCCTTGGTCGCGGTTCAGGCGGCGCTCTGGCGGCCCGCGGGCTTGGCCCCGACCGCCTGCATCAAGGCCTTGATGTACCCGTGGGCATACGCCCGCGAAGCGAGGCCCAAGGGCGTGTCGCCGGTCAGCGTCGGCCAGTGGTCCGGCATGATGGCGTACCGGTAGCCGACCTCGTGGTACACCTTCATCGCCTCGTACATGTTCACGTCGCCCTCATCGATGAAGACCTCCTCGAACCGCGGGCAGCTACCGCGCACCTTGCGGAAGTGCACGTGGTGGATCCGGTCCCGCTCGCCGAAGTAGCGGATCGTGCCCAACACGTCCGCCCCCCGTTGCTCGGCCAGCGAGCCCTGGCACAGGTTCAGGCCGTTTGCGGGGCTCGGCGATAGCTCGATCAGCCTCTTCATGCCCGCGAAGTCGCTGAGAACCCGGGCCTCGCCCTTGAGCTGCGGCGTTTGGGGCGGGTCCTGGATGTGGAAGGCCAGCCTCACCCTCGCTCGCTCCGCCCCCGGCACGATCCGCACCAGGAAGTACTCAAGCCGCTCCCACATCTCGTCAGCCCCAACGCCACAGCCCGGCTCGGGCGGCACGTCCTTGACCTTGTCGTAGTCGAACCGCCGGGTGATGGCTCCGCCTCTCGCCCACGGGCCGGACTCGCTGCCCCAGACATCGATGAGGCTCCACGTCCACTCCACCACCGGGACGCCGCACTCGCCGCAGACCTCGATGGTCCGGCACACCTCCTCAATCTCGCGGTCCGGCCTGCCGAGGCGCGCGTTCCAGTACTGCGTCTCCGGCCCCTGGGGTAACAGGAACACACCCAGCGTCAGGTCGTGCCTGGCGAGCCGGTCCTGCAGTGCCCGCAGGTCGTCCTTGGGCACCACCCCGCAGCCCTTGGGCGGCATCAGCTTCTGTCCGGTGATCTTGACACACTCCACGCCAAGCTGGCGGAGGAACCGCATCAGGTCATCCGAGAACTCATGCAAGTCATCACAGAGCTTCATCAGCGCAAGTCCTTTCGGTCGCCAATCGAGAGCGTCCAGGTTGCCGCATGTCGCGCCACGTTCGCCGGCGCTCCGCCAGCGCCCTCGCGTGCACGCCGAGACAGGGAGGCCTGCTACCTCCGGCCATCGAACCTCCGGCGCGTGTGCAGCCCCCTCGGGGCGGCGAGGCTGCGTATGCCCACGGCGCCGGAAGACGGCGTGAGGTGACATGATGATCGGACCAGGCATTCTGCTGGCGATGGGCACTCTGGCCTGGGCAGACGGCGATCTGCGCACCCGAGGGACGCAGAACCTCGCGCAGGGCGCGCAGATCGAGGCCTCGTGCTCGGCGGGCGCGGTCGGCGGGAAGTACGGGATCGATAGCGCGAGCGACGGCAACCTCGAGACCTGGTGGGCCTCGTGCGACCATCCGACCTATCCGGTGAAGATCAAGCTGACCCTCCCGCAGCCGACCGCCATCGACACCCTCGCTTTCATCCAGGCCGACAACCCGACCATCTACACGAACTGGAAGACGGTCATGCTGACGTTCTCGGACGGAAGCACGGCTGAGGAGGAACTGGCCGACTCCCCGACCCCGGTCGTTCTTCGCTTCGAGCGTCGCACCGTTGGGTGGATCGAGGTCTCCATCGTCGAGCCCTACGACCCCGGCAAGAACTACGTGACGCTTCGGGAGGTCATGGCCTTCAACGACCCGGACCGGAAGGTGACCATCAAGATGCCGCCGACGGAAGCCTGGAAGAACCCTGACCTCACTCCCCAAGGCCGCACGCAGCACCCGTGTGTCTACATGACCCCGGCGGACGTCCAGCGCGCGCGGCAGCGGATCGTGACGGAGGAGTGGGCGAAGAAGTGGTTCGCCTCCACCAAGGCGAGCGCGGATGAGTGGGTCGCGAAGGACGACGCATGGATCGCCTCGCTCATCCCGCCGAAGGGCGCGTGCTTCGCCTATGGCTTCACAGGTTGCCCGATCTGTCGGGCATCATGGGGGCAGTGGGGCGGCGCGCGCTGCAGCTTCGACAACCCCGCGCATGTGACATGCGCGAACGGACACGTGCTGCCCGACGCGGAGCACCCCGATCCCGGCACCGGCTACGTCGGCCCGGACGGGCGCATCCACTACTTCGTCGGCTCTTACAATGCGTGGGTCGTCGAGACGCTGCAGTTCAAGGCGCTGCAGCCTCTCGCGTACGCCTACACGCTGACCGGGGACGAGAAGTACGCGGCGAAGGCGGCGACCATCCTCGACCTCCTGGCCGACCTCTACCCAAGCTGCGACAAGGGTTCGTGGGACTATCCCAGCAACCCGCCGAGCGGGCGCTTCTGCCGACCGTGGTACCAGGTCGCGCGGGTGCTCATCTACTTCGCTGACTGGTACGACCAGCTCTTCGGCAGCCCGTCGCTCGACCAACCCTCCGTCCGGGAGGGCATGACCCGACGGCACAACATCGAGGTCAACCTGCTGCAGAACGGGGCGTGGTACTGTTACGAGCAGTCGCTCCACGGGCGGCTGCACAACGGCGAGGCCGACTACATTCGCGGCGCGTTGGCGGTCGGGTGCTGTCTCGGAATCCTGTCCTACATCGATTGGGCCTACGACGGCCCGTATGGCATCCTGAACATGGTGCGCAACAACGCGGACCGCGACGGCCAGTACTTCGAGACCTCGATGATGTACGCCGACCACACGCGCACTCTCTACCTCACGTTCGCCGAGCCGCTGCTCAACTACCGCAGCGCGAAGTACCCCGACGGCATCAACCTGTATGATGACCCGCAGTTCCAGAGCTTCTGCGTCCTCCCGCAGCTCAGCTTCAACTGCCTCGGCAAGGAGCCGCGCTACGGCGACTCCGGGCCGGATACGGGGCGCTCCTTCCTGCCGGACACGCTCACCTCGCCCTTCGACTACCAGCTCGCGGAGCGTCTCTACGCGCGCGTCTCGCGTCCGGAGGACAAGGCGAGGTTCGCCCCGCTGCTGAGTTCGCTCTGTGATGGGGACGTACCCCGAACGCGCGAGGGTAGCGCGGAGCTGCCCTGGTTGGTCTTCCACGCGGCCGACCCGCCGACGGGCGAGGCGCTGGCCCTCGATCCGATCCTCGATCGCCGCATCCACCGTTGCGACTTCCTGGGCCAGAAGGGAATCGGCATCCTGCGGACGGGGCGAGGCCCGGCGGCGCAAGCGGCGTTGGTCCGGTTCGGGCCGACACTGAACCACGGCCACCTCGACGATCTCAATCTGAACTACTACGCGCTGGGCTACGAGCTGACGTACGATCTGGGGTACGGCCTGGGCAGCACTCACACGCAGGTCGGCTGGTCCCACCAGACCGCCAGCCACAACCTGGTGCTCGTGGACGAGACCTCGCAGGGCCGCGAGGGCAGCGGCACCGGCGGCAGCCTGCACCTACTCGCCGATCTGCCGGGGCTGAAGCTGATGGAGGCCTCCTCCGAGAGCAGCTACGTCCGCCAGGGCGTGACAACGTATCGCCGCCTCGACGCGCTCATCGGGGAAGGGCCGGAGACCTACCTGGTGGACATCTTCCGTGTCGTCGGCGGCAAGCAGCACGACTACCTGCTGCACTCGATCGGGGCCGAGGCGCAGTTCGGCGGCGTCGAGCTGGGCGCGCCGGAAGCGGGCTCACTCGCCGGCCCGGACGTGAAGTGGGGCGAGTCACAGCTCAACGACGGCGACATGGCCGGCTACCCGAACAAGCCCTACTGGAACCCGCCGCCGCGCAACGGTCTCGGTTTCCTGATGGCGCCCCGGCGCGGACAGACCGACGCCGACTGGAGCGCCACCTGGCCCGTGCCCGAGGGCGACGGCTTCTTCCGCCTGACGATGCTCGCTCAGCCGGACACGGAGGTCTTCAGCGCCTGGGCGCCCGGCATCCTGCCCAACCAACCTAAGGCCCGCTATGCCATCGCGCGGCGCCGGGGAGACAACCTCGCGAGCACCTTCGTCGCGATCCTGGAGCCCTACGCACGGCGCCTCGCGGGGACGCAGATCGACGCGGAGACCATCAGTCGCTCGGCACAGGTGACCGCCGGCGAGATGAAGTACCTCGCCGAGCTGCGCGTGCTGCTGCACAAGGCGACGCAGGCGGGCGATGAGCTGCGGTGGACGTTCCGCATCGAGACGGAGGGAGACTACCTGATCGCCCTCGACCACTACCAGTCGCCCTCCTACGGTCAGGCGCAACTGCTGGTCGATGGACGGCCCGTCGGCGAGGCGCTGGTGGGTACCGGGGAAGCAGTCCGTGCGGCGCCGCTGGCCCGGCTGGGGCAGGTCCACCTGTCAGCGGGCGAGCACCAGGCGACGCTACGTGCGATCAAGGACGACGGCGCGGGGCACTACTGGTTCGGGTTCCGGGCGCTGTGGTTGCTGCCCGGCGGGACCGCCGCGCTGACGGAGCCGCAGCCGTTCATCCGATCCGCGCAGCGCCTCACATGCGCCGCCGACGGGCCGGTTGCGCCCACCGGCGCGATCGTGATGCTCGGCGAGGGCCGCTACGACGTCTTGCTCTCCGCGGCTGACGCCGGGACGGAGCACGCGTTCACCGCCGGGACGCGCACCTTCAGCCTGCAAGGGGCCTTCGCTCATGTGCGGGCCGAGGGGGGCGAGCCTGCCGACGTGCACCTCGTCGCGACGCGGCGACTGGCCTTCGGCGACCTCGAACTCACGTGTGCCGAGGCCCAACACCAGGGCGCGGTGCGCGCCACCGACCCCAACCGCGCGGTCTTCGAGACGGCGGCGAAGCTCCCTGCCGACGGCCGTCTGGACGGGCAGGTCATCCTGTTCACGAACCCAGCATACAGCCGCAACACCGCGTACCGGATCGCGCGCATCGAGCCACTGCCGGACGGCTCGCGCGTTGTCCTGGAGAGCCCCTCCTTCGTGCTGGGCACCGGCATCCTGGAGGATGACCCGCCGAATGCGCACGAGTTCACCAGCCTGCTGGCACACGAGTACGCGCGCAGCGACAGCGTCCCCGGCACCCAGTTCCTGAGCGGCAAGCTGATCCGGGGGCCGGGCTTCGCGACCCGCATCATCCGCACCCAGTTCGGGCAGTTGATGCGCTGCGAGGTCGAGAGCACGCAGGGCATGGGCGCCGGCGACGAGTTCGCGATCCTCGATGTGCAGGCGGGCGACGCGTTCAGCGTCCCAACCCTCGCGCACCTGCGCCGCTTGCCCGATGGGGCCTATGCTGGGAGCGCAACGACCGAGGTGGTTGTTCGTAAGAACGGCGTACTGGTTGCCACGATCAAGCCCGAATGAGGTGGTGGGCCGTGAGAATCTGCGCGGCAGCGGACATCCACTACCCGCGAACCGACCACGAGCGGTGCGTCGCGATCGCCGAGGCGATGTGCGAATCCGAGGCGGACGTCCTCGTGCTCGCGGGCGACCTGTCCACCGGCCCGGAGAAGCACTACCACAAGCTCCTGCGGCTGTTTCGGGGGTTCGGGGGACCGAGGCTGCTCGTTCCGGGCAACCACGACTTGTGGAGCATCGCGCGCCGGCCCGATACCCAGCGCCGCTATCGCCGAACCCTCCGGAACATCGCTGAGAGCAACGGCTTCCACTACCTGCCGGGCAATCCGTTCGTGTTCCGCGATGTTGGCTTCGTGGGGAGCATCGGGTGGTACGACTACTCGCTGCGACAGGTCCAGCCGCCCGTGCCCGGCGTGCGCGTGACACCTTTGCACGCGCGCCGCACGCCCCATGGCCCGGAACTCGATGCCGACTTCGCCCGCCGCGACGTCCCCTGGGAGGAACTGACCGAGGCCGACTACAAGGGCCAGGCCTTGATGTGGAGCCAGGACAGCGTGTGGAAGCAGCTCGTCTGGAACGACTCGCTGTACGTCGCCTGGGGTGACACCGACCCGGCCGTTGCGCAGCACCTCGCCGACGAACTGGCGCGTGACATCCAGGCGGTCGAGGCGCAGGTGGACTACTGGGTCGGCGTCACGCACTGCGTGCCCTTCGCCGAGCTGGCGGGCGAACCGTCCACTGATGTGGAGAGTGCCTTCGTGCGCGCCTTCCTCGGGTCGGCGGTCCTCGGCCGCACGTTCCTTGCTCACCCGAAGTGCCGGCTGGTCATCTGCGGCCATCGCCATCGCCAGGAGGTGCAGTCGGTCGGGGACATCGCCGCAGCGAACTGCAGCGTCGGCGATGGGGCAAGCGGCCCGCTGCTCCTGACTGTGGGGGAAGGGTAGAAAAAGAGGGACACCATACCTATCTGGCAGACGTCACGCGAAATAGGTATGGTGTCCCTCTTTTTCTACCGGGCGTGCTTGGTGCGCTCGATGATGTGGTCCTGGAGGGGCTTGGCGACGAGGCCGAACTCCTGGCTGAACCCCGACACGCGCACGATGATGTTGCCGTAGCGCTCGGGGTCCTCCTGCGCCTTCAGGAGCCTCTCGGCGCTCACCACGTTGAACTGCAGCTGCCCGACGCCCGCCGCGACCGCGGTCTCTATCGCCTCGATCAGGTTCTGCCGCCCCTTCCCCCGAAAGAAGCTCGGCGATAGCTCCACGATGGCCGAGCTGCTGCCCGCCGCCTTGTGGTGCGGGATTCTCGCGAGCGAGTTGAGGAAGGCCGTCAGGCCCTCGCGGTCGCGACCCGCGGTCGCCGACACGCTGTACGCGAGCGGCTCGTGTGCACGGCGGCCGTCGGGCAGCGCGCCGGTCTTCGCGCCGCACGGTTCCACGTTCCACAGGAACGAGAACAGGTGCACGTGAAACGTGCCCCCGAACCAGGTGCGCAGCGACCCCATTGTGTCGCAGAAGTGCTCCGCCACGCGGGCGGCCCAGCCATCGACCTCCGGGCAGTCATTTCCGTACTTCTCCGCGCGGTTCAGCAGCAGCTTGCGGATCGGCTCAGCGCCTTCGAAGTCCGCCGCAAGCGCCTCCAGGACTGCCGCCATGGACACTTGTTTCTCGTGAAACACTAGCTTGTCGATCGCATGGATCGCGTCAGCGACGTTCGGAATGCCGATGGCCGACACCGAGTGGTAGTTGTAGACCGCGCCGCCCGCGTTCATGTCGCGCCCACGCGCGATGCAGTCGTCCGTGAGGATGGAGCAGTAGACCAGCGGCCAGGCCTCCATCTGATGGAGCTGGCCTGCGTTGGAGATGAAGGCGCCCACCCGCGCGGCGTGCTCGACCTGCGTGGTGTACGCTTCCCACAGATCATCGACGCAAGCGAACTCCAGCGCCGAGCGCGTGGGCGGTCCGGCCTGGATGCCGGTCAACGGGTCGCGCCCTTCGTTCAGCGCGAGTTCGAGGCACTTCGCGAGGTTCGTCTGGTGGCTCACGGCGTGGGGCGACGTTCGGCCCGGGATCGTCACCTCCACGCAGCCGATGATTGCGTAGTTGCGCGCATCCTCGATGGGGATGCCCTTGTCCACCAGCGCCGGGATGATCGCTTCGTCGTTGAAGAAGAAGGGCACGCCGCCGCCCCGGCTGACCAGGTCCACCGCACGCTCCAGCAACGCCCGGGGTGTGCGTCGGTGCAGCCGCACCGACAGGCACCGCACGAGCCCCAACTCCTCGGTGGCCTGGAGCGCGAGGTAGCTGATGGGGTTCGTGGCGTCCTCTCCCGAGGGCGTCAGGCCGCCGAGCTGCATCTGCTGCACGTCGTACGCCCGCCAGAGCTTCAGCCACAGGTGCTTCAGCAGCTCCAGCGCCCCCGCCTCGTCGAGGCGCCCCTCCGCCAGGTCGGCCCCGTAGTACGGGCCGAGAAGCTGGTCGATCCGCCCGATCGAGTTCGCGTTGATGTGGTCTTCGGCGCACGTGAGGATGTGCGCAAACCAGAGGCTCTGGATCGCCTCGCGGAGCGTCCGCGCGGGGCGCGCCGGAACCTGCTCGCAGGCCTCCGCGATCTCCAGGAGTTCGTCTCGGTCGAAATTAGGGACAGGCACCAATTTTGGACGTCGAAAATTGGTGCCTGTCCCTAATTTCGACGCGAGCCGGCGGGCTTCCGCTGCGTACTTGCGGCCGACCTGCATGCACCCCTGGACCACCGTCTTCGCGGCGCGCAAGAAGGTCAGGCGTGGGAGGTCCTCCGGCTCCTCGATCCGCAGGCTCGCGAGTTTCTCGTCGATCTCGGCCTCGATCCCCTCGAAGCCGACGCGCAGGACCTTCGCGAAGTCGCGCACGCTGTGGTTGAGCGACACACCCCAACCGAACAGCACGCCGGCCTCCTCGGCCGCCAGCACCTCCGGCGGCTTCTCCGGCGCATGGTTGGTGGTGACGAACAGCTCCGTGCGTCCCCGGACGCTCTCGATGAGTTCCCGGTCCTCAGCCGAGAGGCTTGTCTTCGGCAGCTCTGCTTCGAGCTCCCCGAAGTGGCTCGTCAAGAAGTGGGGGTGCATGTCGGGGAAGTCGATGGCGCCATTCACGCCGGGCTCTTCGCCGAAGTGGTGCTCGCCCACGATCAGCTCATCGTCGTGGATGGTCGCAGGGAACAGCTCCACCGTGAGCGCCAGGCCCGCCGCCCGGCGTTGCATCAGCGGCGCGCCCGCATGGTCCAGTCCGGCCCGGCAGAAGGCGAGCAGCCGCCAGCCCGTCGGCGTGCACGGGCCATGCAGGACGCGGGACTTGAGGCGCTCGATCCGCGTCGTGACGGGATCGGGCTCGAGGGGAGGCGCCACCAACGTGGGCGACGACTGGGAGGTCATCAAGGGCCCTCGTAATGGCCTGAGTGAGACGTCAGACCGGCTGAGAGGGAATTCGACGTTGAGGGCCGCAACGCCTTGTGGGCCCAGTGGGTTCCGAGCGGCGTGCCCGCGTGCTGCTACTCGCCAGCTCGCGTCGAGGCGAAGCCCCCTTGGCGCTGCGCGATGTTGCGCGAGTCCGCGGTGGCGCGCTGCATCTGGCCCTCGGTCTGGTAGTACAGGGGGCCCTTCGCCCCCGCGGCCTGCTGGGGATCCACGGCAACGACCACGGGCTTGGCCTCCGGGGGGACCACGGGTGGCGCGAAGCCGGCGCCGTTGAACGCGCTGCTGTCGGCCGGGCTCGGGGGGTCAACGGGCGGCGCGCCCGGCGCGGGTGCGGACGTCTGGGTGGCTGACGCAGGCGTTTCCGCGGCCGCGCGCGCGTCGGCAGGGGAGGCGGGCACGCTCGAGAAGGGCGCTGGTGCCGGGGCACCCACGCCGACGGTCGCCTGCTGCGTCGGTGGCTGGGGTGCTCGCCGCCTGTGCGGCTGCGCGACTCCCGCCAGTGCTACCGCAAGCGCCAGGACCAACGCACCCAACAGCAGCGTTCGGTCCCGACGCGCCTTCGCATCTAGGGTCTGCGACTCGCGCGGCTTGGCTTGCACGGTTACGCCTCCCGCCAGTAGAGGAGCGCCCACCGAGACAGCATGACCGGGAAGTTCGGGGGCTGGAAGTACACGATGTCGTCGTCGTAGTTGTAGTGGCGCGTGCCCTTGCCCGTCGCGGTGGCCTGGTTGCTCCACTCCCCCGCCGAACCACCCGTCTTCGTGATGATCGGGCCGTTGATGGTCAGCATCCAGGTGTTGCTGTTCACTGCGCTCTCGTTCCAGCCGTCTTGGTTGTTGGTCTCGATCACGCCGTCCTCATCCAGGTCGTAGACTCCCGTGCACGCCCACTGGCTGCTGCCCGAACTCGGCGCCTGCCAGCTCCCGTCGCGAGCGAACAGCGCCGCGTCGATCCGCAGGACGCGCCACGCGTATTGGCTGATGTTCACCGTGTTCGTCGCCAGCAGAGCGACGTTGACCGGGTCGCCGGCCGCCACGCCCACATCGACTTTGGTCTGCCCGCTCCCGTCCGACCAGTAGTGAACCTCCGCGCGATAGGAGTGTGTGGCGGGGTTCATCTTTACATCCGAGAGCACCGCTGCTTCTGCGATCGCCTTGCCGGTGTCGGTGGGCGGGCGTTCGACGGTCTCGACACCCAGCAGGTGGCTGTCCTCATACAGATACGTGGTGACGCGCTTCCACTTGGACCCGCTGATGCTGATCGTCGCGCAGTCGCTCGGCGTGCTCAACAGCGGGGTCAGGCTGACCGAGGACACGAGTTCCGTGCCGGAGGCCGCGTTGAACGCCAGCGACGGACTGGCCAGGGCGGCGCTCTTGCGGCTGCAGCCGGTGCGAATGTTGCCGTTGATGATGATGTTCTTGTTGGCCGCGATCGTGAGCGACCGGCCCTCCAGAAGCCCCTTCACGGCGACATCGCCCTCCCCGAACACGACGCCGTTGAAGTTGGACGGCAGCTTCGTCGAACCGTACACGGGCGGGCTGACGTCGAAGTCGAAGAGCGAGAGGTCGATCACCGGCGTCGTGCTTGTGCTGCTGTAGTACAGACCGGCCGCCTTCGCCAGGTTCCTGAAGGTGGCCGGATCCATGGAGCCGGACAGCTGCACCGCCGGCACATTCTCCGTCACGCTCTTCTCGTAGACCCCGTACGTCTTATTCTGGATCTTGCCCTTGACCTCGACGTTATCCTTGAAGGTGACCGGCCTGCCGCTCAGGCTCATGTCGCCGCCGCAGTACACCTGGCCGGACAGCGTCGCCCCCGCAGCGTAGGACAGCGTCCCGCTCTCCAGGAAGCGCGAATAGCTCAGGAACGAGTCGTGGCTGCCGCCGAGAGCGATGGTCCGCTTGATCTTGCCGGCATAGCCCGTACCGCGGATTTCGTACTTCGCGACGCTGTACGGGCTTGTCACCCCGGTCTCGGCAGCCACGACCTCGACGTCCATCTTCTGGCGACCGATGGGGACGTTGGCCTCCTTGTAGGGCACGGTGGTGATGGCGCCGCTCTCCAGCATTGCCATCCCGCGACTGCAGGCCGCTTCGGCCGCGGCGAGGGCGCGCAGCTCGCGGCTCCGCCGGACCGAGTGCCCCACCATCGACCGCGAGATCATCAGGAGGGTCACTGCAAGGAACATCAGCAGCAGCAGGCCCGCGATGGCGTGGAGCATGATCGAGCCCGCTCGCGGGCCCGCCCCTGGCCGACGCAGGTTGCGATGTGCAGACACGGGCTCCCCTCCTAGCCGGCGGGCTTCGCCTCGGCGGTGACCGGGCCGAGGCGCGCGTTGCGCAGGACAATGTTGCTTGAGTGCGAGCACAGGCGGGTGGTCCCGCCCTGGCGGACCGACGCCTCCGCTTCCAGACCGACTTGCTGCACGGACCAGTTGCGCGGCACCGCGCCCATGGTGTAGGTGAAGCTCAGCTTCGTCATGTTATCCGCCAGCAGCGTCGCCGTGTAGCTCTTGGCGCTCGGTGGCTTGACGGCACGCCACAGACAGCTGCCGGACTTGCCGAACTGACCGGTCTTGTCGGACAGGTAGTAGCGGACCGTATCGCCCGCCGTCAGCGGCTGCACCGGGATCGCCACATTCAGGACCGTGTTCTGCTGGGTCAGCGGGTTGGCGAGGGTGATGTCCGAGGGGTAGCCGACCATCACCCGGTAGCACCCCTCGATCTCCTCCTCCATGCGCCCGACCGCCGTCGCCGCCTTGAACGTCGCCCAGTCCCGGGCAGAGACATCCTGGTACATCCGCAACCCCTGGAGCTGCAGCACGAGCACCGCCCCCAGGATGATCGACATTACCCCGGCGGAGATCATCAGCTCGATGAGGGTCACGCCGGCCCGTCGGCTGGCTCGCCTTCCCCTGAGCGGGTAGTGCATCACGCGCCGCGTCTCCTGAGTCTGATTGATGCGCCCGGGACTGCCCGCCTAGAAGCGTGGCGAGATGAGCGTCTGAGTCTCGACTCGGCCCCTCGAGGAGCCGGTACCCCACGACACGACGACGCTCACGCCCTTGAGAGTGCTCGATACGTCCGTCACGGTGAACCAGGTCTCCGCCTTGGCCAGGCCCGAGTCGCGCAGTGCGCTGCTGCAGGCCTGCTCCATTCCACTGGTGCTGGTCTCGCCCGCGTACGTGTACCAACTCGCAAGGTCCCCCGTGCTCGCCAGCCGCGCCTGGGCCAACAGATCGGAGGCGACTTGCTCGGCCACCGCCATGTCCTTGGCCACACGGCTGATCTTCGCGGCGTACGACAGGGCCCCCGCAACACCGATGAACCCGACCGCCACAATGGTGGCCGCCAGGAACACTTCGATGAGCGTCGAACCGCGTCGGCGGATGGCAACGACTCGACGACGGCGCATGGTCGTGCACCCCACGGGAGCCGGATGCAGCCGTTTTCGGGGGCTGATCCTTGGTGCGTTATACCGCGCGGCCATCAGCAGAGCGTAACGCAATGTTGCCGGCGTGTCACACTATGGCGCTTCTGAGGGGCCCGACGAAGCGGCACGGGCCGGGCGAAGGGCGCCCGGCCCGATGGTCTCACGCCACGAGGGAGTGTCGCGCCTAAGCGTGGTAGACTCGCGTGGGGATGCCTAGACGGTCGCAGCACGCGACCATCTCGCCGACGTGATCGCCGTAGCAGCCCGCCTCATGGTTTGAGGGGAAGTCCGCCATGATGACGTGCATCGGCGCTTCCTTCACGGCGGCGGCGATGGGCCACTCGGGCGTCGTGGCATCCAGGAGCTGCTGGATCTGGGCCGGGCTGCATTGCTTCACCTGCTGCTTGCCGACGATCATCTTGAGCTGGCCGCCCTCGACATAGGCGCGGGCGTAGGTCATCTCGCCCGGCAGCGTCACGCCCGCGCAGGTCCCGCCGCCGTTCTTGAAGTACACCGCCGCCTGGCGATAGGAGTGCATGCCCTTGAGCGTGTCCGCGCTCCGGTTGAAGAAGTACGGCGCGACACACCCGGAGTTCAGCAGCACCCACACGAACTCCCCGTCGATCTCCTTGCCCCAGCGAACGTCGTGGAAGTACACCTCTGGATCCTGCCGCTTCGCGAGCTGAATCTCCTTGAGCAGTTGCATGGGCAGCAGGTTCCCGTAGTCCGCCTCCGTGGACCACGCGATGCTGTCGCCATTGCCCCATGGCCGGCAGCGGTTGTTCATCAGGCCGTCCCATAGGTCCGTGGCGGGCCAGCTCTCGATGAGGCCGAGCTGGTACTGCGTGCCGCCGCAGTCACCGCCGAACTCCTCCATGAGGTCCAGCGCCGCCCGCATCATGCGGAACTGCTTGATGACCTGATCCGGCGTGAGGTCGCGGCTGGGCAGCGAGCCGAAGTGGAACTGCGCCCCCTTGCTCTGGCAGAAGCGCAGCGCCTCCTCGCCCTTCTTGTCCGGCACTTCGAGCGTGCGCCGGAGCAGCTCCGCCTGGTCGATCATCTCCGTGCCGAACCCCACCCGATTTAGGAGATCGAGCGGAATCAGGGCGTTGAACATCTGCATCGAGCAGACGCCCAGCATGATTGCCAGGCGCCGCTCCTTCAGGATCCGCTCGGCGACCTGCGTCCCGATTCGGATGGCGGTCCTGGAGTAGTCCGTCGGCTTGCCGGGCGAGACGTAGGGGTCGAGGTCCCAGACGACCTTGCCGGTCGTCAGGAACTCCTGCAACCGCTTCATGAAGGCCGGATCGGCGGAGTACTCATTGGTCCACAGGCGGCTGTGCTCCCGCCCGAACATCCGCAGACCCGCGGCGGTGTTGAGCAGCGCGACGAGGCCGGGGAAGTCTCCCAGGAAGTTGCTGAGCATCAGCACGGGCTTGTCCGCGTGGTCCGCAGACAGCAGGCCCTGGGTCAGGTGGCCCGTGAACGACCAGCCCGTGAAGAAGGCGATGATGACATCGCCCTTCGCCTTCGCGAAGACCTTCGAACTCAGCGCCTGGGAGTCGATGGGGCCCCGGAACGGGATGTCGGCCTTCCACCCGAGGTCCTTTAGGCAGCCGACCAGGACCCGCAACCCCTCCTCGGCCTTCGGCCACCAGAACCTGTTCGCGGTCGGCCGGGCGTCGCCGGGGATGACAATGGTTGCGGTCCTGGACATCGTGATCTCCTCTCAAACAACCGGCACATGGGGTAGCGCCCGCGCTACCCGGTTAGTTCGCGGTACGTGCTCGTTCTCCTGCTGTCAGGGCCCGGCGGCTCTGGTGCCTCACCCCCTGCCCCCTCTCCTGAATGGAGAGGGGGACACCGACAACGCAGGGCCGTGCCGTTCCCCCTCTCCATTCAGGAGAGGGGGCAGGGGGTGAGGCAATACGCCGAAGCACAGTCCTTGCTGTCGCTTCCTACGGTTGCTCCGGCGGCCCGCCCGCCAGGATGGCCTTGGGCGCGTCTGAGAAGCGCTTCTCGAAGTTCGCGCGGAAACGGCCCGCCACCATCTTCGCCGACTGCTGGTAGCCGCGCTTGCTCTTCCATGACTCCTGCGGGTTCAGCACCTTCCGGGGCACGCCTGGGCATTCGGTCGGGATCTGGAGACCGAAGTACGGGTCCCGCACCATCTCCACCTTCGCCAGGCCACCGGTCAGAATCGCGCGGATGATCGCCCGCGTGAACTGGATCTTCACGCGGTCGGAGGTGTGATACGGCCCGCCGACCCAGCCGGTGTTGACCAGCCAGCAGTTCGCCCGGTGCTTCTTCGCGCGCTCGCCCAGCATCTGGGCGTAGAACATCGGCGGCCGCGCGAGGAACGGCGCCCCGAAGCACGGGCTGAATCGCGGGCGCGTCTCGCCCTTGGCCAGGCTCGCCTCCACTCCCGCCACGTCGGCCGTGTAGCCCGACAGGAAGTGGTAGAGCGCCTGCGCGTGGTTGAGCTTGGCGACAGGCGGCATGACGCCGTCGGCGTCGCACGTCAGGAAGACGATGTTCTTGGGGTGCCCGCCGCGCCCCTCCTCGACGATCCGGTCGATGTAGTTCACGGGGTATGCGGCGCGGGTGTTCTCGGTGAACGTGTCGTCATCCAGGTCGATCCGCCGCGTTCGCCGGCTCATCGCGACGTTCTCCAGAATCGTCCCAAAGCGGCGCGTGCATTCGTAGATGGCCGGCTCGGCTTCGCGGGAGAGGTTGATCACCTTCGCGTAGCAGCCGCCCTCGAAGTTGAAGATGCCGTCATCGCACCATCCGTGCTCGTCGTCGCCGATGAGGTAGCGCTCGCGGTCGGCCGAGAGGGTCGTCTTCCCCGTCCCTGACAGCCCGAAGTACAGCGCGACGTCGCCCTTGTCCCCCGTGTTGGCGGAGCAGTGCATCGACAGGACGCCCTTGCCGGGCAGCAGGTAGTTGAGGATCGTGAAGATCGCCTTCTTGATCTCGCCGCCGTACAGCGTCCCGCCGATCAGGCAGAGCCTCTCCTCGAAGTTGATGATGATGAACGCGCCCGAGTTGGTGCCGTCCTGCTCCTTATCCGCCCGGAAGTCGCCCGAGTGGATGACAGTGAACTCGGGCTCGTGTTTCAGCAACTCCTCGCGGTCGAAGATGCGCAGGAACATGTCGCGGGCAAACAGGCTGTGCCACGCCTTCTGCGTGATGACCCGGATCGGCATCCGATAGTCCGGGTGGTTGCAGACGTAGCAGTCCTGCACGTACAGGTCACACCCGCGCAGGTACGCCATCACGCGACCCCGCAGCCGATCGAAGTTCGCCGGCGAGAAGGCCTGGTTCTCGCTCCACCAGATGTCCGGCTCGCTCGGCGGCTGTCGCACGACGAACTTGTCGTTCGGCGACCGGCCGCGATGCTGACCGGTGTTCACCACGAACGGTCCGAGATGCGAGATCAGTCCCTCGCCGTGGCTCAGGGCGTGCTCGTACAGCTCCGGCGTCGCCGCGTTCCAGTGAAGCTCGCCGAACTCGGTGAACCCAAGGGGCTTCATCTTCTGTCGCCACAAGTCGTGTTCGGTGGGCAAAGCGCGTGCCTCCTTCAGTTACCCATGCGACCGGTGCCGCCAGGCTGTATGCCCCGACCCCACGCATGGCGTCATGCTGCGGAACGAACGGGATTCCCCGCGTGTGTTGCTCACACCTCCTGGTCCGCCCACTTTTTCGGGACGTGGGAGGCGACGGTTGGCCAGCGCCCGTCCGACGCGTGCGAAACACGAGCGGGCCGGATGCTGTACGCCTCCCTGGTACGACGCGACGCCCAGGAGGTGTGCATCTTGCCGAAGCTCAGACCCGAGGACGTGCGACGAGCCGTGCTTCGCCGTTGGGCAATGGTCCTGGCGGCCATTCTCCTTGCTGTCACCTGGTGCGCCGTGGCCCTCGCCCAAGGCCCGGGCCCGAAGAAGAAGGAGGAGGGGGCAGTACTGCTGCTCCTACTGCCTCTGGCGATCTTCGTTTGCGCCAGCCTGCAGATGGCCGTGATGGGTGTCTTCCCCCGCTTTGCGCGCCGTTGTGCAACCGCCGTGGACCGCTACCGCTGGCAGACGCCGCTCGTCGGATTGGCGGCCTTCCTGGCCGTCGCACTCCTCGCAGCCATGGCGAACGCCGCGGCCGGCGGCAACCAGCAGGCGGGCTTCCCGTTCGTGATGCTCGGAACTCTGGTCGCGACGATGGGCGGGGTGGGCGTCTCTCTCCTGGCCGGTCGGTGGGCGCTGAAGCGGATCGGCTCCGAGGCGCCCGCGCATCCCATCGTCGAGGTCCTCGCCGGCAGCAGCCTGCTCGGCTGGGTGATGATCCTCGTCCCGTGCGCAGGTCAGGTCTTGTGGGTCGTGGCCTCCTGGGCGGCGATGGGCGCCTTCTTCTTCGCTCTCCTCGGCGGTCGGCGTCTCGACGAGGCCCCGCTGAGGCGGGCGGTGGTGCCCCCGGCAGCGCCGCCGTCGCCCGCCGTCCCGACACCACCGGAGCCCGAGCCCGAGCCGGAGAGCACAGACGACAGCCAGATGTTCTGATCGGTCGGACGATGCAGACACGGTGGCGGCGCCGACTACTCGGCCTGCTCACAACTTACCGTTGGGTGGACCTCGATAACTCGGGCGGCGACCGCCGGTTGTGGCGCGGACCGCTCGATGGCTTCGATGCCGTCGCGCTCGGCTTCATCGGGGGCATTGCGCTGGTCCTGCTGCTGCGCGCCAACGGCCTACAGCCGTTCGTGTCTGATACGTACTATCACCTGGCCATCGCCAAGCAGATCAACCTCCAGGGGCAACTCCCCGCCTGGGTGGACTGGGACTACGCGCCCGTCGGGCGGCCGCACCTGTACCCGCCTCTCATCCATCTGATCCTCGCCGGCCTGGCGCGCCTCACCGGCAGCGTCCTGACGGCGGGCCAGGTGCTCGCGGTGCTCTTCCTGCCCGCCTCCTTCCTGTCTTGCTGGTTCGCGACGCGGTGGATCTTCGGTTCGCGGGCCGCTTGTGTGGCCGTAGCGCTGTTGAGTCTCGATGTGTCCCACGCTCTCGTCGAGTTGATCTACATCCCAAGCTGCTTCGTGAACCTCCTCGCCCCGATTCTCATCATCACGCTCCTCACCCGCCGGACCTGGCCGTCGATCATCCTGCTCACACTGATGCTGTACTCCCACATCGCGATCCCTTACCTGATCGTCCTGGGCCTCGGTCTGTTCGCGTGGAAGTACCCCCGCTATCGCGGCGAGGTGCTGAAGGTCGGCCTGGTGGCGCTTCTGTGGGCCCTGCCGTGGGTGGTGCGCACGTGGATGGAGCGCGGCTGGGTTGCCGGCGCCGCCCTCAACGCCGGCCTGCCGATGGGGCTGGTGAAGCGCATCATGAGCCTGCAGATGTTCAACCTGGTGCTCGTCGGCTGCGGCCTGTGGGGCATTCGCAACCTGCGCCGCTCCCGGGCCCAGGAGGCCATCCTCCGCTGGCTGCTGCTGGGCATGTTGCCGCTGCTCTTCTCCTACGGCGGGCGCTTCACGATGCACTCGGCGCCCTTCTGGGCCATCAGCGCCTCGACCGTGCTCGTGCGCCTGCTGCCGGCGTGGGCCACCTGGCGGCGCGCGGCGGCGCTGACCGCGGCGACGCTGCTCCCCTCGCCGGCCTTGCTGCCGCTCACCACCACCCATGCCATCGTGATGCTCGCCGTCACCGGCAAGCCGATCATGGCCAGCGATCGCGAGAAGAGCGAGGCCCTCCTGCCCGACTGCGACGAAGCGATGCGGTGGGTCGAGCAACATACGCAGCCGGGCGACGTCGTCCACACGAACAAGGAGTGGATCGGCGACCTCATCCCCCTGCTGTCGGACCGGCGCTCGGACTTCGGTTGCTGGTGGGAGTGCAGCCGTGAAGTCGGCAAGCTGCAGAACCGCTACTACCGCGACGATGGCCGCCGCACGGTGTTCCTGTGCATCCGCCCCGACACCGACGTCGGCAGCATCCTCGGCCCGACGCCCGGCGTACCCGCCGTTGACGAGTCGCTCAACATCGGCCGCTTCCGCGCGGCGATCCGACGCGAGCGGGTCTTCAGCCTTCGCCGGGTGATCGATGACTTCAACAACCCGCGACCCGTTGCGTGGGAGTGCGATCCCCCCGCCTCGGCCGCGCGCCTCACACCCACGGAAGCACCAACGGCGCCCTCGCGCTACGTCGCTTGGTACATCCCGCGCGGCGCCGAGGGCGCCCGGATCACCCGCCCGGTGTCCGTCGCCGGAGGCGGCGGCCTCGCCCTCAACGTTCGCGCCTCCGCACCCCTCGGGGACGTGAAGCTGGGCGTGGTCGAAGCCGACGGCTCCGATTACCAGTTCGCCCTCTCGCTCCCCTGCATTGCGCAGGCCGTCGCTCCTGAGCGCATCGACCGCGCCCTCTGGCTGCGGATTCGGATCGCCTTCGACTGCATGAGCCTGCGCGAGGGCGGCACCGACGAAGACGCGAAGCTCGACCCTCGGCAGATCACGCGCATCTACCTCGAGGCCCCCAAGAGTGTGCCGCGCGATCTGCGC
>VGFC01000073.1 GCA_016869045.1 Armatimonadota bacterium
TCGCAAGGCCACTCGCCGGGGAGAGGGAAGGCTGAGGCCAGCACGGGAGCAAGGAGGACGGCGGCGAGGAAAGGGGCGCTCATGGTGCGGACTCCGTCGTACGGCGGGCCGGATGCCTGCGGGTCGAGCACCTTCGACCCGCAGGCATGCGGCCCCTCCCAACGGACAGGGATTCGGGGCGGACGGGCGAACTAAGCGTCGCCGAGGAGGGCTGAGCCGATGGAGCCGGACGCGATACCGGTCCGAGAGCGAGGCAGCGCCCTGCTGCGCAACCCGATCCTGAACAAGGGGTCGGCGTTCACCGAGGAGGAGCGAGCGGCGCTGGGCCTGAGCGGCCTGCTGCCACCGCATGTCTCGACGCTCGACGAGCAAGTCGTACGGGTGCTGGAGAACTTGCGCGCGGAGCCGACGCCGCTCGACAAGTACATCTACCTGCGCGCCGTGCAGGACCGCAACGAGACGCTCTTCCACGCGGTGCTGACGAACAACCTCGACGAACTCGCGCCGATTGTCTACACGCCGACGGTCGCCGAGGGCGTGCGGCGCTTCAGCCACATCTTCCGCACCTCGCGCGGCCTGTACATCACGCCCGGCAACATCGACCGCATCGACGAGATCCTGGCGAACGGCGCGGCGGGCGACGTGGGCGTGATCGTCTGCACCGACAACGAGGGGATCCTGGGCATCGGCGACCAGGGCGTGGGCGGCATCGCCATCCCCATCGGGAAGCTCGCGCTGTACGTGGCGGCGGGCGGCTTCGCGCCGACAAGCTGCCTGCCGATCTCGCTCGACGTCGGCACCGAGAACGAGGAGCTGCTGCGCGACCCGCTCTACATCGGGCTGCGGCGCCATCGACTGAACGACGAGGAGTACGCGGCATTCATCGAGGCCTTCGTGGCCGGGGTCCGCCGCCAGTGCCCCCGCGCAGTCCTGCAGTGGGAGGACTTCAGCCGCGAGCGCGCGTACGCGAACCTCGACCGCTACCGCGACGCTCTGCCCTCGTTCAACGACGACATCCAGGGCACGGCGGCGGTCGTGCACGCCGCGCTGCTGGGCGCGCTGAAGCTCGCAGGGCGGCGCCTCACGGACGAGACCATCTGCATCGTCGGCGCGGGCGATGCGGGCGTGGGCGTGGCCTCGGGACTCATCGCCGCGATGGCAGCCGAGGGGCTCTTACCGCAAGAGGCGAGGGCGCGCGTGCATGTCTTCGACACGCGCGGGCTGGTCGTCAGTGACCGACCGAACCTCCCCGCCTACAAGCGGCGCATCGCAACGGAGCCCGAGGTCGTACGCGGATGGGGCCTCGCGCTGGAGCAACTGAGCCTCGCGGAGGTGGTTCAGGCCACGCGCCCAGGCGTGCTGCTGGGGCTGTCGGGCTCGCCGGGCGCCATCCCGCGCGAGGTCGTCGAGCAAATGGCGATGCACTGCGACCGCCCGATCATCTTCGCCCTCAGCAACCCCTCGGCCAATGTCGATGCCCACCCGCACGACCTCGTGCGCTGGACTGGTGGGCGCGGGATCATCGCCACCGGCAGCCCCTTCGAGCCGCTCGCCTACGAGGGCCGCACGGTCACCTTCAGCCAGGCGAACAACGTCTACGTGTTCCCGGGGATCGGCGCAGGCGCGCACCTGTCCGGCACGCGGTGCATCAGCGACGCCATGCTCGTGGCGGCCGCGTCGGCAGTCCACGAGATGCTCACCCCCGCCGACCTGCAGGCGGGCCGCCTCCTGCCACCCCTCACCGACCTCCGCTCCGTCGCCGTCCACGTCGCCGCCGCCGTCATGCGCGCCGCCACCACCGAAGGCCTCGCCACCCACCCCCTCCCCGACGATCCCGAAGGCTTCGTTGAGGAGTGGCAGTACGTGCCGAAGTACCGGAGGTATGTGGCGGGGTAGGGAGACTACGTCAAGCGGGCGCGGTAGGAACTGAGTTCCTCAGCCGTCAGCTGGTCCGGCGGCACGAGCCGGTAGTGGCGCTCGTCCGCAATGCGTAGGGGAGGCGCGGCACCGCCGGTCAGACCTCTGCTTCGACGAACGTCGGGAAGTAGCGATAGACCTTGGCGTACCCCTGGGCAAGGGGCGCGGGCACGGGGGGGGCCCGGAAAGAGCCGGGCGCGTCGCAGGGGAGGTGCGTTTCCAGGTGCCGCAACTCCCGGTACGTCAGCTTCAGGTCGGGTATCTCGTATGCGTCGCTACCCGTGCGCACGAAGTCCAGCTCGTGGAAGCGGCAATGTGCGACCGTCCCCTCGTCCTGGACACGGTGCAGAAGGCCGCCCGATGTGCACATGTGGGCGCTGTCCCGATAGCGGAAGTTGAACAACTGGCCGTACGCAACCTGCTCGGCCTTCGGTTCGGTGCCGTTGCGGTCCAGCAGCGCCGCGCCGATCTCGTTGCTGACGATGAGGCGACACGCCTCCGCCAGACCCCAATCCCCCAGGGAGTCCTCAGTCACCTCGTCCGGAACTCTGTCGGCGCCCACTTGGTTCCGCAGCCACTGCAAGCGGCCGCCGGGCCGAACCTCGCGGGGCAGAGCCGCCGGGAGGGTAACGACAAGCACGCTGCCAGGAGGTGCGTTCCCGACGAACGTGCGCGCGTCACCAAGCTTGCGCACGTCGATCTGGTTCTCGTAGTCAAGCCACAGAATGGTTGGCCTGTCCCATGGGAGCTGAGGCAGCACGGTGTGCGACAAGCCAGGGCGAACCTTGATGCACCTCAGAGGGCAGTTGAACTCGTACCGGGCGATCTCAGTGGCGTTGCCCTCAATGCTGACCATGTCAGAGATGCCCAGTGCCCGGTGGAAGAGGAGGAAGTCCACGAAGTGCAGCGCCCCGAACCCGATGTATCGGTAGTCGTGAACCGGCCTCAGTCCTGACAGGCGACGGAACGCCTCGCACATCATCTTGCGCTCGACGTTCTTGGCCGGGCGGAGCGCGTAGTGGGGGCTCTTCATGCTACGTGTGTCCTGCAGGGCTGCGTCATCCATCAGGAGCGCACTCCTCTCGGAGGTAGTGCTCGAAGGTCCGCGCCCCTACGTCCCTGGGCCTCTCAACCTGGAGATCGCGAGCGCGCAGGACCCGACGCACCCGCTCGTACTCGCCCGGCGGTTTGGTGTACGAGATGCGAACGGGCTTCTCACCTGGGGGGGCAGCCGACGGGGCCCTGAACGCCGCGCCGCCCTTGGCCGCGCCAACGGCGACTAGAGGCGCGTCGTCCAATGCCTCTTGGAGAGGCCTCGCTTGCGCCGCATCCTGCTCGTCCTTGCGCCTGTCCAGGAACTCGACCACCGGGTCCATCATTAGCACCATCTGCGACCGCACCTTGCGCCACACTGGATCGCCCCCGTCCACACCCGTCTTGGGGGTGTTCCATGGCAGAGCCGACGCGTCCCTTGCGCGCATGAAGACGTACCCCCGAAACCATGCGTACTGCCCGTGGTACTTCGGCAGGCTGGGGGAGTTCTCACCCCAGCCTGTCACTCCGGTCTGCTCGGGGCCCATGATGAGCCTGTCGTTACAGAAGACGTACCAGCCTCCGGCTCTGGGTGGCCTGCGCTCGCCTACGCCCGCCCAGATCTCCACATCAACTCGGCCCTGGGGATGGAGGAGGGAGCTCTTCCAGTACGCCGGGCGAAGTACAGGCGATGACTTGATCAGCAGTTCAGTGGGCTCCAACTTCGTGCCGTTGAGCGTGATCGCCAGCCCCCGCTTCAGCGCCAGCGTATGGGCAGCGCGGAGGCGCTCCCTAAGCGATGATCGGAAGTTGGGGCTGCCAAACTTGTCAGATACGCCTCTGTGGAGGGGCGCGACGTCGATGCGAGTGCCTTGCTTGTCCGCCGCGAAACGGTGCCCCTCCCCTGGCCTTTTCTGCTCGTCGAGTGCAAAGTCCCAGTGCTCCTCATCTGCCTTCCACTGATCCACGTCGACCGAGAGGACGAACCGCCACTTGGCGTGCACGGAGGTCACCTTGAAGGCTCTTCCCAGCTTGAAAAGCGCGCGCTTCATGCCTACCCCGAACTGCCCGACCGAATGTGAGAGGCCTTGGGCGTCCCGAGGTCGCCCGAATCGGAAGGCGTAGTCGCGGGCAATCCCCTCTGGGATGCCCCCGCAGTTGTCCCTGATGGCGAAGCGGTCTTTGGCCACCTCCAGGTGAACCTCATAGCGGTCATAGCGCCCCCTCCCGCCGACGGAACGGCGGGCCCCATCGACCGCGTTGTCGACCAGGTCCAAGATGGCATCGTCGAGTTCCACATCTCGGACCAGCATCTCGACAAAGAGTTCCTTGGTCGGCTCTCCGCGGAGGTCGGAGCCAGGCGACCCGGCCCTACGCATCGTCTCCATCCCCCTTTGGCACACCCTTGAGCGACGCGGCCCGACCCATCATGCCTGCGACTGCTCTCGCCAAGCGTGGCGGCACCGAGTTCCCGACCTGCCGGAAGCCATGCCACTTGGTCGGGTGGAACTGGAACCAGTCCGGGAACGAGTGGAGTCGAGCCGCCTCCCGTACTGTGATGCACCGCGGGTGGAGCGGGTGGATGGGCCTAGGTGCGGTGTAGGAGCCCCGCTCGGGCCCCGTGCCCGCGCGAAGGGTGTGTGCGACCCCGTCCGCTGGCAATCGGTAGAAGCGGCTGATAGGCTCATGCGCCCCGGGCTCCGTTTGATCGAACCGCGCGACCGTCTCAGGCGTGTGTAGCGTGCGGCAACACCCGGTGAGACCCGTCCGGTGCCCGTTGCGTCTGTGGGAGTGGTCGGCTGGGTCGGTAGCCTCCCCACGCAGCACGGCCGCGTACGCGCTCGGCGGCCCGAGCGGCCCGTGGTACACGTCATCCTCGAGTAGCTCCGCCAGGGCGTCCACATCGGGGAGATCGCCAAGGGCATCCCAGACGGTGGGGCGCGCGCTGCGGTGCCCCTCCCTGAAGGCCGGCAGTTGGGGCACGTCCTCCCGCGCTCCAATGAGGAATACGCGGCGGCGGCGTTGCGGGACCCCGAAGTCGCTGGCGTCCAGCACGGGTGGCGGCCAGACCAAGCGGTAGCCGCTGCGCGTCACCCGGCGCTCGAACGTATTGAGGATGCGTTGCCCTTGGGCCTGGACAAGCCCCGGCACGTTCTCAAGCACGAAGTATCGAGGCGCCAGCTCCCGAACGAGCCGCGCGAAGTGGAGCACGAGTTCGTTGCGGGGGTCGTTGGCCTCCAGCCGCCCGGCTGGCGAGAAGCCCTGGCACGGGGGACCCCCGAAGAGGCAGTCCACGTCCGCGCCATCGAGGCCCGCTACAGTGCGCAGCCGATCCCCGCGGACGCGCGCAACGTCCCTCTCGATGACTACGGCGTCGGGGAAGTTATGCTGGTAGGTCGCGGCATGGATCGGATCGCTCTCGACGGCGGCGACGACATCGAACCCGGCCTGCTCGAAGCCGAGGGACATGCCGCCGGCGCCGCAGAAGAGGTCGATCGCTACCGGTCTGGCGCGTCGCATTGGCCCTGCCTGAAGTCGCACCAGCGTGCTATGCAGCAGACGGCGCACAACGGATCAGTCGGGCGGCAGACCTGTCGCCCGTGCACGATGCAGTCTACATGGAACGCGTGCCGGTGTCGAGGCGCCACCAGGGCCTCAAGTTCGTCGTGGCACTGGTCTGCCCTCTTCCGGATGGTCCAGCCCAGCCGCACCGCGATCCGGTGAACGTGGGCATCGACCGGAAGCACCTGGGCTCCCATAGTATACATCATCACACACTTCGACACCTTCTCGGAAATCCCTGGCAGCGATGTCAGGTATTGATGGATGTCACGTTCCGGCCTGCGTCGCAACGGGCGAAGGGAGCAGCGCCCGAAGTCCTGGGCAATGCGCCGCAGTGCACGGCGGATCTGGTCCGACTTCACGGTGGCGAGCCCGGCCGGGAGCAGGAGACGGCGCAAGATCGAGGGACGAGACCGCAGCAGGTCATCCCAGGACCCGAACCGCCTCTTCACCGTGCGGAAGACGCGTTTGGCAACCTCCGGTGCCGTCTTGTTGGAGAGGATGATGTAGACCAAGTCGTCGAGAGGGGACCGAGGGTTCCCGAGGCGTGGACAGCCGTAGGTGGCCCTCAGCGCGTCGCAGACGCGGCGGACCCTCTGCACGCGAACGCGAGGGGGTTCGCGCCAGATGGCGGCGGTGAGCGCAGACCCCCTCGTGGCGGTCATCCTGGCACCCCTGCCGTCAGATTCCCCACTTCTCGTTGATGGGGTCCTGGTAGGCGCTGACCTTGCCGTCAACCACGTCCTGGACCTTGATGGGCGTGCCGGCGGTGGCGGATTCGTAGATGGCGAGGCAGATCGCCTTGGCGCGCTTGGTGTCTTCGGCGTTGATCTCGGGGCGGCGGCGGTTGAGGACGGAGTCGATGAAGTCCCAGCACTCCAGGGCCATGTCGTTCTCGACGCCATGCGGGAAGAGGCGGTCGCGGGTGGCATCGTCGAGCTGGGCGCGGAACTCGGGCTCGATCTCCTCGTAGCTCTTCTTCGTGCCGTCGGCGAGGGTGAGGTCGCCACCATTCTGGAAGGTGTGCATCCAGCCGCCGCGATCGCGGGCGCTGCCCTGGGTGCCATAGAAGATCTGGGTGGCGACCGATTCGCCCGGCGCGGAGACCGACCAGGAATACTGGCCGAGGATGCCGTTCTCGAACTTCCAGGTGGTCATCCAGGTGTCTTCCACGTCCTTGGGCTGCGGGCCGAGCTCGGGGGAGTCGATGATGGGCTGCTGGTAGGCGCGCAGGCAGGCGTAGACCTCGTCCACCGGGCCGAAGAGGTGGAGCATCATGTCGGCGAAGTGTGCGCCGGCATCGAAGATCATCCCGCCGCCGGTGAGGAGCTTCAGCAGGCGCCACTGCCACGCGTAGGCGTCCGCGTAGTTCTCCGCGCTGAAGTCCCACGACGAGAAGCCGACCACCGACCAAAAGCGGATGTCGCCGACCATCTTCGCTTCGTTCACCGCCCAATACATCGCGCGGGCCTTGATGCCACGGCGGACCTGCTCGGCGACCGCGACGAGGCGGTTGTTCTTCTCCGCCGCAGCGATGATGAGGTCGCTGGCCTTGATGGTGATGCCGCAGGGCTTCTCGACCATCACGTCCAGGCCGGCCTCCAGGCACGGGATTGCGGTCGAGTGATGGAAGGCGTGGGGGGTGCAGATGTCGGCGGCATCCACGACGCCGCTAGCGGCCATCGCCTCGGCGCTGTCGAACTCCTGAGGCGAGACGCCGAACATCTCCTTCACCTGCGCGGCGAAGGCGGCGCGGCGGTCTGCGTTGTTGTCGCAGAGACCGTTGAGGACGAACCTGTCATAGCCTGCATCCAGCAACACGCGATAGCCGCCGAGATGCGATCGCGCGATGCCGCCGGTTCCCAAGATGCCAACTCGGACCTCATCCATGAGTGCGTGACACTTCCCTCTTCGGGCGGGATGGACCCGCAGGATGGGCTGGCTGTTCGGGCGGGCGTGTTCCCTGCGGGCGGCACACGCACCTGCCACGTCACTTGCCGAGGATCGCGCGGGTGCGGGTGAAGTCCATGCCGGGTTTGAGGCGGCGGAGGCAGGCGGCCATGAGGCGGACGGAGTTATCGATGTCGTCGAGGTGGACGGCCTCGCTGGGCGTGTGCAGGTAGCGCTGAGGCAGGCCGACGAGGCCGGTGGGCACGCCCTCGCGGGAGCGGAAGATGGTGGCGGCGTCGGTCGGTGTGGTGCCGGGCCAGGCGCAGAGCTGGTAGGGCACCTTCTTCTTCTCGCCCTCGGCGGCGGCGCAGAGGAGGTCAACGACCGCCGGGCTGCAGTTCGCGCCGCGGCAGATGATCGGGCCCTTGCCGAGCTTCAGCTCGCCGTAGCGGTTCGCATCGCCGCCGGGCACATCCGAGGTGAAGGGCCAGACATCCAGCGCGATGGCGAGGTCGGGCTGGGAGGCAAACGCCGCGACCTGCGCGCCGGCGCCGGTCACTTCCTCCTGGACCGCCGAGAGGACCGTGATTTGGGCGGAGCAGGGCCTCTTGTCGGCGAGGATGGCGGCGAGAGCCTCGATGCAGATGAAGACGCAGACCTTGTCGTCGATGCCCGCGCCCATCACGAGCTTCTTCCCCAGCCTCTCCAGCGGCGCGACCCACGTGACGGGATCGCCCACGCGGACCCGCTTCTTCGCATCGGCTCCATTCGCGGCGCCGATGTCGATCCAGTGCTCCTGGGGCTTCATCGCCTTCTGAGCCGCATCGCCCTCCTGCGAGTAGGGGAGCTGCCGCGCGACGACGCCCCGAATCGGGCCGCTCTTGGTGTGCACATCGACGCGATGGGCGAAGTACGCATGCGGGTTGACGCCGCCGATCACCTCGAAGCGGAGCAGTCCGTCGTCGGTGATGTGCCGGACGACCATCCCGATCTGGTCCACATGGCCGGTGATCAGGATGCGCGGGCTGCCGCCCTCGTTCACCGTGCCGAGGAGGTTGCCATGCACATCGACCGAGAGTTCCGCGCCCAGCTCACGGAGGCGCTCGGCGGCGATCGCCTGCGCGGGCTCCTCGTAGCCGCTGGGGCTGGGCGTGTCGATGAGGCGCTTGAGGAAGTCGAAGGACTGGCCGGTCATTGGGTCACTGCCTTCCCAGGGCGGCAGGCGAGTTCACCTGCCGCACCGACTCGTGGAGGGCGGGGTTCCGCCTCCCAGGCCAAGGGACCTTGCGGGCGAGGTCGGGGTCATGTGCCCTACAGACGCGGTGCCCTGCGGGCTGAAGCCCTGCCCGATCCTCCCCTGCCCGGCCGTCCGCTCACTCCTCGGGCCACTGGCCGTCATCCTGGGCCGCGTCCAGCCAGGCCAGCGCCAGCGCTCTCGCCTCGACTGCGGCCTCCGCCCGGCTCTCGCGGATGACACGGTCGGGGGTCTCAGCCAGCCAGCGGCGGGCTGGCGCGCGGTCCGCCTCGCTCAGTCGGCCCTCATCGAGCGCCAGCGCCAGCATCCGCCCGATGGCCACATCCTCGATGCCCTCGCGCCAGGCCTCCCAGTTGCGCGTCCCGATTGCGCCACCCGCTTCGTCCGCGAACACCACCGCCGCGTCGGGCCAGTCCGTGTAGGGATCGCGGTCGAAGTCGTCCCACGGATCACCGTAGTAGCCGGCCGCCGACCAGAACCCAACGCCCTGCAGGTTGTGCCGAAGCGCCTGCCACGGAGCCGTCCGATACCAGGCGGTGCCGGAGCCCTCGTTGCGCGAGTACGCGAGGCCCACGTTCTGGTAGAACCAGATGGGCTTGCCGGTGGCCTTCATGCAGGCCAGGGTCTCGGGGAACCGGTTGATGAGGTTCAGGTGCGGCGCCCAGACGTCCACGTAGGGCGCCATCGGCCGGACCGTCTTCTCCAGCGTGCAGGGATGGCCTTCCCAGTCCTCCGGCGGATTGGCGTAGACCAAAGCCGTCGGGTCGTAGGCCTTGATCTCGCGAGCGATGAGCAGCCAGCTCTCGATGTTCGCATCGTTCGGCTCGTCCCAGATCTCGATGAGGATCTGGTCCTTCCGATAGCCCCGGCCGATGAGGTCCCGGTAGAGGTCGTCCACGCCTTGGCGCACGAGTTGTCGGAAGCCCTCGGGGTCGTCCTGGGCCAGCTTCACGAAGTCCGTACCCCACCGGTTCATGTGTACGACGAGGTTGCAGGTCACAAAGCGCCGATAGCCGCCGTTGACCGTGGTGTGGTGCAGGCGCGAGTCCGCATCGCTCACGCTGCCGTAGGCGATCGACTCGACGACCGGCTCCGCGGGAAGGCGCACGTTCAGGACCTCGACCGCAATGTCCCGCCGCAAGGCGCCCGCGGTGAAGGTGAGGTGGTACGTGCCCGGCCGCGCGAGGGTCTCCCCCAACGTCGTGAGCCGCAGCCACACGTAGGCGGGCTTCCCGGGCGCCAGGACCAGCGTCGGGAACCTCTCCCAGCTCTCCGGGGCGACGAAGTGCGCCGGGAAGTAGCCGGCGAACCCGCGCACCCCCTCCGCCGTCAGCAGGTTCATCAGGGCCACATGGCTCTTGCCCGGGGCCCACCACTCCTGCGGCGTGCCGCGGGCTTCGATCGCCCCGACAGCCAGTAGTTCGGCCTGCAGCCCCGGGGGCGCGCCGGACACCGACACGGTGATCGCTCCGTCTGCATCACCCTCGTTCAGGAGTCCGATAATGGCCTGCTCGGTGTCGTTGCGGCACATGCGCAGCGACCAAGGGACGGCGGGGCCTTCGGCGTCCGGCAAGCGTGCACCGCCCTCAGTGCCCGCCCACGGGTCGGCGAACCAGCACCGGATGGCCTCCGCCGTCGGCGGCACAGGCAGCGCCGGCGCCACCGGGGCGGACCAGAGGCGTACGTCCCCGAGTTCCACCCACCTCTGGTGGTGTCCCACGATGATCTGCAGGCCGGTGGTCAGGAACGGCCGCCGCAGTTGCAGCCGCACGGTCTGCGCTCGGGCGGCGGGATCGACCGAGTCCGTCCAGTCGGATGCGGGCTGCCAGGAGAGGTACTCGTTGTGGATCAGGCGGATCGTGTAATGACCCCGCTCGTCCTGCGCGCGCAGCTTGACACACACCGGCGCGGCGTGGGCCGTCGTCGGGTCGGCCACGTACAGGTCGACGGCGGCGACGGCTTGCGGCGCGGGCCACTCCCAGCGTGACTCGAAGGCACTCCACGCGAACCGCATCCCGAACTGCGCGTTCAGGTTGGCATGGCCCACCACCCGGGAGGTCGCGGCCACCGACCCGTCACACAGCGCCCGGGGCGTGAAGCCATCGGGGAGGGCTTCGCCCATCGAGGCCGAGACCGAGGCAGCCGGGGTGATGTCGCGCCAATCGGCGGGGGGCTGGGCGCGGCTCCCATGCGGCGCGGCCAGGAGAGCGACCCGCAGCAGGGCTGCCATCAGGGCGCTACCTCGAACAGCACCGGCGCGGCCTCACCACGGTCCGCGTCGCCGGTGAAGTAGCCGACCGCTCGTAACAGGTGTGCGCGGACCGGGACGTTACGCAGCGTGACGCGGAAGGGCGGCGCAAGCAGCTTCGCCGCGGGACGGCTGTCCAGATAGAGCTGCACGCTGGTCAGCGGCACGCCTTCGGCGGGGACGACCTCGACCACCACCCCATCGCCGCCCCAGAGGCTCTCATCGCCCGCGGGTCGCGTGATGCGGAAGGACGGAGTGTCGAAGACCTTGGAGGGGACCGGCTCACTCAACGACTGCCAGACCACCGTCCAACCTAGAGCCTGCCGGTTCCGTACCTTGGCCCTGGCGCGCTCGATGGCCGCCACAGCCTCGGGCGGGACGCCCTCACGTATCCAGGGATTCGCCTTCTCGAAGTAGAGCCAGGTCCACTCGTCATTGGTCAACAGCCCGTGATAGAGGTTGTGCTCCAGCCACTTCAGGCGGTACTCCCGATCGACCGGGAGCTTCTCGGTGTACAGCCCCGTGAGCAGCGCATCGTAGAAGACCGCCATCCCGCTGCCGCTCTGCCGCCGCCACCGCTCCCGCAGTTCGGGCGGCAGCAAGCTCAGGCTGTTCTGAAGGTGCCGGTCATGCCAGTACAGGTACCCGTCGCTCGCGTTGACCCAGTAGGTGTGCTCGGAGCCGTTCACCAGCCGCACCTCAGGCCCAGCGCCCTCCAGCAGGCCCTCGGTGAAGGCCCTCAGGAGCGGGTAGTAGCTGGTCTCGACCTCGTCCGGCTTGCTGCCGCTATCGCCCAGGAGCGCCGTGGCGAACACGACCAGATCGGGCTTCTCGCTCTGCAGAGCGGCGATGAACTCGCGGCCCCGTTGGCGGACCTTCCCCTCGACCTGCGCGAAGGTGAATCCCGGATACTGGCAGATGCGCATGGGCGGGTTCTGCTTCAGGCCCTGTGGGCTCCAATAATGCCATACCCCGGAGTAGTTCTCCACGTCGAGGAAGACGCCCCGCGCTCCCGAGGCGACGACGGCCTTGGAGAGCAGGCGCAGGTTCGCCCGCACGGTCTCCCATGCTGCGTCATCGAACCAGCTGACTTGCAGGTCGTCGTACGTCGGCCCCGGGCCCAGGGAGATGAAGTTGTGCCGAAAGCGCCCCCAGTGGATGGCGCGAAGTGTGTCGAGGGGCACATGGGCTTCGCTCCAGGCGCGATTGTCGAAGGCCGGCAGCCAGGGCGGCCACTGGCCGGGATCGGTCTCGGGTAGCCTGAACACGAGCCCGTCCAGGTAGGGCGCGGCCACCTCCAGCTCCGCCATGTGGTCCCGTAGGTAGGAGGGCGACGGCATGGCCCACGCGAAGCCGACCAGCTTCTTGTCGCAGGCGACGAAGGCCGGGCTGAGCAGGTCGCTCACGTCAACCTCCGGGCCCTGCGCCGCGGCGACGCCGCAGGCAAGAACCACTACCCATGCGCTGACGAGGTTCCCTCTCCGCCTGCACCTGCACCCATCCTGAGGAACCACGATCCCGAGCCTCCGGCAGCGACGGCATGGCGTGCACGGGCGAGGTTCGCGGGGAGTGCTCTCGTACCTTCCCCGAGGTGAGTGGGGGCGCGGTAGAGAAGCCCAACCGGGCGGGTGTCCGTTCCATACGGGCCGCGCCGAAGGGGGCCTACCATGCGGCATGCATTCGCGGGCCCGTTGCGGGTCCTGGACCGCAACCCGCGCTACTTCACGGACGATTCGGGGAGGGCCATCTACCTCACCGGGTCCCACACCTGGGCCGTCATGCAGGACATGTGGCTCGAGACCCGGGAGCCCCGCCGAACGGACTTCGAGGGGTTCCTGCGGATGTGCGAGGACCACGGGCACAACTTCATGCGCTTCTGGCAGTGGATGCACACGCGGAACGCCGCGTGGTCGCGGACGCCCACGCTCTTCGAGCCGCAGCCCTGGGAGCGGCCCGGGCCGGAGCTCGCGCGGGACGGTCGGCCGAAGTTCGACCTGACGCGCTGGAACGAGGCCTACTTCGCGCGGTTGCGGGAGCGCATCGAGGCGGCCATGCGCCACGGCATCTACTGCGCGGTCATGATGTTCGAGGGCTGGTGTATCAAGTGCGCGACGCCGGAGACCGACACCTGGCCCTACCATCCGCTGCATCCCGACAACAACGTCAACGAGATCACGGATGACCCCGTGGTCGCCAACGGCCGGGCGTGGAACGTCTACTCGCTGGCGTGCCCGCAGCTCCTGCACTGGCAGAAGGAGTTCGTGAAGCGCGTCATCGATGCCGTGAACGACCTGGACAACGTGCTCTACGAGATCTGCAATGAGGTGCCTTGGACCCCCGACGCGATGCAGTGGCAAGATCACCTCGCCGCGTTCATCAGGCAGTACGAGGCTGGCAAGCCTCGGCAGCACCCGGTTGGGATCACCGCCGAGGGCGGAGAGCAGGACAACGCAGAGCTGTTCGCGACGTGCGCGGACTGGATCAGCCCCTCGAACGGCCGGCTCTTCGAGTATCGCTACAACCCGCCGGTTGCCGACGCCAGCAAGGTGGTGATCAACGATACCGACCACCTGTGGGGGCACGGCTGCGAGGTGGGGTGGATCTGGAAGAGCTTCACGCGCGGGCACAACGTCATCTTCATGGACCCTTGGGAGCCTATCCCCGACAGCCTCGATTGGTGGCAGGATGGCGACGTCACGCGCAACCAGCGGCACTACTACCTGTGGGACGCGGTGCGCCGCAACCTGGGCTACACGCGCCGCTTCGCCGAGCGCATGGACCTCGCGAGCTGCGTCCCCGCCCCGTCGCTGTGCACGTCCACCTACTGCCTCGCCAACCGGGGCGAGGAGTACCTGTGCTTCCTCCCCGCAGGCGGGTACGAGGGGCTCGACCTCTGGGAAGCCCAGGGGCAGTTTGCGGTGGAGTGGTTCGACCCGGCAACTGGGCGCGCCACGGAGGCCGGGAGCATCGCCGGCGGGTGCCGTCAGGCCCTCGGGGCGTGGTTTGAGGGGCCTTCCGTGCTGTACGTCAAGCGCACGGCCTGAGCAGGCCAAGGTGGCGCCGGGGCACACGGCGGCGCCCCTTCGGTTGCGCACGACAAGCCGACCATGCGGGCGGGGCACTTCAGGAAGCCGAAGCGCAAGGTGTCCACCGGAACTCGGTCGCCTCAGTTGCGGTAGTAGCCTCGATACCTCTCCAGGGCCTGGCAGATCGCCTCGATGTTCTGTAGCGGCACGTCGGGGCCACACTCGGCGGTGAGCCAGAGGCCGCCCTCGGGGGCGCCGAGCTTCTCGACGGCCTCCCGGATCTGGGCGTCGATGTCGGCGGGCGTGCAGAAGGGGAACATCTGGCGGTCCAGGTCGAGCGAGACGCAGACCTTGCCCTTGCACTCGCGCACGAGGTTGTCGATCCCGTTCGCCCTGATCTGTGGGTTGACGACCTTCACGCCGCAGTCGATGAGGTCGCGGATGATCGGGATGATGTGGCCATCGGTGTGCATGAACACCGACTTGCCGGCCTCGCGGCAGAGGCCGTAGATCTGCATGTAGCAGGGCTTCAGGTACTTGCGCCAGCGCTCGGCGCCGAGGGCGAGCGAGTTCTGCATCCCGAGGTCATCGCCGAAGTAGATGAGTTCGCCCGGGTGGTTCTCGAGGAGGCGACGAACCTCTCCGAGGTTGTACTGCAGCACGATGTCGATGAGCATCTGCAATTCGGGCGGCTCCTCGGCGAAGTCCACCATCAGCTCCTCGAAGCCGCGCAGATCGCTGAGGATCAGCCACATGAACCCGTGCTTGATGCCGGAGCCCGGCGGCGGGGCCTTGAGGTTGTGGACGTCCGCGCGCGTGGGGACGGGATGGCCGGTCACGATCGACTCGGCGCCATGCCGGATGTTGCTCCACACGCAGCCCCAGGCGTCGATGTGCTCGCCCGCGACATACGTTCCCTGCACCATCGCCTCATAGTCGCGCTGATCAGGCTGGCTGCCGAAGATGGTCGGGTGCCGATGGACGATCTCGTCCAGCGCCTCGCGGTACTTCACCCAGGCTGCAGGCAGCAGGCCCACCGATACCGGGATGTACTCGGGATGCTCGTAGTTCATCGCAAGGATGCGGTCGTCGGCAGGCATTGGGCGGTGCTCCCTGGACTTGCGTAGTCGAGGCGCCTTGGAGTGTCGGCAAGACTCAGTGGATAACCTGAAGCCCGAGGTGCTCCTCTAACGCGTCGAAGTCCCTGTCGTTGTGGAGTAGGACGTATCTCCTGCGGATGCAGAAGGTGGCGATAGCGCAGTCGACCGTACTACGTATGGTCAGCCCCTTCGTGCGGAGCAGACGGTAGTTGGCCGCGGCCGCGACGGCGGTTGGCACATCGGAGAGTTGGAACAACGGGAGCGCCATCAGGACGCCGCGGATCCGCTCGAACTCGGTCTGGCCCCGGGCACCTTAGAGCACCTCACAGAGCATGAGGTCGCCAAGCCCAATCGTCTGCCTCCTCGACAGGTCGCGAAGCAAGGTGACCTGCGCGGTGTCGCGGCCGGCGAAAACGTCGATCCAGACCGAGGTGTCAACGATCACCATCGTCGAATCGGCTCCTGCGCATCTCGGCCAGGTCACCGTCCCAGTCCACGGTGCCGAAGAGTTCCCAGATCCGTTCCTGCTTCCTGACCTGCACCAGCACGCGGAGTGCCTCGTCCAGCAGCGCACGCTTGGTGCCGATGCCGGTGAGCTCCATGGCCTCGCGCAGCAGCTTGCCGTCCAGGACCACATTGGTCCGGGCCAAGTCCTCGGTGTCTCGTATCTTGGTCGCTACAGCCATCCTGCCACCTCCTCGGTCAGCCCAGGTGATGTGCCTAGTATACCCGGATCGTGTGTATGCAGCAACCCGCAAGACCGTTGTCTCAGCTACTTCCGCAGGTCCAGGACGTCGCCCTTCGCGTTGCCCTCGACCAGGTTGCCCTCCAGCTCAACGGGCCCGGCGTCCACGTTGATCAGGACTCCGTATGCTTGGGTCTTAGCGTCGGTGCGGCTGTCACGGATTCGGTTCCTGCGGAGAATGACATTGTTGGTGTGGCCATCGACGCGGATGCCGGCAGGAGGCTGGTCGGCGTAGTCGCCGGCGGGACCGTTGTCCTCGATGACGCACTCCTCCACCGTACAGCGATGGCCGCCGGCGTGCTCGGGCTCGTTGCGGAAGTAGACACCGCAGTAGCCGTTGCGGCGGACCTGGCAGCGGGCGAAGGTGTTGTCGGTGTCCTTGTGGCCGATGGAGATGCCCATCTGGCCGTTGTCCTCGATGAGATTGTCCTCGAAGCGACCGTTCTTCACGCGCCAACAGACGAAGATGCCGCAGCCGCCGTTGCGCCGCATCGTGCAATCCCGCACGATCGGGCGCGCGGAGCCTGAGCCGGGATGGCAGCCGCCACCGGCGTTGTCCTCGAAGACGCAGCTCTCCACGACGACGTCCGGGCAGTTCTGATACGAGAGGCCGTCACCGTTCACGTTGCGAATGGTGAGGTTCGCGAGGTGAACATTCGCAACGCGCAGGAGGTTGAGGCCGCCGCCGCGACAGCCGTCCTCGGGCGGGCAGCTCGGCTGATTGCCGTCGAGGACGAGGTCGCGGACCTCCACGTTGGCGCAATCCACGGCGCGGATGAGCGGGCAGGCGCGAGAGACGGTCGCCTGGTCGGCGACCATGAAGTCGGAGTTGAGAAGGCCGTCGAGGATTAGCGCGCCGTCCGGGTCCTTGCGGATGACGGTGGCGACGGTGCTGTGGAAGCCGCCCTGGGTGCTGCTGCGAACGGTCACGCCGTCGCCGACCTCGAAGCCCTCCGGCTGAGCCGGCAGGACGCGCACATCCCCATAGTCGCCGTCCTCGAGGAGAGAGCACGAGATGCCCGGAGCCTTCTTCAGCACGGTTGCGGACCCGCTGCCGATCAGGCTCACGCCGTCGCGCAGCCGGACCGAATCGCGCAGGAGCCACTCGCCCGGACCGATCCTCACGGTGCCTCCGCCCAAGCCCGCCACGTAGTCCACGGCGGCCTGCAGGACGCGGTGGTCGCCGCCGCGCAGGTCGCCTTCGGTAAGGCCGACACGGATTCCGGGTCGCATGGCGTTCTCCACTCCTTGGCCGGGCAGACAACGCACGACGGTCGTTGACATCGCCAGGCAGACCAAGACCGGACGCGCGATGGACGGCATGGGCGCTCTACCCTCCCGCGAGGAGTCGGTACGCATTCGCGCCAAACACGTCCTCCAGGTCCGCAGTCGTCAGCCCCGCACGCTCGGCCCCTTCACGCATTCCCTTCAGGGCCTCGTAGATGAAGTAGGTGTACTGCGCCTCGACCTCGGGAGGTTGGCGGTCGGTGTTCCAGGGGTAGTCGGCGCTGGTGATGTTGCGGTAGGTCTCGCCCTCCCAGACGCGGTAGCCGCGCATCCGCGAGAGGACCGGGAAGTCGGTCCCCCAGAGGATGCGCTGCGGGCCGATGGTCCGGAAGGCCAGCTCGAAGACGTCCGGGTTCAGGACGGCGCAGCAGTCGAAGAGCAGCCCGTCGATGGTGGCGAGGTCGGCGAAGGTGTCGCGGGCGAAGGGGAAGGCGTACGCGCGGCCGAGGTGCGCCACGACGAAGCGTGCGTTCCGGTAGCGCGCGCACCAATCGCGCAGGACCTGGCGCGTGTGCGCGTCGCGGATTCGCTCGGGGCCGGGGACATGGATCGTCGCGATCAGGCCGAGGTCGTCGAGCACCTCAAGCTGCTCGGGGGAGATCATCTCGTCGAGCTTCACGTCGGCTTCGGCCTTACCGGGCACCATCGACCAGTACGGCTTCACGCCGCTGAAGCGGCCTGCGAGCAGGCGCTCGCGGAGGCGGTCGGCGGGCAGCGTGGGGTCGAGCACGAGCAGCGTCCAGACGCGGCGCTGGTCGGCGTGCGCCGCGTTGTAGTCGTTGCAGGCCTCGAAGTCGGCCTCGCGGTAGATCGTCCCGAACTGCAGGCGACTGACCTCGCTCGCGTGGAAGAGCTTGGCATAGTCCGCCTCCGCCGCCTCGACGGGGTAGGCCGGATGTGAGACGGCGCCGGCCCAGTTGCGCGCGCGCAACTCGTCGGTCAGCGGAGGAACGTGCTGGGCCAGGTGGACGTGCATGTGTGCGTCGAAGAGGCGCGCGGGAACCAAGTCGCGCAGGTGGTTCTCGTAGAACGCGCGGTCCACGTCGCGGTAGGCGAGGTAGTCCGACATTGTCGCTGCTCCAGGTCAGTCCAGGCTGAACTCGGGCACCGGGATGGGAGCGCCGTTCTGCTTCTTGCTCTCGTCGGCGGCCTGCATGAAGCCGTACTCCTCGACGATCTCGGCGGGGTCCATCGGCGGCTGCTTGGTCTGCGTGAAGAGCACGATCTGCTCGATGAGGCCCTTGTAGCTGTGGCCCTTGGCGGTCGTGATGGCCTTCGTGCCGAAGAAGGTCCCACCGTAGTCGTGCAGGCCGGTGCGGGTCCCGCGGAAGGTCCCGAGGCGGCCGTCGGCCCACACGCCGATGACGACATCGGTGCCGTTCGTTGAAGCGCGCTGGACGGTCTTGCAGCCGCGCCCCATCGCCGCATAGAGGATCTCGATCCCGTGCACGCCATACCACGCGAGGTCCATGTGGTGCGGCTCAAGGCTGCAGGGGCTGAAGGCGTCGCAGCCGACGATGTCACCGACCACCTCGGGATTGAGGGCCTCGCGCACGCCGCTCCACCAGCGGAGGCTCGACCCGCCGAACCACGGCACGTTCGCCTGCTTCGCGAGGCGCGCGATCTGCAGGCAGTCCTCGAAGCTCCCGGCGACGGGCTTGTCCACGAAGAAGGGCTTGCCGGCGGCGATGACCTGCTCCGCCTGCGCCAGGTGCGGGCGCCCATCGACGCTGGTGATGAGCACGCCATCGACCTTCTCGCAGAGCGCGGGGATCGAGTCCACGATCTCGACGCCGAACTGCTCCTGCAACTGCTTCGTGTACTCCTCCACGCGGCTCCAACTGGAGGGGATGTCCTCGCTCCCGCCTCTGAAGCCCGCAACCACCTTCGCGCCCGGCACGTGCTCCGGGTGGTTCGGGTTGTTCAGCATCCCCGTGAAGGCGATGACATGAGACGTATCCAGGCCGATGAGACCCAGGCGCAGCTCGGGCGGGGCGTCCTGGGCGAGGGCAACAGCGCCGACTGCAAGACAGGCGAGCGCAAGCGTGGCAGTGTGCATCTTGGAGGCCTCCTACTGAGTTCCTGGTGGATACGGAAGCAGTGGGGCGGGCATTCTTGCCCGCCAGGGGGTCATGGCGGGCAAGAATGCCCGCCCCACTGCTTCCGCGTCTTCGTGAAGCTCAGCAACCGCTGATCCTCCCCAGCTCCCGTCCCGCCTCGATCATCGCCGCGATGTTCTTCTCGGGTGTCTCGCGGCCGACCTGGTCGCCGGTGCCGAGGATGAGGCGGCGGAGGTCGGGGCGCCAGTTGGTCAGGATGTCCTCGACCTCGCGGCGCACATCGGCGGGCGTGCCGCGGATGAGGGTCTCGACCGTGTGCACATTCCCGTTCATCGTGACGCGGTCGGCGATTGAACCGCGCAGCTCGGCGATGTCGGTAATGTCGCCGCCGAGCGGGCGCTCGAAGGGGCAGATGCAATCGGCGCCGCACTCGGCGAGGTCGGCCAGCACGTCGCGGCAGCGGCCGTGGAAGTGCAAGTGCAGCAGTCGCCCGTGGGCGTGAGCTTCCTCCGCGACGGCCCGGATGACGGGCTTGTCCCAGCGGCGCCACAGGGCCGGGCTGATGAGCGAGAGGCACGACCACGAGCAGCCGATGAGGAGCGCCTCGGCGGTCGTGTTCTCGCACACGGCCCGGGTGAGACGGCGGAGGTAATCAACGTACTCCTCGTGCAGGGCCTCGAAGAAGGCCTCGTGCTCGATGAGGTCGTAGATGCCCTGCGGCAGCCCGCCCTCGCGGGGATTGGCGATGAAGTCGGTGAACTGGACGCCCACCATCACTTCGAGCAAGTAATCCTCGCCGACACAGTCCAGCGGGCGCTGGATCGCGCCCCACTCGATCTCCTCCACCAGGCCCATGCAGCAGTAACGGTACGCCGGCCAGTCACGCTCGAAGACCTTGATCGGGCGCTCCACAGCCCACGAGGGTTCCTCCCGCGAGTACTGCTGGCGCATCGTGAGGGCGCCGGCAGGCGTCTGCCAGGTGGTGCGCGCTTCTAGGCGGCCCTCGCCAAGGTCGATCCACTCGCCGGAACCCGTCACGTCCGGGCACGGCGGCCCGGCGCCCACGCAACCCCAGCCCTCGGTGCCGTAATGGCGGAAGGTCTTCTGCAGAGCCTCCCACAGCGGCACCTCCCGCTCGAAGGTCACCATGTCCACGCCCAGGAGCTTCGCGGGGACGTAGTACCAGAACTCGGGCGCGACGGGGAGGGTATCCGCCGCCTCCCCGCGATACGCAGCCAACATGCGTTGTTTGGGGGTCATGGACATCGGGAGTTGCGGAGTTCCGGAGTTCCGGAACTGCGGATGACGGCAACGACGGACAGTTCGCCGTCGGGGCGAGAGGGCCTTCAGGCGCCGTGACCAGGAAAGCGCGGAGAGGGCAACGAAGACACGACGGATGGACTTCGGTGAGAGGAGATCAGCCATGAGGCGGGCAGTTCGGCTCACGTGGATTGCGGCTTGCGTTGGGGTGCTGTGCTGTGTTGGCGGGACGGCGACGGCGCAGGAGGGCGCCGAACTGAGCAGCGCGTCCTTCGTCGTGGGCGACCTGCTCGTGTTCTGGCAGTCGGGCAAGGGCAGCACGGTCACGTACCGCGGGCTTCCCGTCTTCGCGGCGAGCACGAGCGAGTTCGTGGTCCACCGCGCGTGGGAGGAGGTCTTCTACCGGACCGAGCGCGGGAACGAGACAGCGACGGTTGAGGAAGGGCCGGATCAGAGCGTGCTCACGATTCGCGATGGCGACGAGCACTTCGCGCTGCAGAAGCGGATCATCGCGCGCAAGGACGGCAGCTTCCGCGTGGAGTACGAGTACGAGGTGCTCGACCCCGAGAAGGCGGAGCTGCAGCTCCTGTGGGGCCTCGGGAAGCCGTGGATCCACGACTCGCAGTATAGGATCGTCGCGAATGGGCAAGAACGGAAGGGCGAGCTGAAGTGCCCCGACCAGGGGCGCATCGACCCGTGGGGCGGCGCGACCGAGCAGTCATTCACGACGGCCTATGGCACGCTGACGATCACCTCCGAGCGCCCGCTCAACCTCCTGTGCACGCCGGAACGCGGGTCGCTGTGGTATGCGCAGGCGATGACGCGGGGCGAGAAGCACACGGAGGCCATGGACGTGCGGATCGAGCCCGGACCGGCCGCCGAGACGGGCCTGAAGCTGGCGGGGCTCGACTGGACGAAGGTCGTGCGCGATGGCCGCGTGGCCTTCACGGTCAAGCTCGCCCGCACGGCTGAGGGGCCGAAGCAAGTGCAAGTCCGCGCGGAACGAGCGCCGGCGGAATCTGGCGAGCCAGTGCTCGCCGACCTGTCGGAGACTGCTGCGGAGGTTCGTTGCGAGACGCGAATCGAGCGCAGGGGCCAGTTCACCTTCGCGGTGGTCGTCGCCGATCCGGCCGATGGAAAGGAGCTGCTGCGCGTCGGTCCGCTGCTGGTGGAGTCATCCCCGTACATGAGCGTGATGCCGAGGCTGTCTCTCTACACGAGCGAGGCCCAGGCGGAGATCGTGGCGGACCTCGCGGAGGACCTCGACCTGAACGGCCTCAGCCTTGCGGTCGGGGACCAGGCCGCTCAGCCCGTGACGGACCGGCGCATGATCGTGCGTCTCGACCTCGGCCCGCTCCCTGACGGGCTCACCGAGGTGACGTGCCGGCTGCTGCGCGGCGACCAGCTACTCGCTCAGGCGACCACCGGCATCCGCAAGGCGCCGCCCAAGCCGAACGAGGTGAAGATCGACAACGTCAGCCGCAGCCTGATCGCCGATGGGCTGCCGTTCGTGCCCTTCGGCTTCTACACGTACTACCCGCTGAAGGAGGGGGTGATGGACGGGGAGGTAGGGCGCGGGTTCACGCTCTTCTCGCCCTACCACGGCGGCCCGCACGAGGGGGAGAAGCACCAGCCGATCCTGGCGTACCTCGACCGCTGCGCGCAAATCGGGATGAAGGTGAACTACCACCTCATGTGGCCGTATCACCGCGACCTCACCGACGAGGTGATGGCCCAGGTGCGCGCCGAGATCGAGGCGGTGCGCGATCACCCGGCGCTGCTGAGCTGGTACATCGCCGATGAGCCCGGCCTCGAATGGGTGGGCAACCTCACGAAGGTCCACAACCTGGTGAAGGAACTCGACCCGTACCACCCGACGACCATCGTCTTCTACCAGGGCGCCGAACACGCGCGGCAGTTCACCAACGCGATGGACATCGTCATGGTCGATCCGTACCCGATCCCCAGTCGCCCGGTGACCGATGTCAGCGGCGCCGCCGACAGCATCAACGCCGCCTTCGACCGCTGCAAGATGCTCTGGATGGTGCCGCAGGCTTTCGGCGGGAACGAGTGGTGGCAGCGCGAACCGACCGCCCACGAGCAGCGCGTGATGACCTACCTCGCGCTCATCCACGGCGCACGGGCCGTGCAGTACTTCATCCGCTCGCCGAGGGTCAGCTTCCCCAAGTCGCCGGTCATGTGGGCCGAGTGCGGCGCCCTCGCTCTGGAGACGGCGGAGATGACCCCCGCGCTCACCTCGGATGAACCGGCGCCGAAGGTCACCTCCTCGGCACCCACGGTCCACGCGTGCGCGCTGCGCAACCGCGGGGTCATCACGATCCTCGCCGCGAACACGGAGAAGAAGCCGCAGGTCGTGCGGCTTCAGTTGGAGGGCATCGACTTCACCGGCGAGGCCGACGTGCTCTTCGAGGACCGCAAGGTGAGCGTGGCCGTCGGGGCGATCGAGGAGCCGATCGACGCCTTCGGCACGCGGGCCTACGCGCTGCCCGTCGGCCCGCTGCCGCAAGACGACCTGGCGGTTGATCCGCAGAACCTCGTGGTCGATCCGAGCTGGGAGAACATGGCGAGCGCGGGCACGCCGTCGGCCTGCTACGCGAGCATCCCCGGCGCGGCCAACTGCTTCGTGGACTCGCGCGTCGCGCGCCACGGTCGCCACTCCCTGCGGATGACCGGCCCGACCGCCGACGAGCTGCCGAGCCTCACGCCGTTCCCGATCTCGGTGAAGGCCGATCAGGCGTACCGCGTGTCGATCTGGGCGAAGGGCAAGACGGAGGGCGTGGTGCTCAAGGTCTCGCTGGGCAGCGTGGGCAAGCAGGAGTTCCCGCTGACTACGGAGTGGCAGGAGTACTCGTTCACCGGCACG
>VGFC01000074.1 GCA_016869045.1 Armatimonadota bacterium
TGCGGCGGCTGCGCGACTGGCAGCGCTGGACGCGCAACATCACGCTCTATGGGTATCTGCAGTACCCCCACTGGGGTGTGCCCCAGGCGTTCTACCACTCCGAAGGCGACTTCCTGCGGACCGTGCACCGGCGGGGCGTGCGGAACATCACCGATGAGTGGGACGCGCACTTCAACACCTCGGCCCTGTTCCTGAGCCTGCGCGCCCGCCTGCTGTGGGACCTGAACACGGATGTCGATGCATTCGTGCAGGACTTCTGCGAGCGCATGTACGGACCGGCCGCCGAGCCGATGCTGGAGTATTCCGCCCTCATGGAGCAGGCGGTCGCCGAGAGCCCGCAGGATCACGTGAGCTTCCGGGGGCTGGAGCGCTTCACGCCGGAGGTGCTGGCGAACGCCGAACGCTTGCTGCGCCGGGCCTATCGCCTGGCCCCCGACGATCTCACTCGCGCGCGCGTGGCAGACCAGCAGTTCGCCGTGGACATCACCCGGCTCTACCAACTGCAGGCGGTGGAGGACAAGTCCACGGAGCAGCAGGTCGCGCTGATCGAGCTCAACGCGCGAATCCTGGAGGAGGCGACGCGGCACGACATCGCCATACCGATGGATGCCCGGTATGCGCTGTACGTCGGCTACACGCCTCCCCTGGAGGCGCTCGCCGGCAAGCGGCTGCTGCAGCTTCCCGAGCAGTGGCAGTTCCGCACCGACCCCGAGGCCGTCGGCGAGCGCGAGCAGTGGCAGCTACCGGGCAGGGTCGATGCCTCGTGGAAGCCCATCTCGATCCACCAGGCCTGGGAAGGGCAAGGCTACCCCGGCTACGAGGGCTTCGGCTGGTATGCCCTCGATGCGAAGCTGCCCGCCGGGTCGGGCGGGAGGATGTGGCTGCTCTTCGAGGCGGTGGATGAGCTTTGCACCGTCTGGCTGGACGGCGAGAAGGTCGGCGAGAGTACCGGCGAGCCCGGCGTGCTCTGGGACAAGCCCGTGGCCGTCGAGGTTACGGGCAAGTACCGGCCTGACGAGGCGACGCACATCGTCGTGCGCGTCCACGACAGCGCCTACGCGGGCGGCATCTGGAAGCCCGTGTGGGTCGTCGAGTCGGCGCGGTAGATGGGAATCCGCGAGAGCGAGCCTCGGGCGCGATGAATCGCGCCCCTACATGGTGGGCGTGATGAATCACGCCCCTACACGGGAACGGCTAGGACGCGAACCGCGGACCCCCACTCAGCGGATCAGCTCCTCCAGGATCTTCACGCGCGCGGCGTCGGCGCGGGTGCGGTCCTTGTCCACAGTCCACGCGACTTTCCCGGGATCGTAGCCTGCGCCGCACACGTCGTCGATCACGGTCTGCAGCAGCTTGCGGGCCTCGTCGGTGCGGGCTTGCTTGCCCTCGGCGGCCAGGCGGTCGGCATGGTCCCGCAGCATCTTGAGGAGTTCGTAGTCCTCCAGGCCTTCGCGGACGGCCTCGAAGTGCTTGCCATCGGTCACGCTCGTCTGGTCGAGGTAGACGGGAGTATACGAGGCGCGAGAGGCCCGAAGCTCATTCCACGCGTTGCCGGTGCCCGCCGCGTCGCCATAGGCCCAGAAACCGCTGCCGACCGCACCGTACTTGAAGGCATACCAGTGCTGCAGGCGGTGGTAGTAGTATGGGTCGTAGGTCTTGACCGGCCCGCTGCACTGATAGAACCAGAGCGTCTTCCCCTGCTGCCGGAGGTTCTCGTAGAACTGCCGGTGGGCATCGGTGCCGCTGGCGAAGATGCCCAGGTTCGGGCAGAGCACATCGCTGGCCTCGAACATGCGGATGTCGGTCAGCTTGTCCGGCTGCGCGTGGACCGGGTCCTCCCAGACGACGATGTCCGGCTCGGCGGCGTTGATCGCGTTCGCCCAGGCGGTGATGATGTCCGCCGGCTCCTGAGTGCTGGGCTCGTCCACCAGGAGCAGCATGAGCCGGCTCGGCTCCACGCCAAGCTCTGCGAGGTGCCTGGCCCACGCGTGCATCCACTCGCCGACGGCGGTGGGGAAGCGCGGGTCATTCATCGGCACGCCCCCGACCGAACTGCTCACCGCGAGGAACACGGCGTAGTTCGTCGCATCGGCCCAGTCGGCGATCCAGCCATCGAAGCGGTCCCAGTTCAGCTCGCCCACCAACTTCCCATCCGCGTCGAAGCTCTGCGGCCAGGGCACGCAGCCCGCGTCGTTCCAGGGCGTGTTCAGGAAGTGCGACTTCATGTTCGCGATGGCTGCGTCCACGTTGTCGGCGGTCAGGTCGTAGATAAGCGAGCAGGAGTAGTCCCACATGCCGAGGCTGCAGGAGAGCCGCTCGGGCAGACGCAGAGGGTAGACGCGCAACTGCAGGGGCACGGGAGTGGCCTTGGCATCGAGACCCTCCGGCTGGATGACCAGCGTCCCGGCGTGCGTGCCCGGCGCGAGGTCGGTAGCGTGGAAGGTCAACCACACCTGGCGCGTCATGCCGGAGGGAACGGTGACGCGCCAGCCGGTTGCCGTCTGCTCGGCTAGCGGCAGTGCATCGGCGACGGGGATGCCCGTTTGCGTCTCGATCCACTCGACCTGGTGAACGGCGAGGTAGCCGGGATGCGCCCCACCGGGCAAGTCACCGACCCGGACTCCGACGGTCAGGTCCTCGCTGCTCATGTTGGTGAGGTTCAGCGTCTCGGCGCGGTACTCGCCGCCGAGGGCGTGGATGGTGATCTGCGACTTTGCGGGCCGCCCCTCGGGCAGGTCCATCGGCTGCAGCAGGTCCCAGCGGCCGCTCTGCCAGACCGCGAAGGAGGGCGCCCCGCGTTCCCGCGCGATGCGCGCCCGCGCCTTATAGATCTCTGCATGCGTTGGTGTGAGCGGGTGGATGGCGCGCCACTCGGGGGTGAACATCTCGGAGGGCGTGGCCATCGCGGCGGCGGTGAGGCGGTCGGCCTCCTTGAGCGCCCAGGCCTTCGTCTCGGCGGAGACGCCGTCGGCGCCGGCCTCGGTTCTCAGGGCCTCGATGTCCTTGAGGAGCCGCGCACGCACGGCGGCGACCACGCGCTGGGAGATGAGCAACTCGGTGGGCGCGCCGGCAAGCGGCTCCCCCATGTCCGCAGCGAGAAGCTCCGGGGGTCCCTGGTAGACTTCGATCTCGTCCACGAAGGTGTAAGGACCCGAGCCGGCGACCATCAGACGCAAGTAGCGGCCGTGGAGCTTGAGGTCGTCCGCGACGTAGCGGTGCGTGGCATACACGCCCTCGGGCGGGAGGCCGAACTTCGCGGAATGCGCGATGAGGTCGCCGCCGGAGTACCACGTCTGGCCGTCATCGCTCACCAGAATCTGAAGGAGAGCGGGCCAGGCGACGCCCGCGACGCCAGCAGCGGTGTTGTACGAGCAGCCCTTGATCGGCCAGACATCGCCCAGGTCGATGGTGATGTCGGCGTACGCCGCGTTCGACCAACCGACCGTCGAGGGCTGCGTCCAGAAGTAGCCGACGCTGTACTCGCCGTCGGTGAGCTGCGTCGCGTCGCCGGGCTCGGTGCAGTAGCCGTAGTTCGGCGCGGGCGCCAGCGTGTAGGACTTGCCGAGCGCGAGGTTCGGACCGGGCGGCGGACCCGCGTAACCTCCCGCGACCGGACCGCCCTCGGGCTTGTACTCGGCGGCCGGGGTGATCTGCACGTCATCGACCCACGCGGTGCCGGCGGGCATCGCGCCCTCCGAGGCGTGGGCGAAGAGGCTGACCGTCAGCTCGGTGAGCCGCCCGCTGTTGAAGCGCGCACTGAGGGGCTGCCAGCGCTCGTGGTCGGTCAGGTCCAGCCGCGCAAGCCGGTCGCCGTCGCCGGCGACCTGCACCGAGGGCAGCAGGTCAGGGCTCTTCAGCCACGCGGACAGGACGTACTCCGAGTTGGGTTGGCACGCGACCCGCTGCGTGACGACCTCCACCTTCGTGCCGGCTACGATGGTGAACCGGAGGCTGGAGTTGCCGCTGTGGCCGTCGTCATCGACGACCTTCGCCATGTCGGCGAGGGCTGCGGGTATCGTCCAGCCCTCCGCTGACGCCAGCGCGAAGTCGCCGTTCGTGAGCAAGGGCGCCGCGGTCGCGGAACCAAGGCAGAGGGAGAGAAGGCTGAGGTAGACCGTGTGCCGGAGCATGAGGGACCCTCCTCGGGTGGCAGAGAGACCACCTGAGGGCAGCTTCGCCGCGTGCGGCCGGAGGCCTTCCCGTCAGGGAACGGCGATGGAACCACGAAATACACGAAACACACGAAGGGTGACAGCGAGAGGCGACGGCGCATGTCCTGTATGGGAATCCGGGATCTCGGCTCGTGGGCGCCATGAATGGCGCCCCTACATGGGCGGGCGCGATGAATCGCGCCCCTACACGGGAACCGATCGGACGAGGATCGCGGATTCCTGTTCAGCGACGGCCAGTGAGGACCCAGACGAGTTCGCCGATCTGATGGAGTCGGACGAGGAAGCCGGCCTGCTCGAAGAGGGAGGGGAACGTGGTCAACAGGGGCTGGTACTCGTCCTCCATGTCGGCGTGGGCGCGCAGGGCCTCGGCCTTGTGGGCCTCGTCGCGGAACATCGTGTCAGCGACGGCCAAGACGCCGCCGGGCTTGAGCACGCGATGCACCTCGCGAGCGGCCTGGGCCTTCGCCGCGTCGTCGAGGTGGTGGATCGCATACGCGGAGGTGATTGCGTCGAAGGTCGCGGGGGCAAACGGGAGGTTCAGGAAGGGATCGGGCACGAGGAGGACAGTGAAGCGGCCCGGCCAGGCGGCCATCTTCGCCCGGGCCTGACTCAGCATGCGGATGGAGGGGTCCACGCCGACCACGCGGCAGCCGCGTTCGAGGAAGGGCAGGGCCGAGTTGCCGGTGCCGGTGCCGATGTCCAGCACGAGGGCGCCAGGCAACACCTCGGCGAGTGAGGGGAGCGCGTCGAGCGTCTCGTCGTAGCAGAGACGCTCGATGCGGCGCATCCGGCCGTCGTAGTCGTCGTCCACCCAGGGGTATGTGTCGAAGTCCCACACGCGCGCGTCCGACACCCGCGCTACCCTCCCTCGACGCGGCGCCTCACGGTCTCGCCGTGGAGCGGCAGGCCTTCGGTGGCCGCGAGCGACATGACGGTCGGCGCGAGGCGCTGCAGGCCCTCCTGCGATACCAACTGGAACGTGGGGCGCTTCACGAAGTCGTCAGTAGAAAGCCCGTTGAACATGCGCGCGCACTTGCCGGTCGGCAGGACGTGGTTCGTACCGGAGGCGTAGTCGCCCACCGGGACCGGCGCGTAGGGACCGAGGAAGATCGAGCCCGCGTGGCGGATCTTCGGGAGCATCGACATCGGCTCCTGGGTGACGATCTCCAGGTGCTCGGTGGCGTACTCGTTCGTGAAGTCGAGGGCCTCGTCCATGGTGTCGGTCACGAGGATCGCGGAGTTGTTCTCCAAGGCCGGGAGGATGTAGTCGGTGCGCGGGAGGGTCTGCAGCTCCTCATTGATGCGGTCGGCGACGGCCTGAGCGAGGCGCTCGTCGGGTGTCACCAGGACGGCCGCCGCGTCCTTGTCGTGCTCGACCTGCGAGAGGAAGTCGATGGCCAGCCAGTTCGGGTTCGCGGTCCCGTCGGCGAGGATGAGAATCTCGCTCGGACCGGCGGGGGAGTCGATGTCCACGATCCCGAAGACCGCCATCTTCGCCGCGGTGACGTACTTGTTGCCCGGGCCGACGATCTTGTCCACTTTGGGCACGACCTCGGTGCCGTAGGCCATGCTCCCGATCGCCCACGGGCCGCCGATCTTGAAGACCGCGTCGCACTCGGCGATGCTGGCGGCGACGAGCGTGGCCGGGTTCGCCTTCATCCCATCGCCGGGCGGTGTGCAGGCCACCACGTTCTTCACGCCCGCGACCTTCGCAGGGAGGATCGTCATGAGCACGCTGGACGGATACGTCGCCTCGCGACCCGGCACATAGCAGCCGACCGAATCGAGGGCGCGCACCATCTGACCGGCGAGGACGCCGGGCAGCACTTCGATGGACCACATCTCGCGATCGAGCTGCGCGGCGTGGAACTTGCGGATGTTGTCGGCGGCGAGCTTGAGGTGATCGACGACCTGCGGATCGACGAGCCGGAAGGCCTCCTCGTACTCCTCCGGCGTGGCCTTGATGTCCGCCGAGGTGATGCCCGGCTTGAGCTTGGCATAGTGCTTGACGCTGACCTCGTCGCCGCGGTCGCGGATCGCGAGGACCGTATCGCGAACGTCGGCGAAGATCCCCGCGATGTCCTCCATCGAGCGCTCGACGATGTCGCGGCGGCGCTCGGGAGTGAGGTCCTTGAGTCTCTCAACCTTGATGACAGACATGCTCTGGTCCTTTCGCAGGGAAGGGGGCGGACACGTGGGTCCGCCCCTACAACGACGGGCGGCTACGGTTCGGCGACCGGGCCGGGCTCGGCGAGGGCGCCGGAGCGGCAGAGCTCGGCGGTGCGGCGGAGGCGGGAGGCGACCGTTTCCTGCGGCAGCAGCTCCAGGAGGTGGAACAGGCTCGGGCCGACCGTCGTTCCCGTCACGGCCGCGCGGCAGGGGTGGATCGCCTTGCCGCCGCCGATGCCGAGGCTCTCGGCAACGGCACGGACGCCCGCCTCGGTGCTCTCGGCGGTCCATGATTCGAGCGCGGCCAGGTCGTTGGCGAGGGCGTCGAGCGTGCCCGGTGTCTCGGGTCTGCGCAGCCACTTGTCGCGGGCGCGTTCCTCGTACTCGTAGTCGTCCGTGAAGAAGTAGCGCGCCCAACTGGTTAGTACGGCGACGGTGCGCATCCGGTCACGCATGAGGTCGATGACCTTGCCCAGCCACTCACGGCGCGCGGGTGAGAGGTCGGTCTCGAGGAGGCCCGCCTTCGCGAGGATCGGGTGCGCGATGTCGATGAGCTGGTCGATTGGCGCGGTGCGGATGTGCTGACCGTTGATGAACTCGCACTTGCCGAAGTCGAAGACGCTCGGCGCCCTGCTGACGCGGTCCAGGTCGAACCCCGCGACGATCTCCCGGAGGGAGACGATCTCGTCCTCCGTGCCGGTGGACCAGCCCAGCAGCGCGAGGAAGTTCACCATCGCCTGCGGCAGGAAGCCCATCTCGCGGTACGCGGCGAGGTCAGTCGCGCCGTGGCGGCTGGAGAGCTTCGTGCGGTCGAGGCCCATCAGCAGGCCCAGGTGCGCGTGCTTGGGGGGCTCGAAGCCGAGCGCCTCGATGAGCTGCAGATGGGGCACCGTGTTGCTGATGTGGTCCTCGCCGCGGACGACGTGCGTTACCTCCATGAGGTGATCGTCCACGACGACGGAGAAGTGGTACGTCGGGAAGCCCGAGGTCTTGCGGATGATGATGTCGCCGATGAGTGAGTTGTCATACGGCACGTCGCCCCGGAGGAGGTCGTGGATGACCGTGTTGCCGTGGTCCTTCATCCGGAAGCGGATGGCGGGCTTGCGTCCCTCGGCTTCGAAGGCCGCGCGCTGCTCGTCGGTAAGGCTGCGGCAGCGGTTGTCGTAGCGCGGCGGCAGGCCGCGCGCGCGCATGATCTCGCGGCGCTCCTCCAGCTCCTCAGGCGAGCAGTAGCAGTCGTAGGCGCGGCCGGACTCCAGCAACCGACGGTACTGCTCCTCATAGAGGTCGAGGCGCTGGGACTGGATGTACGGTGCGTGGGGGCCGCCGACATCGGGTCCCTCATCCCAATCGAGGCCCAGCCAGCGCAGGCCGTCGTAGATCGCGCGGATCGACTCCTCGGTTGAGCGAACTTCGTCGGTGTCCTCGATGCGCAGGATGAACGTGCCCCCGTGATGGCGGGCGAACAGCCAGTTGAACAGCGCGGTGTGCGCGTGGCCGACATGCAGGCTGCCCGTCGGCGAAGGAGCGAAACGGACTCTCAGCGGCTCAGCCATGGCGTGACGGACGTCCTTCCTGCGTGCTCCGGCTCGTGAGATCGGTGGCGCGCGTCGTCGTAGGGGCGGACCCATGTGTCCGCCCACGACCGCAGAGGGGCGGACACATGGGTCCGCCCCTACAACGACACCGTGCCGCGGCGTGTTGCGGCCGCGCACTGCGGGCCCCGAGCACGCGCAGTATGCCGAAGCGGTGGGGCGGTGTCAAGGGTCGGAGGAGGCTATCGGCCCGGGTGCAGGGAACGGTAGACGACACGCAGTCGTCCGCACGGGGAGAGGACCATGTTTGCGAGCCGGAAGATCACGATCGGCGTCATGGGGTCGGCGGGAGGGGACTGGCCGCCGGAGGTGCTCGAGAAGTGCCGCGCGCTGGGGCGCGCCATCGCCGAGAAGGACTGTGTCACCATCACGGGTGCGTGTCCGGGCTTGCCGCAGGAGGCCGTGCTGGGCGCGCGGGAGGTTGGGGGGCTCGTGGTCGGCGTCTCGCCGGCGATGTGCCTGTACGAGCATATCGACTACTACGCTTCGCCCTGGGAGGAGTACGACATCCTCATCTTCACCGGCAGCGGGCTGATGGGGCGCGAGGTGGCGGCGGTGAGAAGCTGCGACATCGTGATGGTGGTCGGGGGGCGGAGCGGTACGCTGGGCGAGTTCGCGATCGCGTACGATGAGTGCAAGCTCATCGGAGCGCTGCAGGGGACGCAGGGCATCGCGGACCGCCTGGACGAGATCCACGCGATGATCCGCAAGGAGACGGGGGCGGAGATTCTCTACGATGACGATCCCGTGCGGCTGGTCGAGCGGTGCCTCGTCCGGCACCAGGAGCGGCTGCGGCTGGGCATCTACTGCAAGGGGCCGCTACGCGAAAAGGAGCGGCCGGACGGGGACGGTACGGCGGAGTTCGACGCCGCTCTGCGCAAGTGAGCTGCTTCCCCAGTGAGCACCACGCCGGAACCGACTGAGAAGGCGATTGCGGCCCCGCCGGAGGGTGGGCTGGTCGGTCTCGGCGCGAGGTCGATCATCGTCGCGGTTCTCCTCATCTTCGCCACCTACGCCGGGATCACGCGCACGGGCTTCATCCGGATCTGCTGGGTGCCGTACGTTGTCCCGCCGGTGCCCGCGCTGCTCTTCCTCCTGCTGCTCCAGGGCCTGAACCTGGTGCTCCACTGGGTCGCAAGAGGCCAGCGGCTGCCCGCGTTCCTGCGACCGTTCTCGCGAGGGGAGCTGCTGCTGATCTACGCGGCGGTGTCGATCTCGCTCTCGATGGACCGCGGCGGTTACATCCTACACTACACCATGTTCCCGGCCTACTACGGGGATCAGGTGAACCGCTTCAAGGAGCTGTTCGCGCACTACCCCGCGTACTACGCGCCGCAGGACGAGACGGTCATCACGCAGTGGTTCGAGGGCGCGCCGACGGGCCGCGTGCCGTGGGCCGTTTGGTGGCGGCCGCTCGCCTGGTGGTCGGGGTTCAACCTCACGCTGATGTTCGCGGTGATGTGCCTGGCGGCGCTGATGCGACGGCAGTGGGTGGAGAACGAACGCCTGACCTTCCCCCTGCTGTTCCTGCCGCTGGAGATCACGGGCGCGGAGGGCCGCGAGGGTCTGACGCGCGGGTTCTTCCGCAACCCGATCATGTGGATCGGCTTCGCCATCGGCACGGCGTTCAACCTGATGAACATCGCGCACGCCTTCGTGCCCGCCCTGCCGCACGTCGAATGGGTCCACCCGATCGATAAGGGGATGACCGAGGGCTTCTGGCGGTACGTGCGACCGCTGTACGTCAGTTTCGGGCTGGAGGTGTGGGGGCTGTCGTTCCTGGCGTCGGGGGAGGCGCTGTTCTCGGGATGGTTCTTCTACCTGTTCATCAAGGTCGTGAAGGTCATCGGGCTATCGGCGGGCTATCGGCAAGCGGGCTTCCCGTATTACATGGAACTGAGCGGGGGGGCGTGCATCGCGTTCGCGGGGTACATGATCTGGGTGGCCCGCGGACAGCTGGCGGTCATCTGGCGCTCGGTGCGCGGGCAGCCGTCGCCGCTCGATCGCGAGGAGGCCTTCCCGCCGCGCGTGCTTGTGTTCGGCTTGCTGGCCAGCACGGCGCTGATGATCGGCATGATGCTGCACGCGGGGCAGAACCTGACGCTGCTGGTCATCTACTTCGCGACCCTGTACATGTACGTGCTCATTGCAGCGCGCATCCGCGCGGAGATCGGGCCGCCGGTGGTGTGGAACCACCCGTACGGCTTCGACCAGCAGACGCCGGTGCATCTGCTGGGGACCAGGGCGATCCGCAATCTGGCCGGGCCGACCGGCACGACGCTCTTCTACGGTCTATTCTACATCGGGCGGACCATCTTCGCCCACAGCGCGGCGCAGTACCAGATCGACGGGATGCGGCTGGCGGACTTCGGGCGCGTGCGGCGGCGGTCGATGGTCACGCTGATGCTGATTGCGTGCGTCGTGGGGATGGCGCTCGTATGGTGGTACCACCTGGACGTGGGCTACCGTTACGGTCAGGGGCTGATCGGTGAGAAGACGGGCCGCGCGGGTCAGGCGTGGGCGCTGAGCTGGTCGCGGGGGCAGTACCAGCTGCTCGACCGCGCGCTGAACTACCCGCGCGGGCCGGAGACACCGGTCGTGAGCGCCTACGGAATCGGGTTCGCGTTCGCGCTGCTGCTCACGTTCCTGCGGGCGCGGTTCACGAGCATCCCCTTCCATCCGGTCGGCTTCATCCTCGGGACGCTGTACGGCGACTACACGCCGTACTGGTTCGCCTTCTTCTTCGCCTGGGCGGCCCAGCGGATCACGCTGAGGTACGGCGGCCTGCCGCTCTATCGCAAGGTGGTGCCCGCGTTCCTGGGCCTGGTCTTCGCGCACATCTTCATCGGCGGCATCCTCTGGCGCATCGTCATCAACTACTTCATCGACCCCACGATCAGCATCCGGTACTACCTGAACATCGGGGGGTGAGGCGGGGGAACGACGGGGGAGAGACGGGGGACGGCTACACGGGAGTCGGCAGTATCGGTTCATGGGCGCCATGAATGGCGCCCCTACATGGGCGGGCGCGATGAATCGCGCCCCTACACAGGAACGGCTGGGATGGGGATCGCGCCCCTACACGAGAACGGCTCGGACGAGAACCGCGGATACCTATTTGGAGGCGCAGGTTTTCTGCCCCCGGCATGTTTCTGGCAGAAGGAGTTCCAGCCCCCGTGCCGAACTACCGGCCCAGACAGCCGTGAGAATGCAGAGAGGAGCGTGAGCTATGCGCAAGGGATTCACTCTGATCGAGCTGCTCGTCGTCATCGCGATCATCGCCATTCTGGCGGCGATCCTGTTCCCTGTGTTTGCCCGAGCCCGCGAGAAGGCTCGGCAGACGAGCTGTCTGAGCAACGTCAAGCAGCTGGGTCTCGGAATCATGATGTACTGCCAGGATTACGACGAGACGTACCCCGGGTACTATCCGCCCTGGCCGGTGATCCCCAGCCCGGTGGGTTCGGGTTGCTCCTGGTGGGAGGGCGTCTACCCGTACGTCAAGAACTACCAGCTATACGTCTGCCCCAGCTACATCCGGTCGCAGTCGAGCTGGAACTACAACCAGCACATCTTCCCTCTCATGCCGTCGTACGGCATGAACCCCAATCTGCACTACGGCCCGATCACCATGGCCCTGGTGAGGTTCCCGGCCCAGTGCGCGATGCTGGGCGACAGCTGCCACCCGATGGGCGCCGACTGGCGCTTTGCCTGGCCGCGCGCCCCTGCCGTGCTGCCGGGCTCGGGGAACCCGTGCACGATCATCACCGCCACGCAGACGCAGCAGAAGGATGCGACAGTACACAACGAGGGTTCGAACATCGCGTTCGCGGACGGCCACGGCAAGTGGCTCAACGCGAGCGACATCTACGCCAACCGAGGGACGTACATGCCCCGGTAAGGGCGTGGCGTGCCCGATCGCTTGGCGTGCCGTCTACCCGGCAGAGAGGCACGCATAGGCCACGAGGTTTTCGAGCAGCAGCCGCCCGGCGCTGTCGTGGGCGGCTGCGTCGTCGTTCAGCCACGCGTACTCGGGGATCAGCTGGCTGAGTAGGATGCGGCCCTTCCCGAGGCGGAGTTGGATGAGCCCATAGTGCGGTCCCGCCGAGGCGGGATCGGTCTTGTCCCACGCCTGCTTCTCGCCAGCCGAGGCGAGCGGCTGCCAGCCCACGCCGAGGTCGTAGAAGGCCGAGTACATCGAGCCGCCGTGAACGGCGCGGAGCGTGTCGGCCGTGACCTCGTGCAGCAGGCGGAACGGCGCGGCGTCGGGCTGAAGCAGCTCACCGGGCTGGTAGGAGGCGTCCTGCTTCACCGGCGCGGGCAGCCACCCATTGTGGCCGGAGCTGTCGCGGAAGCCGAGGATCACCTTCCCCCCTCTCACCCACTCCGCAAGCGCCTGGGCGTGGGCCTCCAGCGGAGCGCGATCCACGTCGAACCCGCAGATGAGCACGTCAGCGTCGGTGAGGAGAGCGGGAGTGAATCCGCTCATGTCCGCGCGCCGGTACGGGATGCCCAGGAGGTCCAGGCTGCGGGTCGTGAGGTTGTCCGGCGGAGCTAACAGCAGGACGCGCGGTAGGTCGGCGACGACAAGGCTCGCAAGTTCCCCTTGGGCGACCCCTTCATCCCGGCAGACGACCTCGTAGGCGAAGCGCTGCGCTCCGGGCGTTCTCTCGCGAATCGGCAGGGCGATCTTCGCCGCAACCGGCTCGCGGTTGTCCGGGACGGCGACGCTGACCGACTGCCTGGCAGCGGAGTCGGTCGCGGTCAGGCGGATCTCGGCCTGTTCGGCTTCGCCGCTGAGGTTGCGGAGGCTGAACGTGGCGGTCGGTGGCGGATCGGCCGCGCGCGGCGTGAGGAACGGGCGCTCGACGCTCGCCAGCGCCACCGGAGGCAGAGCGGTGGTCAGGAGCGCGAGGGCGTGAGGCATGTCGCGAACGTTGGTGAGGCTCGCGGTGCCCACGCCCTGCCGGTACACGTCCAGCGCGAGCTGCCGATACACGGGATCGCCCGTGAAGTTCCAGGCGAAGGCGGTCCCGTCCACCGCGAGGAGCTGCGAGCTGACGCTGTGGCACTGGGGCGTCTGCTTGTAGAAGAAGCGCCCGGGTGCGGGCATCATCTCGCACGCCATCCAGTCGCACAGCCCGCAGATCGCCCAGCCGACGCGCTCGTCTTTGGTGGCCTCGTAGTAGGCCGTCAGGCCCCGCATGAGGATCGCGGCCATGAAGGGCGTGCCGCCCTCGTAAGCGGTCTGCTCGAAGATCGGGGCCGACGACACGCCGCGCACCGGGTCGAGATAGGCGAGCACATCGTCAACCTTCTTGGCCGCGGCCTTCAGCATCGCGTCGTCGCCGGTCGCACGGTAGGCGCCCATGAGCGCGATCAGGTTCCAACCCGCCTCGCGCTCGCCGCCGCCGTAACCCGAGGCGAGAGCCACGCGCGCGGCGTACTCCGCCGCCTGCTGCCCACACTCCAGCGAGCGCGTATCCCCGGTCAGCAGCCAATGGTCGAAGAGCCCCTCGGTCCAGTGATGGCTGATGCTCGGCCCGTGGCCCGTGTGGGTCTCGCTGTGATGGTGCGCGCCGCCGGTCCAGTCGGGATGCTCGTCGTTCGCGTGGATGAGGTCCACGTCCCGGTAGTGCAGCACCGCCTGCTCGCCCGCGTAGAAGCACTCCGGATCGCCGGTGCGGAGGAACTGCCAGAACAGCGCGTGCGCGTAGTCGTACTCCGTGTTCTGCCAGTACGTGAGGGCCTCCCCGAACCCCCAGCCGAACTGCAGGTCGCCGAAGTTCTCGAAACCATAGGCCTTCTGGCGCTCGCGCTGGGCGAGCACGTCAGGGGCGAGGCGAGCCGCGGCGGCCTCGTACTCGGGGAAGCGGCGCTCGTCCTGCTCCAGGAACGGGCCCAGGGCGGCGGTGGCGGCGACCCAACCGGGCTCGAGAACGACGACCGGCGGCTTCTGGTACACGGCATTCAGGGCGATGGCCTTCTCGGCGCTCAGGCCCTGGTCATCCGCCCAGCCCATGTACTCCCACGTTTTCGCCTCGCCTGGCGCCAGCGCGAGGCGCTCCGAGGCGGCAAGAAGCAGCAACGTCTCGCCCGCGTCACCGGATCGCAGGCCGACCGGGGCCTGCTGCCACGGCCAGCGGAGGCAGACGAGCGTCTTGCCGTCCCCGCTGATGGCCCAACCGTCCCAGCAGCCGGCCGTTGGCGGCGAGGAGCCGGGGTCCCGACCGCGCATCACGATGGTGTCCTGATCGGCCTGTCGCACCTCGCAGGGCGTGCCCTCAAGACGCGTGGCGACGCCGCCGACCCCGATCGAACGGGTCGCCCACGAAGGGCCGCCGATGGTCACCGCGAGCTCGCGGAGGGCGACGCCGCCCTTGGCGCCGCCGACCTCCACAGTGTGCCGGACAAGGATGCCAGGGAAGCCAACGTAGGCCCTCGCTGAGAGGTCGGCGCGCAAGGGGCACCAACCGTCGTCGGTCTTGCAGTCCACGGACTCGCGGACTTCGCGGCAGACCGGCCCGCCCGCAGAGAGCGTTCCGGCAGCAGCCAGCGGGGCGCGGAGGACGACCTCTCTGCCGTCCCGTATCGCCACCCCGGAGAGGGAGAGGGGGAAGGGCATCGCGGCTGAAGCCGCTCCTACGGAGGCGACGGCCGCGGAGACGGAGGCGCCGTAGTCGAGCCGGTACGGTGTGTCGCCGGCCTTCAGGGGTGCGACGAAGTCGAGGAGCAGCCACTTCGCGCTGCCGTCGGGCCAGCGAGCGAGAAGCTGGGTCTGCAGAAGGACGGGCTTGCCCGCCGGGTCCTGGAGGGCGACGTGTGTGGCTTCGGTGACCGCGCCCTGAGGGAACGGCACGCCCCAGCGGATCGGCCAGGCGTCGAGGGAGACGTCGGTTGGGTTGCGTACCGTGAGGCTCGTGCTCCCTGACAGAGGCGCAGGTGGCGCGGTCGGGCGGAACTTCTCGCGGCGGAATGGGAGACGCGGGGGGAACTCGACCGGCGGGGGCGTGTCGCCGAAGCCCCAGAGCAGCTCCGGGCGCGCCCAGAACACGTCGGTGGCGAAGGTCGCGTCCTCGGTGTCGGCAGTGTCCTTCACGCGGAAGACCAGCGCCACGTCCTTCTTGTCCTTCACGAAGTCGCTGATCTCCAGGTCATAGAACCGTTCCCCCGGCGTCGTCCCGTTGCGACCGATTACGTCCTTCGACCACACCACAACATCATCGAGCAGCACCTCGCAGAAGCGGACCTCTTCTTTCCAGTCGGAGATGCGGTCCTTCACCGCGTCGCGGAAGTACGTCGCCTGCTGCTTATCGCCGCAGTAGTCGTCGGTCAGGTAGAACCGCAAGACGAGGGGGCCCGTGCGGTCCTGCGGGAGGTCAACGGTCCGCGAGATCGCCCCGAACTCGCCGTTGTGCGCGGGCACGTCCGCATGAGACATCGTGAGCACGCCCCGGCGGTCAAGGTGCACGGTGAAGGCGCCCTTGGTGGATATGTCCCACTCCGAGGAGGCGAGGTCGAGGTCCAGGCGCTGGGCGGCACATGAGGGTGATTCGGACATGGAGAGAAGCACCCCGAGCGAGGCGAGGATCATGGGTGAGGCCTCCGGAAGGGCGAACGGAACGGCGACGGCTCGGTGCGGCGCCACCTCGCGCCAGCCGGCTGGAAGCCCGCGCTCCCAGGTGGACGGCAGCGGCCGCCACGGCTACCCGCAACGGCGTTTCGAGAGAGGGAGGCGGAGGCCCTTCGTGGTTGGGCAAGGTCATTGCAAGGAAGGATGACTTGGCTGGTCGGCGAAGCATAGCGCAACGGGAGGCCGGCGATGGTGCGTGACCAGGCACAGGACATCGAGAACCTCATCCGGGCGCGGTACCCCATTATCTACGTGGTCTCGTGGGAGGAGCACCGCGTCGAGGCGACGTTGCGCGCGGTTGCCGAGCGGCGGCGGAAGCAGCTCTTCATCTGGACGACCACGAACGGTCTGTTCCAGGAGGGTCAGCGTCCCCGCACTGACGGCACGACCGATCCCTTGCAGGCGATGGATGAGGTGATGAAGTCCCAGGATGCCGCGATCTTCCTGTTCAAGGACTTCCACCGCTTCCTGAAAGACGACGCGCAGATCGTACGCAAGCTCCGCGACCTCGCCTATCACCTCAAGCGCAGCTACAAGAGCGTGATTCTGGTCTCGCCCGTTCTGGAGTTGCCGACGGAACTGGAGAAGGAGATCACCGTCGTCGATTACGCCCTCCCGACCGCCGACGAGATCCGCGCGCAGGTGCAGCAGACGGCGGAGATGACGAAAGAGGACGAGCGGCTGCGCTGCGACCTCGCGGCCGAGGACCTGGACCAGATCGTGCGCGCGGCGCAGGGGCTAACGACCATCGAGGTCGATAATGTCCTGATGAAGTCCCTCGTCGAGAAGCAGTGTCTCGACGCGGATGTCATCCTCGCGGAGAAGGAGCAGATCATCCGCAAGTCGGGCGTGCTGGAGTACTTCCACACCGACGAGACCATTGACGACGTCGGCGGGCTCGACTTGCTTAAGCAGTGGCTGATGAAGCGGCGGAAGGCGTTCAGCGAGGCGGCGCGAGAGTACGGGCTGCCCCAGCCGAAGGGGCTGCTGCTGATCGGCGTTCAGGGCTGTGGGAAGAGCCTGACCGCGAAGGCCGTCGCGCACCTGTGGCAGTTGCCGCTCCTGCGCCTGGACGTGGGCCGCATCTTCTCGGGGATCGTGGGGTCGAGCGAGGAGCGCATGAGACGCGCGATCAGCACGGCCGAATCGATTGCGCCGGTCGTCCTGTGGCTGGATGAGGTCGAGAAGGGCTTCTCCGGCACCCAAAGCTCGTCGTTCTCCGACGCGGGCACGACCTCGCGCGTCTTCGGCAGCTTCGTGACGTGGCTGCAGGAGAAGGGAAGCCCCGTATTCGTCATCGCGACCGCGAACAACATCCAGCTTCTGCCGCCGGAGCTGCTGCGCAAGGGGCGCTTTGACGAGATCTTCTTCATCGACCTGCCGAGCCACGAGGAGCGCCGGCAGATCGCCACGATTCACGTCGCCAAACGCCTCAAGGCCGAGCGGTCCCTCGAGGAGTTCGACATCGAGGGTCTCGCCGATGAGACGCCTTCTTTCTCTGGCGCCGAGATCGAGCAGGCGGTCGTGTCGGCCATGTACGATGCCTTCGATGACGAAGGCCGACCCTTTACCACCGAGGATGTGCTGAAGGCGGTGCGGGAGACGTTCCCGCTGGCGGTCACCATGCGGGAGCAGATCGACGACCTGCGGGAGTGGGCGGAGGATCGAGCGCGGCCGGCGTCCACCGAGGCGGCGGGGAGCGTGACGACGGAGGCGGCGCAGGCGCGCGCTCCGGCGTGGCTGCGCAAGGTGCGGTCGTCCAACGTAGGGCTCGGCAAGCGACACTACTGAGCCTCGTATGCGGGGGCAGTGGGGTGGGCATTCCTGCCCGCCATGGCCCCTGGCGGGCAGGAATGCCCGCCCCACCATCTTCGCATCTACCGGCGCGACACTAACCTCACTGGGAGCGACGGGTGGCGGACGACGAACAGGAACGGTTGCACTTCCTGGAGATCGGCGAGGAGCCGGTGCAGCAGCGCGCCGAGGCGGCGCAGGTGCGGCGGGCGCTGATTCCGGTCTCGATCATCGGGCGGCCGGGCAGCGGCGCGGGCGAGTTCAACTCGCCGCATGGTGTCGCGGTCGATAACTGGGGCAACCTCTACGTCGCGGACACGAACAACCACCGCATCCAGAAGATCACCCCCTACCGTGACGTGTACCGCTACGAGTACTCCGGCCGCGATCCCGGCTGCTTGCTCTACCCGACGGGCGTTGCGGTCGATCCGCTGCTCTACGTCTACGTGCTCGACTCCGGGAACTGCCGCATTCAGAAGTTCACGCCGACCTGGCGCTTCGACTTCACCTTCGGGATGGAGGGCACGCAGGCGGGGTGCTTCCACGCGCCCGAGTCGATCGCGCGCGACTCGTTCAACAACATCTACGTCGCCGACTCGGGCAACAGCCGCATCCAGAAGTTCAATGCGGGCGGCCGGTATCAACTCCAGTTCCCCGGCATGAGGGCCGATGCGTCGGGCTTCCGGCCAACGGCGGTCGGCGTCGATCGTGAGTACAACTGCTACGTGGCCGACGCCGCGACGCATCGGATCATCATCTTCAACTCGCGCGGCGGCGCGATCGGCGCGTTCGGCAGTCCGGGCAGCCAGCCGGGGCAGCTTCTCGAGCCCGTCGCGATCGTCGTCCACCCGGATGACACGATCTTCGTGGCGGAGATCGGCAACGCGCGCATCCAGGCCTTCAGCCCGCAGGGCGAATGCCTCGCGGTCTTCGCCGGGACGCAGTCCTCCGGGGTCGAGGTGATCGAGCCGCGCGGCCTGGCGGTCGATGCGGATGGGTACGTGTACGTCGTCGATGCGAGGCTGCACCGCGTGACGAAGTTGGAGTGGAGGTAGTCGGAAATTAGGGACAGGAACCAATTTTCGACGGACGTCATGTCGAAAATTGGTGCCTGTCCCTAATTTCCCAGTAGCCTCCCTGCATTGCCCCCCATGATCGCTCGCTTCGCCTCCTCAGGGATGTCGGCGCGGGTGATCTTCTCCGTCCCGCACCACGGTACGTCGAAGGGGAAGCTCGTTCCCAGCAGCAGGCGCTCGGCGCCGAACTGCTCCACGCAGGTCTTCACCGCCTCCAGCGGCGACTTCACCCAACCGAGTTCGGCGTGGGCGTTCGGGGCGTCGCTGACGGCCCGGAAGAACGCCTGCAGGTCGGGGTGGCTGCCGCCCGAGAGGACGATGGCTGCGTCGGGGATGTCGAGGGCGAGCTGCGCGATCTGCGCGACGGGAGTGGGCTTCGCCTTCATCGCCCAGTGGTGAAACCGTTCGTCCTCCAGACGCACCGAGACGCACGTGACCCAGCCCAGCTCGGCGGCGGCGCGCACGAGGGCCTTCGTCTCGCGGCTGCGGAGCGAGAAGCGCTGGTAGTTCGGGTAGAGGCGCAGGCCCTTCATGCCGAGGTCCTTCGCGCAGCGGCGGAGGTCCTCGCGCCAGCCCGGGAAGCTCGGGTTGAGCACCGCGAAGGGGATGAAGAACCGCGACGCGGGGCCGATCTCCTCGCAGAGCGCTTCGTTCCCCGCGTGCGGGTTCTTGTACAGGACCGCGGGCAGGGAGCTGACGACCGCGCGGTCGATCCCCTCGCGGCGCAGCGCCTTGTGCGTGCCCTCGACGGTCGTCACCTGAAGCCGGCGGAAGGCCCACGGGCCGATGGTGCAGGAGAAGTCGATGGTCATCGGCTCACACTCCCTCCGAAGAGCCGCAGAGCATTCCCGCCGAGCAGCTTCTGCTTGTCCCGGGGCTTCAGCGGCGCGCGATCGACTTTCGCGAGCGTGTAGATCAGGTCAGCGCCCGGCATGTCGGTGCCCCAGATGACGCGGTCGGCGCCGAGTTCCGCGATGGACATCTCGAGCATCCCCGTGTGCGCGAGCGAGCCGCTGGTATCGACGCACAGGTTCGGGCAGTGACGGACCGCCTTGATCGCGTACTCCCAGTCGCCGCCGATGTGGGCCATGACGAGCTTCAGCTCGGGGTAGCGCTCGGCGAGGCGCGCAACGTGGCGCGGGTCGGACTCGGTCGGCAGGTTGCCGGTCCACTTGCGCCAGGCGTGCTGCAGGATCGGCCAGCCAAACTCGATGGCCTTCTCGGCGATCGGACGCACCGACGGATCGCTCGCGTAGCAGGAGGTCCAGAGCTTGATGCCGACCATGCCCTGCTCAGCGGCCTCGTCGACCATGCGCAGCGCGGTGTCGCCGTGCTTCGGGTTCACGTACACGAAGCCGAGGTACAGGTCCGGCCACTTGCGGATGGCTCGAAGCGTGCGGGCGTTGAGTTCGCGGACCTCCTCCACATCCGGCACGTAGCTGCGGATCGCGCTGATGCAGATTCGGTCCACGCCGTGGCGCGCGGCCACGGCCGCCATCGCCTCCTCGGCGTCGTCGCGTGCCCACAGGTGGGCGTGGAAGTCGATGATCATCGGCAATGCCCCTTCGCAGCGTTGCGTACCGACCCACCAAGGCCCTAGCTACCAAAGCAGTGGGGCGGGCATTCTTGCCCGCCATGGCCCCTCGGCGGGCAAGAATGCCCGCCCCACTGCTCCAGTGTCTATGCGAAGCTCAATGACGGCGCTGCATGTGGACCATCAGGTATGTTCCGTCCTTCATCCGCACGACTGCCGGGTCGCCGATCGCCCAAGGGATGCTTGTCGCCTCCAAGCGCCACTGGAATCCGTCGGGCGAGAACGCGATGGTGACTCCGGCCTGCCCGCATCCGTAGAACCGGTAGCCGCCCGGCGCCTGGACGATGTTGCCGCGCAGCTCGACGCCGGGGATCTGCAGGTCATCCAGGCGCTCGAAGTGCAGGCCGTCCTGCGACTGCAGGTGATAGGCGGGCGCGCCCGGCGCCATGCGTGGGATCAACAGGTGCCACGTCTCCCCGATGCGGATTGCCGAGGGGTCGAGTACCGGGTTCGGCGGATCGGCGAACCGCTCCCCCTCCTCCAGCCGGAAGTGCACGCAGTCCTCCGAGATGGCAGACAGCGTTCGCGGCCACTTGCGCTCCTCGGCGTGGAAGTCGCAGGTGAAGTAGAGGCGCGCGCGGCCGTCGGGGAGGAGGACGAGGTCCGGATCGCACGGCGACCGGCTGCCCTGCGCGGGAAGGCCGTCGATCTCGATGGGCTGAGGCTTCGTCCATGTCTTCCCATCGTCGGTCGAGAAGGCGACGGCGATGCGGTCGAAGTCTTGGTCTGAGTCATCGGGGAAGTACTGGAAGATCGCCACGAGCCGGCCCTGCGCATCCCACACCAGGTCCGGCACGCCCCCGCCCTCGGCGAGCACGACGCCGGTGTCGGCGAAGGTCAGGCCGTCGTCGGACCGCGCCACGACGAGGCGGTTGTCCCACGGCCCGGGGCCGCGGAAGAGGGTCTTGCGCCCGAGAACCTGCAGCGTATTTAGGTCGATTCGGAAGAGCACGCCGCGGTCGAGGATATACGCTTCGCCCTGCTCCTTGTCGAGGAGCAGTTGCTGGCTCGCCAGCGGGGCTGCAAGTCCCGCAGCGATGGATGCCAGCGCGCACAGAGTCCACCAAGAGCGAGGCATGGGCGGGCTCCTTTCAGGACCGACGGGTGCTTCGCCGGAGGGCGTGCCGATTCCTCACTGCGAGGTCCGCCGGAGGTTTGCGGCGAAGTGGCGGAGGCTGACGCGCACCGAGGAGGCGACCTCATGCCGCCGAAGATCGGCGTGTTGCTGATCGGGCATCCCGACTACCCGAACGACATCGGCTTGCAGTTCGCGACGGAGGCAACCAAGGCGCTGGAGGCGCGTGGGATCGAGGTGCTCTTCGAGGCCTCCGCGCTGACCCGGCCACTGCCGGCGCGCGAGGCCGGCATCCGGCTGGCGGGGCAGGACCCGGACGGGGTCATCGTGTTCCTGGGCACGTGGATCGAGTGCCCGACCGCGCTGCAGGCGATCCGTGAGATCGAGCATCTGCCCTTCGCCGTGTGGGGCTACAGCATGTTCCCGTGGCAGGGGAAGCGGGAGTCAACGGGCTCCTTCGTCGCGGCGGCGGTGCTGAAGGGCGCGCTTGACCGGATGGAGTATCGGCCCGCATACATCCTGGGGCTGCCGGCCGAGGAGCACGTCGCGGACCGCGCCGCTGCGTTCTGCCGCGCGGCTCACGCGATCAAGCGGCTGAAGCGCACGCGCATCGCGCTGATCGGCTACGCGGCGATGGGGATGTATCCGGGCACCTTCGACCATGTGCTCATGCGCCGCTGGATCGGGCCGGAGGTCGAGCAGATCGATACGTACACGCTCATTCGCGCGGCCGAGGCAGTGCCGGAGGAGGTCGTGCGCGCGACCGCCGAGGAGCTGCGGGCCAAGGCGGACGTGCGCGCCGAAGAGGATCGGCTGCTCAAGTCGGCAAGGCTGGCGGCGGGGCTCCGCCAGATCGTGCGCGACGGCGGCTTCGATGCGGTCAACGTGAAGTGCCAGTATGAACTCTCCCAGCAGTACGGCATGACCGCTTGCATCCCCGTGTCGCTCATCGCGGACGATAGGGTCGTCGCCGGTTGCGAGGGCGACCTCGTAACGACCGTCACCCAGTGCCTGCTGCAGTACATCACGGGCGAGGTCGGATGCTATGGTGATGTCCTCGACATCGTCGGGCAGCGGATGCTGCTGTCATCGTGCGGCTTCGCGCCATTCAGCCTCTGCAACCCGGAGGAGAGGGCCTGCATCTGCGAGCTGGGTTACCCGGGCTTCGACGGCCTCATCAGCAGTTGCACACTCAGGCGAGGGCAAGTTACCTTCGCGCGGTTGGTTGAGGGGACGCAAGGCGACTACCGTCTCAACTGCGGGACGGGTACGGGCGTCGAGACGGACCTCCGCCAAGGGCGCTTCCCTGCGCTGGAGGTCGAGCTGGACGGCGACCCCGGGCGGCTGTGGGAGACCATCGCCAGCCAGCACTTCGCGCTGTGCTACGGGGATGTGAGTGCGGAGATCGAGGATGCGTGTCGGTGGTTGGGGATCGAGGTTGTTCGGGTTTGAACGACGGGGGGCCGGATGCTGCTGCGCAGCATGCGGCCCCTCCCAGAGGCAAGGACATGGGCGAGGTCATACGGTTTGCGGAGCTGATGAGCCCTGAGATCGGCGAGTGGGTCGAGCGGGGCGCGCTGGCGCTGATTCCGGTGGGGCAGGTGGAGGAGCATGGGCCGCACCTGCCGGTGAACACGGACCTCGTGATCGCGGAGCGCACGGCGGAGGCCGCGGCGGAGCTCGTACATCCCGACCCGCCGGTGCTCGTGCTGCCCGGCGTCTGGAGCGGCTACTCGGCCTCGATCATGCAGCAGTGGCCCGGCACCATTCGCCTGCGCACGCGCGTCCTGGCTGACATGGTGCACGACATCGTGGCCTCGCTGATCGAGATGGGCTTCCGCAAGATCGTGCTGCTGAATGCGCACGGTCACCATCCGGCGCTGCTGGAGATGGTCGCGCGGGAGGTCGGCGACGAGACGAACGTCGCGGTCGCGGTCGTCGATGTCGCCAAGATGGCGGCCGACGCGGTGAAGCGGCACCGCAAGTCCCTGCCCGGCGGCTGCATCCATGGATGCGAGTTCGAGACCTCGCTGATGCTGCACTTCGGCGAGCGTGTGGACATGGCGAAGGCCCCAACGGATGCGCGC
>VGFC01000075.1 GCA_016869045.1 Armatimonadota bacterium
CGTGCCAGACCTGCCACATGCAAAAGGGCAACCACCGAGTCATGACGGCGTGGGGCTTCCTGGGGGTGCGGCTGCCGGAGAAGGACGAGGCGTGGATGGCCGACCGGGCGGTGATCCTCAAGGGCCTGGGCGTGCTTGACCCGCAGGGCAACCCGACCCCGCGCCTGGACGTGGTGAAGGCAGGCAAGGTCGCGCGCCTGACCGCCGAGGAGTGGCAGGCAGAGCGGGACAAGATGACCGACACCTGCCGCCAGTGCCACTCGACGCGTCATGTGAACGAGAACCTGGAGGCGGCCGACAACATGATCCGTTGGTCGGACCGCCTGATGGCCGAGGCGATCAACACGGTCGCGAAGCTCTATGACGACAAGCTGATCGAGCCTCAGCCCTACCAGCCGTTCGCGTACCCGGACATCCTGAACTTCTACGACGCGCGCACACCCATCGAGCAGACGCTGTACGAGATGTTCATGGAGCACCGCATGCGCACGTTCCAGGGGGCGTTCCACATGAACCCCGACTATCAGCACTGGTATGGCTGGGCGCCGATGAACAAGGACCTGGCGGAGATTCGAATGGAGGCGGAGAGGATGCGGGGTAAAGGCGGGTAGGAACCAACGGGACGGCAACGACGGGGCTGGCTCTCGCCAGGGGGCCGGCCCCGTTGCTGCCTGCAGAGGACGAAGCGGGCACCTCACGGCGACAGACTTGGCGGAGTCGAGGTTTTGCGCTATTATCCCACCGGTGGGATGTGCTGCCGCAACCTACGGGGCGACGGGAAGGAACCGAGATGCCCACAGCCGCGAGGACTCAGCGAACGGACAAGACGATCGAAACGGCCTTCCGGCTGGCGAAGGAGCAGTTCGCGGCAGTCGGCGTGAAGGCCGACCTCGCTGTGAAGCTGGCTCTGGGGCTCCCGATCTCGGCGCACTGCTGGCAGGGCGACGATGTGAAGGGCCTGGAGACCAAGTCGGCGGGCCTCAGCACGGGTGGCATCCAGGCGACCGGCAACTACCCCGGCGCAGCGCGGACGGGTGATGAGATACGCCGGGACTTCGAGGTGGCCGCGGGGCTCATCCCGGGCAAGCTGCGGTTCAACCTCCACGCGAGCTACGCCGAGACGGGCGAGAAGGTCGTCGATCGGGACGCGATTCAGCCCCGGCACTTCGCGGCCTGGCTGCAGTGGGCGAAGGAGCGCGGCTACGGCCTGGACTTCAACCCCACCTTCTTCGCGCATCCGCTGGCGGAAAGCGGGATGACGCTGGCGCATCAGGACAAGGCGGTGCGCGAGTTCTGGGTCGAGCACGCACGCGCGTGCCGCCGGATCGCGCGGAGCTTCGCCAAGGAGCTGGGCCCGTCGGTCTGCAACATCTGGATTCCCGATGGGATGAAGGACAGCACCGTCGATCGCTGGAGCCCGCGCGAGCGGCTCGTGGAATCGCTGGACGCGATCCTCGACGGGAAGATGGCGGGCGTGGTCGATGCGGTCGAGAGCAAGCTGTTCGGGATCGGCTGCGAGGACTACACCGTCGGGTCGCACGAATTCTACCTTCTCTATGCGTTGAGCCGGGGCGTGGTGCTGTGCTACGACCTCGGGCACTTCCACCCGACCGAGAGCATCGCCGACAAGCTATCCTCCACGATGCAGTTCCTGGACCGCATCCTCGTGCATGTGAGTCGCGGCGTGCGCTGGGACAGCGACCACGTCGTCCTCTTCAACGACGAGGTGCGAGCGCTCTGCCAGGAGGCCGTGCGCGGGAAGGTCGTCAACCGCATCTACTGGTCGCTCGACTTCTTCGATGCCAGCATCAACCGAATCGGCGCGTGGGTGGTGGGTACGAGGGCGCTGCGCAAGGCCCTACTGTATGCGCTCTTGGAGCCGACGCCGCTCCTGGCGAAGGCGGAGGCCGCGGGGCGAGGCGCGGAGAAGCTGGCGCTGCTGGAGCGCAGCAAGGAGTTGCCGTTCGGGGCGGTGTGGGACTACGCGTGTCTGACGGCGGGCGTACCGGTCGGCGCGGGTTGGGTCGCCGACATGAATGCGTACGAGAAGGCAGTTCTCGCTGGGCGCAAGTAAGCTGCTGGGAGGCAGTTGGATGAAGCAGGCTTTGATCGTTCAGGGCGGATGGGACGGCCACTACCCAAAGGAGACGGCCGCCATCATGGCGGGGGCCCTGCGGGGGCAGGGCTTCGAGGTCGAGGTGGCCGATACGCTCGATGCGCTGCGCGATGTCGAGAAGCTGAAGGCGCTGAACCTCATTGTGCCGCAGTGGACGATGGGCAGGATCGAGGCGGAGCAGCTCAACCCGTTGCTGGAGGCGGTGCGCGCGGGGGTGGGCCTGGGCGGGATCCACGGGGGCATGTGCGACGCGTTCCGCGAGCAGACGGAATACCAGTTCGCGTGCGGCGGCCAGTGGGTGGCGCACCCGGGCGGCCTCGTGTCCTACTCGGTGCACATCGAGGACGTGCCGAGCCCGATCACCGAGGGGATCGAGGACTTCGAGGTGACGAGCGAGCAGTACTACCTGCACGTCGATCCCGTCATCGAAGTGCTGGCGACCACGGTCTTCGAGGGTGTCGCACCGAAGCCGGTGGTCATGCCGGTCACCTGGACCAAGACCTACGGCGAGGGCCGCGTCTTCTACTGCTCTCTGGGGCACACGCCGGATGTGCTGGAGATGCCGCCGGTGTTGACGATGGTGACGCGGGGGCTGGTGTGGGCGGCGAGGTGAGGAGGCAGGAGTGTAGGAGTCTGGGAGCTTGGGGGAACGGCAGGAACACGGAATCGGGACAGCGAGTCGAAGGGGTAGTGAGGGGGGATACTGAATGCGCACACTGACAAGGCTTGTGGCATGGGCGTTCGCCTGCGTGGGAGCGCTGGTGGTCCTCGGCGGGTGTAGCGACAAGGAGATCGAGGAGACCATCGGCAAGCAGACGGCGGCGGCGATCGAGTCCAGCTACCGGGTCGTTGACGACCCCTTGATGTCCGACTACATCGACACGATGGGGCACATCCTCGTCGGCCACTCCAAGCGTCAGGACATTCCCTACGAGTTCAAGGTCATCGACACGGACATCGTCAACGCGGCGGCGGTGCCGTGGGGGTACGTGTACCTGACGACGGGGCTACTGGACTTCGTGGATTCCGAGGATGAGCTCTGGGCCATTACCGGCCATGAGTTGGGGCACCAGGTCGGGCGGGATTCCGTGAGGGCGGTCAAGGAGAACATCCTGCTCTCGCTGGCGACGATCCTGATCGGTCGCCAGACGCGCCTGGGCGGCAACATCGCGGATGTGGGCTCGGACCTACTGCAGCTGAAGCACAGCCGCCAGGACGAGACCCAGGCGGATGACTACAGCAACGCCGTCATCTACGCCGTGGGCTACGACCCGGCGGCGCAGACGCACTTCTTCCAGCGCCTGATGGATGAGATCGAGAAGGACCACCCCTCGCGGCTGGAGACGCTGTTTCTGACTCACCCGCCCACCAAGGACCGAATCGAGCGGCAGAGCGCCAAGCCGGAAGTGGTGCAGGGCGACGCGAAGGCGCTGGCGCAGGTGGGCGCGGGCTATGCACGACGGGCGCGGTATGCGGAGGCCATCCAGAGGCTATCGAAGGCGGTCGAGCTGGATGGGGACAATGTGGCGACCCGGCTGCTGCTGGCGAACTGCTACTTGGTGCGCGGCGAGCGGACGGAGGCCGGCGAGGAGTACGCCGCGGTCCTGAAGCTCGATCCCGGACTGCTGTCGGCGCAGGAGGGTCTGCAGGCGGCCCAGGCGCCGCCGCCTCCTGAGGCGGCCGGCTCCGGTGAGGCGACGACGGCTGCGAAGAGCGCGGTCACGCAGGCCTCCGCCGAACTGGCAGTGGCGGGCGAGGCCGTGGCTGCGGCCACACAGAACCTGCCGAGGCAGTTGCGGCCGACGGCGGAGGCGATGCAGCGCAGCACCGACACGCTGGTGGGCGTCGGCAGCCGCGTGCCACAACTGCCCCCCGCAGCCCGGGAGGTTACGGTGACCACGGGCCTGGCCATCGCCGATGCGAGCGAGAGCCTGTACTGCCTGGAGCGGCTGAGCCAGCTCCTGAGCGCCACGGTGACCAGCGGCAAGCGGATGGCGGAGGCGGCGCAGGGGCTCGGCCCGGGGGCCCTCGACGCCCGCCAGGCGGCGGTTCTGGCGCGCGCGGGCGAGCAGCTCGGCAAGTGCGCGACCGAGGTCCAGGCACTGGCCGGCGGGATTCCGGACCTCGTGAAGACGGTGCAGAACGCGGGCCGTGTGGCCGAGGGCGCTGCGAACCGGGTGGGGGATGCGCTGCTTCCGGGCTCAACGCTTGCCGAGCGCCAGATCGCGTTCGACTCCGTGAAGCTGTCGCAGCAAAGGGGAGAGAAGACGCGCGACAAGACGCGCGAGGCGGCCCTGCGGGCGGCGCAAGCGCGGGCGCGGTCCCTGGTTGCGGAGATCGATACGGCGGGGATCGTGCTGGGCGCGGCGCGAGCCGACGCGTGCGACAACCTGGTGGCGTACTACACCCAGACCGATCCTACCCGGGCGCGCGCCTTCCGGCAGGACCATGCGTTGGGCCTGGGAGAGGCGGCGCTGTTGCTGGCTGCGGCCAAGAGCGCACAACGCCCGGTGGACAGCCTTCTGGAGCTGGCCGGTGACGACCTCGACGTCGTGGAGACCGCCCGGCAGGCCGATGCTCACCTGCCGAACGTCAACTTCTTCCTGCAGTTCATCGCCGATGCGTTGGCCAAAGAGGCGGCAAGCTGAGTGGCGGGAGGACGTCGAGAGGGTCAGTGGGGGCCGGACTCCGCGCCGCGTCGCAGGTCGATGGCGTGCTTGATTCCGAGCTTCAGCTCGCGCTGCGTAATGCTCCCCCCGAGGAAGTCCGACTGCAGGAGCTTGTTCATCTCGGCGAACATGTCGCGCTGACAGAGGCCCTGTTCGCACCAGGACTCGATCTGCTGTCTGAGGCGGACGAGGCGGCGCTCGGGGATCTCGCGAACTTCGTGGGCAATCATCTGGAGCGTTGTGTACGGGTCGGCAGTGGCGATCTTCTCGCCGCCGTCGGGGCTGAGGTAGGAGAACAGGCCGTTCTCGTAAGTCACGTTGATCTGTACGGTCGATCCGCCGGGGGTCTCGTAGATCACGGCGACGTTGGTGCTCTTGGCGTCGCCCGCGCCCCACTCCGAGTACTCGTGCCGCAAGTTGCCATAGGCGATGCGGCGCTCGCGGGGGTGGTTGACGGAGTTGACCAGTTCATCGAGCCGCTCGCGGAAGGTGGCGAGAGGCGGCGGATCAACGGATGACACCCAGGGGCTCTCCTTGAAACGGTCGGACGCCCCAGTCTTCTCCCGCCAATCGCGCAGCAGAGCAGGGCGCCCCATGGCAAGGTAGTCTACCACATCAGGATGGTCTCGGCAAGGTTCGGCTGACATGGGCAGGACGCTCATCGTGGCCTCCGCGCTGTTGGTCTTGCTGGCTCCCGCGCTGGGGCAGTCTGAGCCCGGGCGCACCGCCGACGGTCTCCCGCTCTCCGACGCTCAGCCACGGCGCGAGGCACTCGAACGCGAGCTGCGGCAGATACTGGATCAGCCGGACTTCAAGCGGGCGATGCGCGGGAGCGAGGAAGACCCTCGAGCGGCCATGCGGCGGCTGCTACTCCGTCTGCAGAGGCTGTTCGCGCGGCTAGGCGGCCTGCAGCAGACCAACTACGGCGCGTTCCTCGTCTCCGTCATCGTCCTCAGCGTCTTGCTGATCGGCCTCTTGGCCCACATCACTTATACCATCACCCGGGCCCTCAGGTCTGCAGGTCGGGCTCGTGGGGGACCCGCGCCGCCGCCTCCGGCACGCGCGAAGAGCGCCGACGAGCTGCGGCGCGAGGCCGAGGCCCTGGCTGCCCGGGGCGAGTTCCGGGAGGCCATTCGGTCGCTGTACGTGGCCCTGATTCGTGCGCTGCAGGCCCGAGGAGTGCTCTCTCGCGCGGCGTCGCGCACGAACTGGGAGTACGTCCGCCAGCTCGACACCCATCCGCAGGTCGCAGCGGTGCTTCAGCCGTTCACCGAGACCTTCGACGCGAAGTGGTACGGCCGGCGGCCGGCCAGTGCAGAGGAAATGGAGCGCTGCCGCGCGTGGTTCGAGGCGGCCCTGCGGGAGGTGGAGACCCCATGAGGGCGTTGCTGCGCCGGCATGGGACTGCCCTCGGCGTCGTCGCGGTGTTCGTGGCGCTGTCCGTTCTGATGCTGCCCTCGATGCTGGGCCGCGACCTTATCCGCGACCACTCCGCATTCCGGAAGAACTCGTCGGGATGCGCCGCGCTGGCGGAGCTGTGTCGCCGCGTTCAGCCTCCGCTGCGCGTGGAGACGCTCATCCGACCGCTGGAGGACCTCGCCAAGATCAGCGGGCCGTTGCTGATCCTCGATCCCGAGGAGCCATTCACCTCTTCGGAGTTGGACGAGATCGTGCGTTGGGTGGAGGAGGGCGGCGTGCTGATCGTGGCGGTGCAGGGGCTGTGGGACGACCCGGTTGCGTTGGGCCCGAGCGGCGAGCCCACCTATGTCGCCCTGACCGGGGCGCTGGGGCTCAACGTCGTCCAGGGACGGGACGAACTCGAGCAGGCGACACCCGCGGCGCGTTCGGGGCTCACAGAGGGCGTGCAGCGCGTCGCGATCCGCACGCAGTACACGCTCGCCGTCGCGACCGACCAAGAAACGCAGGGCGAGGAGCGGCGCATCTCGCTGCGTGCGAACGACCTGCGGCCGCAACTCCTGGCAGACGAGAAGGTCGTCCTCGGCTCCTTCAAGCACGGCAAGGGCGAGGTCTACGTGAGTTCAGACGCCGAGATGTTCGCCAACGCCATGTTGGGCCGGGAAGACAACCTGCAGCTCGTGGCGAACCTGCTGTGGCCCTTGGCGCGGCAGCAGACGGTGTACTTCGACGAGTACCACCACGGCTTCGGTGAGCGGGCGGAGACGGCGGCGGCTGCCGATCCGGGGCCGCTGAACCGAGGTCTGCTTCTCGTGGTGGTGGCTGCGGCGGTGTTCCTGTATGGCAAGGCGGTGCGCTTTGGCGCCCCGGTGCAGGTCTTCGATCCGCGACGGCGGGCCGCCGTGGAGTACGTCGAGGCTCTGGCCGGCCTGTTCAGGCGCGGCGAGGCGAACCAGTGGGCCCTGCAGAAGATCGGAACGGCGCTGCGGCGCCGCCTCGCGGTAGCGGTGGGCCTGCCGGCATCGGCAAGTGCGGAGGCGCTGACCACGGCGCTGGCCGAGCGGCGCGGCATTCCGAGCGAGGACAGTGCCCGCCTGCTGGCAGAGCTTGAGTGGGCGCCGGTGGAGGGCGGGCTTACCGCGCGGCGACTGACGGACCTGGTTCAGCGAGCGACGGACTTGGAGGAGCGGGCCGACCCGGAACGCCACGGCGCCCGGCACCGGGCACGCGAAGGGAGAACAACGAGTGGCCACTGACAGCCCGAAGGTAGCGCAAGCCCTGACCGAGCGGGTGATGGAGGAGGTCGGCAAGGTCATCGTGGGCCAGGGCGAGGTCATCACCCACTGCCTGGTCGCCATCCTGTCGCAGGGGCACGTGCTGCTGGAGGGCGTACCGGGAACCGCGAAGACGCTCCTGGTGAAAGCGGTCTCCAGCGCGCTCGGGCGTGGGTTCGGGCGGGTCCAGATGACCCCGGACTTGATGCCCTCCGACGTGATCGGCACGTACGTCTTCAACGTCAGCGCGGGCGAGTTCGCGCTGCGGAAGGGGCCGGTGTTCACCTCGATCCTGCTGGCCGACGAGATCAACCGTGCGCCGGCGAAGACGCAGTCCGCGCTGCTGGAGGCGATGCAGGAACTGCAGGTGACCATCGACGGCATTACGCATCCGCTGGACCGGGACTTCACCGTGTTCGCCACGCAGAACCCCGTCGAGTTCGAGGGCACTTACCCGCTGCCCGAGGCCCAGTTGGATCGCTTCATGCTGAAGGTTGTGGTGGACTACCCGGAGCGCGCTGCGGAGGACGAACTGCTGCGGCGGGTCCATCGCGGCGCCGATCCGCTGCGCGTGCAGGCCGAGGAGCTGCAGGCCTGTGTGACAGACGAGGCCGTCGCCCGGTGTCGTGACGAGACCGCGGCGGTGACCGCCGAGGATGCCGTGGTCACCTACGTCGGCGACGTCATCCGCGCGACACGCCTGAGCCCGCACCTCGTCCTCGGCTGCTCCCCGCGAGCCGCCGTGATGGTGCTGAAGTGCGCGAAGACCCACGCCGCGATGGTGGGGCGCGACTACCTCACGCCCGATGATGTGAAGGCGGTGGCGCCGCCGGCGCTGCGGCACCGAGTGATCCTGCGCCCGGAGGCGGACATCGAGGGGCTGTCGGCCGACGACGTGATCCAGGCCGTCCTGAGCGAAGTGCCGGTGCCCAGGTGAACCCGGCATGATCCCGACGCTTCTCTTCCCGCTGGCCTTCCTGCTGGCGCTGCCGCTGGTGGCGCTGGAAGGTGTCACGCGGCCCCTGGGGTTGGCCGGCGTCGGGTGGTGTGTTCTCCTCCTGGGACTGCTGGTGGCGGACAACCGGCTGTCGTTGAGGGCCCAGCGCCTCCACGTCGAGCGTCTCCTCGAGCGCAAGCTCTCCCTCGGGGTGGACAACCGGGTGCAGCTGCGGCTGGAGAACTTCTCGCGTTGGACCCTCCGCCTGACGGTCAAGGACGATCCGCCGGAGGGGTTCCTCACCCCCCGGCGCGAGTTGCGGGTGACCCTGGGGCCCTACGAGCAAACCGTCGTGGCCTACGGCACGACTCCGCGCAAGCGGGGCCACTTTCGCTTCGGCGACCTGCACGTGCGCGGACAGTCCTTCCTGGCGCTCAGCCAGTGGCAGCGGCGCATCCCCGCGGCGGTCGAGGCGGCGGTGTACCCGGACATCCAGAGCATCGCGCGGCTCGATCTCGCGCTGCGGGCGCACCGGTTGGAGGATGCCGGCCTGCGGCGGGCGAGAGCGCGAGGAAGCGGCACCGAGTTCGAGAGCCTGCGGGAATACGTTCGCGATGACGATCACCGCCGGATCGATTGGAAGGCGACGGCGAGACGCGGGCGCCCGTTCACGCGGCAGTACGAGGAGGAGCGCAGCCGCACGATCATGTTGCTGATCGACGCGGGGCGCATGATGTCGGCCGAGGTGGAGGGACTGTCGAAACTCGACCACGCGGTCAACGCCGCACTGATGTTGGCGTACGTGGCGCTACGCAGAGGTGATTCTGTGGGGCTGATCGTCTTCGCGGACTCCGTGCAGGCGATCGTGCCGCCGCGTAAGGGAAAGGCGCACCTGCAGCGCATCCTCGACGCGCTCTACGGTGTGCAGCCAACGCTCACTGAGCCCAACTACCGGGCGGCGCTCTACCATCTGCACGACCGCGCGCGCAAGCGGTCCCTGGCGGTGCTCTTCACAGACCTGGTGGACGAACAGGCTTCGCGGCGTCTCATCGCGCACGTCGCCGCGGCTTACCCGCGCCATTTGCCGCTGCTGGTGACGATGAGCGATCCCGAGATCATCCGCGTCTCGCGAGTGCGGCCCGAGACCTCGGAGGACCTGTTCGAACGCGCCGTCGCGTCCAGCGTGCTGGCCGACCGCGAGCGGGCTTTGGGCGTGCTGCGAGGAAGCGGGGCGGTGGTGTTGGAGGCGTCCGCGGGGGAACTCTCGATGGCCCTGGTCAACCGGTATCTGGAGCTGAAGGAGCGGCTGCAGGTGTAGGCGCGCGCGGCGCCATACGGCGTTCACGGCGTGACCGGGACAGGCGCTCGAACACGCGGTCGCCCGCCGCAAGATAGCCGGCCAAGACCACGCCGGTCGCTGCGCCGAAGACGAGCCGAGAGAGATCGCTGCGGAACAGGCCCTCGCCCAGGGGGCTGATCGTCCCCTCGATCAGCCCCGCCACCAGGAACATCGGCACGACGCCCAACATCAGCTTGATGGCGTCCTGCGCGGCCAGGACGATGGCGTCGCGGCGCCTGAGGTTGCCCGGGTTGATCACCGCGTACCCCAGCATCAGCCCGGCGCCGCCTGAGATCATGATCGCCGAGAGCTCGATCACGCCGTGCGGGGCCATGATCGCGCACACGAGGGACGTCTTGTGCTGTGCGGCGCCGACGGCGATCACGCTCCCGACCATCATCCCGTTCGAGGTGAGCGCCCAGACCGTACCGATCCCCAGGCCAATCCCCAACGCGAAGGCCAGCAGGCCGATCTGAAGGTTGTGCGTCCACAGCAGCGCCGACAAGGGCCCGCCGCCGAGCATCTCCTGTATGTCCCCGAAGTACTTCCCCGCGGGCGCGTTCCGCTCGAGAAACGACTCGATGGCGTTCGCCAGGCCCGGGGGAGCCACGTGCACGAGCCAGCCGGGGTCGTTGATCACGAGCAGGTAGGCAAGCACCGCGCTGCCGATGAAGAGCGCGGCGGAAACCGCCGTGAAGCGGCAGGTGCGACGGAAGACCTGCGGGAATTCGGTCGTGTAGAACGCGAGGGGGCGCAGCGGACGCTTGCGCGAGCGGGCGTAGATGATCGCGTGGGCGCGGCCGACGAGCAGGTTCAGGTGCTCCACGAGCCGCGGGTCGCGACGCTCGGCCCGAGCCTGCGCGAGGTGGACGGACGCCTGTCGGTAGAGGCGGCCGAACTCCTCGAGTTCGGCGGGGCTCAGCGACCGCAGGCCGCCGGCGTCGATCGCGGACAACAGGTCGGCCAGCTCCTCCCAACGCGGGCGATGTTGCTCGACGAAGGGGTCCACAGCGAATCTCCGAGCCGACAACGGCGGGTGAACCAGGCTTGGACTACGAACAGGTTACGGTTGAGACGCCTGAGTATGTGAGCATCTCGTACGAGCTGGCCGGGCCGGGCTCACGCCTCATGGCCGCGGTGCTCGACCATCTTATCATCGCGCTGGCAATCAGCGCAATCCTCCTGCTGGGTCTGGGGCTGAAGGTGGGTCTGCCGCGCGCCTCCGCGCCGATGGTTGTCCTGGCGATCGTTGCGGGTGGTCCGCTGCTGCTCCTGGCCCTGTACTTCGTCGCCTTCGAGGTCGCCTGGGGCGGCCAGACGCCCGGCAAGCGGGCGGCGGGGCTGCGTGTCATGCGGGACGACGGCACGCCTGCCACCACCATCGACCTACTCATCCGCAATACCGTGCGTGTAGTAGACTTCCTGCCCTACCTCTACTTCCTCGGCGGCCTGGTGGCCTTCGTGCACCGGCAGAGCAAGCGGCTGGGTGATCTGGCGGCGGGGACGGTGGTCGTGAAGCTGCGCCAGACCGCTCTGCCGGACGCCATTCAGCCGCCGGCGGCCGAGGCGGAGGCAACCGACGGCCTGGCTCCAATGCTGCGTCCCCTCGCCGCGAGCCTCACGCCCGAGGAGCGCGGCACGGTCCAGAGGTTCCTGGAGCGGAGGTTCGAACTGGAGGCAGACGTGCGCGCTGAGATGAGCCGGCGGCTGATCGATGCGCTGCGCTCGCGGCTGGCTCCCGAGATCGCCGAACTGGCGGACACGGAACCCGAACGCCTCCTGGAGGCGCTCGCCCAGGCCTGTTCGGTCACGGGCGACAGGTTCTGAGCGCGTCGTCGGCCGCGCGCGTTGACCGTGACCTGCCTGCCGTCGGAGACAACGGTCACGGCCCCGTCGCGGTCGGTCCGCCATAGCTCCACGCCGAGGTCGTTCAGCCGTGCCTGGATGCTCGGCGCCGGGTGGGCGGGATCGGCGGTCTTGCAGGAGGCGACGGCGACCATCGGGCGCACGGCCTCCAGGAAGGGCCAGCTCGACGAATTGGCGCTCCCGTGGTGCGGGACCTGGAGGACCGTCGCCGACAGGGGAGCGTTGCGTCTGATCAGTTCACTCTCCGCGTCCACCCCGATGTCCCCCGGCAGCAACACAGACACCTGCCCATGGGTGAGCCGCAGTACGACCGACCGGTTGTTGTCGTCGAAGGCCCTGTCGCTCGCCGTGCCCGTCGGCCACAGGACCTCCGCCCATACGCTGCCACCCAGTTCGATGATACCGCCTGCCGCGGCTTTCCTCATGGGGACACGTTCCGCCGCGGCCGCGGCCTTCACCAAGCTGTAGACCTCGCCGCCCTCCGCCGGGAAGCTCTCGAGGATGGTCCCCACAGGAATCTCTGCGAGAACCGCGGGCAGCGCATTGCAGTGATCGGCATCCGGGTGGGAGATCACGACGGCGTCGAGCCGCTTGATGCCGCGAGTTGCGAGGAACGGGAGGATGACCTCGCGCGCGCACTGCTGTCCCGAGCCCAGCGTCTCTGCGCTCCCGGCATCCACCATCAGCGCGCGACCGGCGGGGGATTGGACCACACAGCACTGGCCGTGCCCGACGCTCAGGAAGGTGACGGTGAGCCGGTCGGTGCGGTAGGCGTCGATGGCGAACCAGACGGACAGCCCCACCAGGGCCACGAGCGCCAGTCCCGCGGCCCGTTTCGGCGACAGCCATGTCCGCAGGTCCACGCGTGCCCGATACGCGCACGCGATCAGCGCCAGAGCGGCATACCACGAGATGCAGGCGAGCGCAGAGAAGTGCGTGGATTCGACATAGGCCCCGCGCAGATTCCCGCAGACCTCGTTCACCCAGGTCATGCCGTACATCAGCACGCGGGCGGGCCACAGCGGGATGGCGCCGAGGCTGTCGTGAATCCAGGACAGGGGAATCGCGATCCAGGTCAAGATCATGGCCACCCCACAGACGGGAACGGCAACCACGTTCGCCACCGCGCCAAGCAGCGGGAAGGCGCCGAAATGATAAGCCAACAGTGGGGTGACGATCAACCACGAGCCCAGAGCGCCGGCACCCGCCCATGCCACGATGGGGACAGGCCCGGGGATGTGCGGCGTCGCGGCCGCCAGTGATCGCAGCGCGACCAGCACCCCCAGCGTCGCGCCGAACGAGAGCTGCGCGCCGATGGAGAACAGGGCGGCAGGATCAAGGAGGCAGATGGCGGCCGCCGCAAACCCCAGAGCAGTGTAGGGGTCGTAGTCGTAGTCGAAGATGCCGGCCCCCAACATCAGCAGGACCATGGCGAGCGCCCGACTCACGGAGGGGCCGGTGCCCACCATCAGTGTGAAGAAGGCGAGGGCGCCTACGGCGAGCACGGTCTGCCAACAGCGGATGCGCGGGACCATATCTCTGCGGTCTCCGCGCCCCATTCGCTCGCCGATCCAGCGCCATACGGCCGACCGGCGTGGGCTGCAGAGGAAGAGCACGGTCATGGCAATGAGCGAGAGTTGCGCGCCGGAGACGACGAGCAGATGGATGGCGCCTGTTCTGCGGAACGACTCCGCGATGGCCTGCGGGACGGGCGTCACCTCGACGCCGAACACGATGCTTGCGAGCAGGTCCGCGTAGTAGTCCGCGTTCGGTCCGGGCATGGAGGTGCGGAGCTGGGCGACGATGGTGCGTCGCAGACTCGCGGCGCCTCGACGCACGCGATGCTCGACCGGCAGCGGCAGGTGTTCGGCACCCGCCAGTGACGTCACGTTGATGACGGCGCTCACACGCCGGCGGGCCAGGAGGGCCGCGAGGTCGAACTCGCCCGGGTTGGTCGCGGCCTGAGGCACCCGCACGGTACCCTCGCACCTTACGGGCAGGCCGTCCAGCCGCTGCTCGCGGCCGTGCGTCCTCAGGAGCACGCGCCCGCTGACCTCCCGATCTGTGGCATCCGTCTCCAGCCGAACGGCGCGGAGCACGTACTGATGTAGGAAACCGCGGGACGGGAGTTCGGACAGGACGTATCCCTCGACCGTCACGGGTTCCCCGGCGCGGACGAAGCGCGCAATGTCATCGCGCCGCGGCATGGCCTGCACGCAGGCAAGGAAGGCGCCGCACGCCAGCACGCCGAGGCCGTAGGCCGGAGCGGCGACCCGCAGACGCCGGGTCGCCGCGCCTGCCACGGCACCGGCGAGGCCGAGACCCAGCCAGACGCCGAAGTGGATCGGCCAGCGGCTGCCGAGCCAGATTCCGACCAGGAAGCACAGACACAACGCGAGCAGCGGGCGGTGAACAAGGGGGAACCAGTGGTCGGTCGGCGGGGATGGCCCGGCAGCGGGCGCGCTCATTGCAGCACGATGAACGGCCTGATCTCGGCCAGGCGCTTCGGACCGATGCCCGGCACGGAAGCGAGGTCATCCACCCGGCGAAAGCCCCCGACCTGCCGTCGGTACTCCACGATCTGCTCGGCCAGCACCGGGCCGATTCCGGGCAGGCTCTGCAACTCGTCGGCGGTGGCCGTGTTGACGTTGACCGGACGCGAGGGGCGCTCGGACTGGGCCGGCTGAGTTGGTAGCGTCGGCAAGGAAGGAGGCGGGGTCGGCGCGCGGACGGGGACATCGATCCGCTGGCCATCCTCGATGAGCGCCGCCGGGTTCACCTGTGTCGTGTCCGCCTCCGCAGTGACCCCGCCCGCGGCCACGAGGGCGTCGTTGACTCGGGCACCCTTGGGGAGGGTCTTCAGGCCGGGGGACGCCACCGCGCCGGCGACGTACACCGTGATCGTGGTGGGCGCCGCAGGCGCTGGAGGGGGCGTGTAGACCCCCTTAGGCGAGGACGCCTCCGGCTTGGAGCGGCCGTACAGGCCGATCACCGTTGCCACGAGGATGGCTGCGATGCACACACCCACGAAGATCTGCTGCGTCCGTGTGAGGTTCAAGTGGTAGCCTCATCCAGACCGACCTATCGGCTGACCGAGGCGACGAATGCGATCAGCGCGATCAGCAGTCCGAAGGCGAGCCAGACGCAGCCCAGCACGAGGCACGCGGTGCGCTGCGCGGAAGTCCGCCCCTTGGCGGCCTCGCTGCGGGGTAGCGGGACGTGCGCGCCGGAGGGAGGGCCGACGAAGTGCATCCCGCAGTACTCGCAGGAACGGCGGCCCGGTGGGTGCTCCCGCCCACAGCGGGGGCACACCGGCTGGGCCTCAGGCTCGGGGGCAGCTCTCTCAGGCACGCGGTGACTGCATCGAGGACACTTCGCGCTGCCGGGATCAAGCCGCGTCCCGCAGTTCGTGCAGAACTGCACCTCGGTAGGCTCCGGCGAAGGAGGGGGCTGGGCGGCCTTGAGACGCACGGGCTGGGCGGCCGGTCGAACGGGCGCCGCGACGGGCGGCTTGCTGGGGGGCGGCGCCGGGGCCGGTGGAGCGGCCGAGGGCCCGGACGCCTGGGCGGGCCTGGCTCCCGCCAGACTCGCGCCGCAGCCCTTGCAGAGCGTGATGATCGGTGAGTCCGGGTTCTCGACTCCGCAACGTGCGCAGACGACGGTTCGAGCCATCGCGGTCCTCGGGGTCGCCGCGGCGTCTTCCCAGCGGTGATCTCCACGCCGAGGGTTCGCCGCCGCCGGGCAATCCCCTCCCTGGGTGCGACCCGCTCAGTCCGCGACGAAGGCGTACTCCCCGTGCTGGCTGAGGTCGAGGCCGAGTTCCTCCTCCTCGGCACTCACGCGCAAGCCAATGGTTAGGTCCATCAGCTTCAGGATGAGGGTGGACGCGAGGAAGCCCCAAGCCGCCACAACCACCACCGCCAGCGCCTGGATGAGGAGCTGCTTCGGGTTGCCGGACAGGAGGCCGTCGGCACCCGCGGCATTGACGGCCTTCTGACAGAAGAGGCCGGTCGCCAGAGCGCCCCAGATCCCGCCGACGCCGTGACAGGCGAACACGTCGAGCGTGTCATCGAGCGCGGTCCGGTTGAGCAGGATGACCGTGAAGTTGCAGACCAGCCCGGCCACGATCCCGATCGCGATGGCGGCGGACACGTCCACGAAGCCGGCCGCCGGCGTGATGGCGACCAGGCCGCACACGCCGCCGATGGCCGCGCCGGTCGCGGAGGGCTTGCCGTTGAGGGTCCAGTCCACGACCATCCAACTCACCGTGGCGAAGGCGGCGGCGATGTTCGTGGTCACGAGCGCGTTGACGGCCACCGCGTTGATCGCCAGCGCGCTGCCCGCGTTGAACCCAAACCACCCGAACCACAGGAGCGCCGCTCCCAACACGACGAACGGCACGTTACACGGCAGGTGCGGCCGGTCCGCCTTCTTGCGGCGCCCGATCACGACGGCCGAAGCGAGTGCCGACGCGCCGGCGAGAACGTGCACCACCGTGCCGCCTGCGAAGTCCAGCGCGCCCAGGCCACGCAGCCAGCCGCCGACGCCCCACACCCAGTGGGCTGCCGGGGAGTAGACCAGCGTCGCCCAGATCACGATGAACGCAACGAGCGACCGGAAGCGGATGCGCTCGGCGAAGGCCCCGATGATGAGCGCGGGCGTAATCGCCGCGAACTTCATCTGGAAGAAGTAGAAGGAGAGGGCGGGGATGTTGGCGGCGTAGTCGGCATCGGGCGCGGCGCCGACGCCCCGCAACAGCGCGTACTTGAGGCCCCCGACAAGGCCGCCGTGGCTCGGCCCGAAGGCGAGGCTGTAGCCCCACAGCGTCCAGACGCCGCTGGCGACGGCGAAGATGATGAGGCACTGGACGATGGTGGAGACCAGGTTCTTCTGCCGCACCAGCCCACCGTAGAAGAAGCCGAGGGCAGGCGTCATCAGCATGACGAGTCCGGCGGCCATCGAGACCCAGGCTACGTCGGCGGGCACCAGCCCCTCCAGGAGACCCTTGGAGAGGCCGACGTTGAGGGTGCTCAGCCAGGCGAACAAGGCCGCGGCGAGCGCCAGCACGGCGCCGATGGTGAGCATCTTGATCTTCATCTCAGTCTCCCCTCACGAGGCACAAAGAGCCCCTCTCCATCCGGCAGGCGAGGCCTGTCGGCAGTGGCTCCGATTGCGCACAACCGGCTGTAGACGGAGGTTAGCGTCGGGGCGCAGCGCCCCGGGGCGTCAGAGGGCGTCCTCCCCGGCCTCGCCTGTGCGGATCCGGATCGCCTGCTCGACGGGGATGACGAAGATCTTCCCGTCGCCGATCTCGCCCGTGCGGGCCGTGCTCAGGATGGCGTTCACCACGTCGTCCACCTGCTCGTCGGAGACGACGACTTCGATCTTCACCTTGGGAAGCAGCGACACGACGTACTCGGCGCCGCGGTAACGCTCCGTGCGTCCGCGCTGCTTCCCGCAGCCGCGGACCTCGGTGACGGTCATGCCGACGATGCCGATCTGGCCCAGCGCGTCCTTGATCGCCTCCACCTTCAACGGCCGCGTAATGCACTCGATCTTCTTCATCGCGCATCGGCCTCCGGTAAAGCGTACTGCGCTCAGGCGTCGTAGTAGAGGTGGAACTCATACGGGTGCGGCCGGTTCATCACGGGATAGGCCTCGTTCTCCCGCTTGTACTCGATCCACGTGTCGATGACGTCCTGGGTGAAGACGTCGCCCTTGAGCAGGAACTCGTGGTCCGCCTTCAGGGCGTCCAGGACCGCCAGCAGCGTCGTGGGAGTGTGCTCGATCTCGGCGGCCTCCTCGGGCTCCAGATCGTAGAGGTCCTTGTCCATCGGCTGGCCCGGATCCCGCTTCTCCGCGATTCCGTCCAGACCTGCCATGAGCATGGCCGGGAAGGCGAGGTAGGGATTGCAGGTCGGATCGGGCGGGCGGAACTCGATGCGCTTGGAGCCGGGCGTGCTGTGATAGACGGGGATGCGCACGCAGGCGCTGCGGTTCCGCGCGGAGTAGGCCAGGCTGATCGGCGCCTCGAAGCCCGGCACCAGGCGGCGGTACGAGTTCGTGGTCGGCGAGGTGATCCCCAGCAGCGCCGGGGCGTGGGTCAGCAGGCCGCCGATGTACCACATCGCGTCCTGGCTCAGCAGCGCGTACCCGTTCTCGTCGAAGAAGAGCGGCTTGCCGCCCTTCCAGAGGCTCTGGTGGCAGTGCATTCCCGACCCGTTGTCGCCGTAGATCGGCTTGGGCATGAAGGTCGCGGTCATCCCGTGCTTGCGGGCCACGTTCTTGATGACGTACTTGTAGATCATCAGGTTGTCGGCCGTCTCGACCAACGCGCCACGATATAGGTCGATCTCGCACTGGCCGGCGGTCGCCACCTCGTGGTGGTGCACCTCGCAGCGCACACCGCACTTGGCCAGCGTCAGCACCATCTCGGTGCGGATGTCCTGAAGCTGGTCCGTCGGCGGGACCGGGAAGTAGCCTTCCTTGTGGCGGATCTTGTAGCCCAGGTTCGGGCCCTCCGCCGTGCCGCTGTTCCAGATCGCCTCGGGGGAGTCCACGAAGTAGTACGAGGAGTTGGGCGTCTGGCCGTACCGGACGTCGCTGAACACGAAGAACTCGGCCTCGGGGCCCCAGTAGCTATCCTCCGCGATTCCGGTGCTCTTGAGGTACGCCTCGGCCTTCTTCGCGATGTAGCGCGGGCTGCGGCTGTACTCCTGGAGCGTCAGCGGATCGTGAACATCGCAGATGATGTCCAGCGTCGGGACCTCGAAGAACGGGTCGATGAAGGCCGTGTTCGGGTCCGGGAGGAGCAGCATGTCGCTCTCGTGGATCGCCTGGAATCCCCGGATGCTCGACCCGTCGAAGCCCAGGCCCTCCTCGAACAGCTCCTCCGTCAGGTCGGCGATCGGCAATGTGAAGTGATGCCACGTGCCCGGAAGATCGATGAAGCGGATGTCTACCATCTGCGCGTTGTTGTCTTTGGCGAACTGGATGACTTCCTGCGGAGTGCGTTCGACCATCTCAAGACTCGTCCTTTCCCCTGGTTGCTGGGCTCAGCTCCAACTGCACGCCTGTCCATGCGACGCAACTGGGCGTCGCCTGAATAGCCTAACAAGCGCCCAGCATGGATGTCAACCAGAGGGGGCGGAAGGGGGGCGGCAAGGGGGACCGCCAGCGGGCGTCATGCGCCTGCTGTGGGGCCTCATCTCGGGGCTTCGTGCCCGTTCTGAGGGCCCAGGAACGGCAATCGACCGGAAAGGTGCAGGGCAGGGGCGCACTCACTCGTCGCACGGGGTCCACGCGCAGGCAAAGGTACCGAGTCCATCCACTTCGGTGCGTGGGCAGTGACACCTGCCGACATGCGGCCTCCGCCAGTAGCAGATGAGTATGGTGTCCCCGGAACTCTGGTGTCCCCGGAACTCTGGTGTCCCCGGAACTCCTGGTGTCCCCGGAACTGCGGGTGTCCCCGGAACTCGCCGGAACTCGAGTATGGTGTCCCCGGAGCTCTGTCCCGGAACCCCCCTAGTGTCCCCGGACCCCCCCCGGAGCCCTGGTGTCAGGCGTGTTCGGTTGTTAGCCTTGGGCTGCGCCAGTTCGTAGCGGCTGCCCCTCGCCTGCCCTCCGCGCCAGTTTCCTCGCCCGCCTCTCCCGTATCTGCCTCTCCGTCTCCGTCCGCTTGGCGCGCGCTTCCTCCGCTGAGTGGCAGAGCTTCTCCTGGTCCTGCGCCCTGAACACCCACCCGTCGCCACCGCGAACAGCCCACGGCTCAGGATCATGGACCTCCCCCGGATAGCCTTCCCCCGTCATTATGAACCGCAGCGGTCTCGCTCCAGGTGCAGCCCAGAAGGGCGGACTGACGAACTCGAAGTGCCCGTGCTCATCCGTCAAGGCTGCTTGTTCCTCGTAGACTCCTCGTCCGACCCAGTAGCCTCTGATGACGCAACCGACTACGGGATCATCCAGGTCCGGCTCGTCAAGGTCATCCCAGACAGCCTTCCCGCCCGCGATATAGAGCCGCTGTCTGCAGCGTAGCACGAGCGGGAGTAGGATTGCCAAGATGACCACGACCACAAGTGCCTGCAGAGCAAGGCTGCGCGCCGTGAACCATCCTGCCGTTCCTGCTGCCTCCTCATTCCTCGTCCCGGCCGTGTTGTGCCCCTCATCCCGCGCTTCCCTGCCTTCGCCGCCCAGCCTTGCCCCTCTGGCCCTCTGGGCCGCGAGCCCGAACCCACAACCCATGCAGGTCTCGTCGGTCGGTAACACCGGCGACCCGCACCAAGAACAGAGGCCCGCTGTGGACTGTCGGCGCCTCTGCCCCTGCGCCTGTCTCGCCGCACACGCCCCACAATTCGCTCCCTCGTAGGCCAGCGGTGCCCCGCACTTCTCGCAGGTCGCCATCCCGCTCACCTCTCATCCGACCTCGGGCTCCGGGCGGCCGGTCCCTGCGGTCGGCGCCGCGTTCGACCGTCACCTCAGGTCCCGTCAATCCGCACGCCCGGGCCCCATGTGGCATCTCGCCTGGAGCCCCACGAGGCAGGCCGCCAAGTAACCACTCCAGAGGCCCATCGCCTCGCGGCAGACGTACCGTCAGTATCGCATCTGGTGCTTCAACCGCTGCTCCCTGTCGGCTACGACCCGCTCCACGTCCGTGGAGAAGTGGTCCCCCGAACCCAGCCTGCCCTCCTTCCACTCCATCAGCTTCGCAAGCTGGGCCTCCAGGGCCTTGACTCTCTCCTCAAGGGCCTGTACCCGGTCTGCCGACACGTCCTGTTCCTCGCACATCGCTGTTGCCTCCGTTCCGGTTCGGGCCAGTGCCCGCTGAGTCCGTTAGTCCATCCCACCGGCGAGTGCCCGCCGATCCGGGCCACGACCGTGACTGTGAAGAGGAGTACCGCCAGTACCCAACCCCCATAGGACTCACCCGCAGGGCTTCCAGCGACCCCTCTCGGCCTGCGTCGGCCAGCGCGGCCACTGCTTGCTTTTGAGTTCCGCATACGAGTTCCGCGAGTTCCGGGGACACCATACGGAACTTCCCGGCTCACGCGTACGGCTTCCCACGGCCGCTCATGATCAAGCCGCTGAACGCCGCTGCGTCCGTCCAGTTCGGCGTCCGGAGCAGTGACACCTTCCGACGTGGCGGCTCCGGCAGGACGAGACGGGTATTGTGTCCCCGGAACCGATCGGAACTGCTAACAACGGCCGGCTGGTGACCGCGGGCCCAGAGGCCCCGACCGGAGGCCTGCAGGGGGTCCGCGGTGTCGTCTCTCGGGCGCGATGAATCGCGCCCCTACACCTGGGCGTGATGAATCACGCCCCTACATGGTGGGCGGTGGGGGCACACCGCCATTCAGAGCCTCTCCAGTAGGTCCAGGACTTCGCCGCGGACCTGGTCGGCGACGGCGCGGTCCTTGGGCTGGTCCCAGGTGTAGTTCATCCCCTGCTCCATCGCCAGGACGCGCTGCGGGCCGGCTTGCAGCAGGTCGCGGGCCTTGGCGAGGTCCGGCCCCGCCTTGCCCTCGGCGCCAAGCTGCTTGACGCGGTCCTGCAGCATCGTGAGGTACTCGAAGTCCTGGCTGCCCTCGCAGATGGCCTCCATCCACTTGGCGCTGACGACCGATGTCTCCTCGATGAACATTGGGCAGAAAGGGCTGCGCTCCGAGTCGTACTCATTCCACGTGGGCGTTCGGCTGTTGTCGCCATAGGACCAGAAGGACGAGCCCTTCCCCCCGATCGCAAACGCGTGCCACTCCTGGACCAGGTAGTAGGAGAAGGGGTCGAAGGTGCGCGCAGGGCCCGATGCCGAGTAGAACCACAGCTCGCGGCCCTTGGCGCGCTGGTCCTCGAACAGGGCCGGGAAGAAGGCGTGGGTCAGCCACTGCGGGCGATGCGGGCACAGGACGGTCATCTGCTCCATCATCGGCAGGCAGGTCTCGGCCTCCTGGGGCTGCGGGTCCACGAAGCGCACGATGTCCGGCTCGGCGGCCCGGAAGGCCTTGGCCCACTCTTCGTTATTGGCGTACCCCTGGGTTTCGTTCGGCTCGTCGTAGGCGAGGTAGCCGAGCCGGCTGGCTTCCAGGCCGAGGTCCCGCATGTGCTGCGCCCAGAAGTGGGCCCAGTTGCCCACGCGGGTAGCGAACTGCTCGGTGCCGACCTTCGCCCCCGCGAAGGCCTCGCGGCCGGTCACGTAGACCATGTACAGGCGCGCGTTGGGCCACTGGCCGACCCACTCGTCGAAGCGGGCGGTGTCGGGCTCCTCCATCAGGTTGCCGTCGTCGTCGTAGGTGCCCTCCGGCATCACGCTGCTGGTGGCCCAGGGGACGTTGACGCGATGGTCCTGGAGGTACTCGATGACGGCCTCACGGTTCTGCGCGGTGATACCGTACATTCCGGTGCCGTCCGTATAGTCCCAGCCGCCGAGCAGCAGCGTCGGCTCCTCGGGGAACTGCAGTCGAGAGATGGTCAGGCGCAGAGGCACTCTGGCGACGACCCCTCCGGCCTGCTCCACCACCACGGTCCCGGCGTGCTCGCCTGGGGGCAGGTTGGTCGGCCTGAACTGCAGCCAGGCCTGGACCGTCATTCCACTCGGTACGGTGAGCGCGAAGCCGTTGCCCTCGCGTTGCGCGGGCGGCAGGGCGGAGGCGACCGAGGCGGCGTCGCGAGTGCCCGTGTGCAGCACCTCCGCGACGGTCGCGTACGGCGGGTTCGCGCCGCCCGGCAGGCCCTCGAGGCGTAAGATCAGCTCCGCATCGGCTGCGGCGGCGTTCGTGAGGTTCAGCACGTCCGCGCGGCGCTCGCCGTTCATCATGCGCAGGGCGAGCGACGGCGGGGCGTCGGCCGCAGGCTCATCGGAGGGAGCGAGGTACTCCCAACGATGGGCGTGCCAGGCCCGGAGGGCCGGCTTGCCCTGCGCGCGCCAGACCTCCGCCTGCAGCGCGAAGACCGCGCGCTCAAGATCGGTCATCGGCAGAACCGCGCGAAAGCCCTCGGGCTCGATGGGGGGCATGTCCGCGATCTGCGCCGCGAGCTGCTCGGCCTTGCCCGCGAGCGCCGTGCGCTGGGCGTCGGTGAGGCCGGGGGCCGCGATGTCCTCGCGGGCGGCCTGCAGGTCACGGCGGAGCTGAGTCCGCACCAGCTTGCCGAACGCCTCCACCTTCATCTGGTCTGCGACGTTCGCGACGGCCTTCCCCGGCAGCGCC
>VGFC01000076.1 GCA_016869045.1 Armatimonadota bacterium
TGATCAACTCCACGAACGGCAACAGGTACTGCCCCTCCCGCACCAGGAACTCCGTCAGAGCCTTCCTGTCCCGCGTCTCAGCAATCTGGTATACTCGTCCCACGGCGGTTCTCTCCCTTCGGTTTGGACTTCCTGGGCGCCATCTTACCAGATCGCGCCCGAGAGAACCGCCGCTCCTTCCTCCTTCACTTTCAACTACGGATGGGACAGGCTCGCTTCCGCAAGATCATGGGCTACAAAGACCTCTGGATGCTCAAAGCCGTGCTCGACGAGGAGACGATCACCCCTCAGCAGGTGAGGGTCGCGTAGCAACCGAACTCAGGGGGAACCGCCGCCACCTTCCACTGCGGCTGGGACATACTCTCCCTCGACCCCGTGCTGTACAAGGCTGCAAGTCCTCGAGACCCTTATGGTGTGGTGAGGCGCTGACGCCCGCCCAGAAAGAAGCTGCAGGACCGAAGCGGGCCGCTGATGGCCCGTCCGCCCCTGCAGTATCGATTATACCCACGTCGCCAGTCGGAGTCAACAGTGGATTCGAAGCCATCGCACCGTGTGTACTTCGCCGACAGCCGCTCCATGGAGGAGCTGCCCGACGCCTCGATCCACCTGGTCGTCACCTCCCCTCCCTACTGGAGCATCAAGGACTACGCCCATCCCGGCCAGATCGGCTATGAGCAGAGCTACGACGAGTACCTCACTGATCTTACGCGTGTCCTCGCCGAGTGCCACCGGGTGTTGCACCCCGGCTGCCGCGCCGCCGTGAACATCGGCGACCAGTACCTCCGGGCCTCCGAGCACGGCCGCTACCGCGTGCAGCCCATCCCCGCCGACCTCATCCGCGCCGGGATCGGTCTCGGCTTCGACTTCATGGGCAACCTCATCTGGCAGAAGATCTCCACCACCAACACCACCGGCGGCGGCGCCCTGATGGGCTCGATGTACTACCCCAAGGACGGCCACGTCACCTACGAGCACGAGTACATCATCCTCTTCCGCAAGCAGGGCAAGTGGCCCAAGCCCACGCCCGAGCAGCAGGAGAAGAGCCGCCTGACCAAGGAGCAACGCTCCGAGTGGTTCCGCGGCATCTGGAGAATCAGCCCGGAGCGCCAGTCGGTCCACGGCGCCGTCTTCCCGGTCGAAGTGCCCCGCCGGCTCATTCGCATGTACAGCTTCTGGGGCGAGACCGTCCTCGACCCCTTCCTCGGCACCGGCACGACCTCCCTCGCCGCCGAACTCGAGGGCCGCAACAGCGTGGGCTACGAGGTCAATGAGGAGTTCCGCCCCATGATCGAGGCAAGGCTGGGCCTCGGGGGCGCGTCTCTGTTCCCGTCGGCAGACGTGAGGATCCAGGGCAGAGGCCCCTAACCGTGGGCCGCCGATAGCCCCCCGCTGGAGCTGCCGGGGTGTGGTAGGGTTCTCAGGGCGCCACGTGAAGGGTATAATGAAGGAGCAGCTGCCGTGAAGGAGGGTTCTGCGATGGGCAAGTCTGCAAGTAGCCGCGATAGCGACGACTCCAGGAAGGGCAGCGGCGAGCGGGTCAGCGAGTCGGGTGTGAACCCTCGACCAGTCGAGGTGCCCAAACCACCGCCTGGCGGGCACCTGAAGCCGCCGTCGGACCTGCCAGCCTCCTCTGGAACTCCACCGCCGAAGCCGAAGGACTGAGCGCGCCGTGTTTGAGGACATTCGCGCTGCCATCACATACCTGTTCCCGGGCTTCCTCGCATACGGACTCCTGTACAGAAGGCTGGTGCCGGCTCGCGGGGAGTCGGACCTCGTCTTGACCGCCAAGTCTGTCATCTGGTCGCTCGCGGTGAACGTGGTCGTCGGCCTTCCCGGCACTGTCTGGCACTACCGGACGGACTGGGCTGATGCCAGCACGGTGGCCGCCCAGTTCGTCATCGCTCTGGCAAGCGGACTCGGGCTCGGGATGCTTGAGCGCCACCTCAACCTCACCGACCGCGCTTGGGCTGTGTTCGGTGCAAAGGGCGTGGGGCGACCCGATGTGTGGTCCGAGATGTTGCGGTATCGCGATAAGAAGGGCGTCGTTGTGTTGGCGCGACTCTCTGACGGCTCCGCCTATTACGGTGCCCTGACGCGGTACACCGACGTGCCCGACGCCGAACCCAAGGAGATCTACCTCGAGGACACCTGGGTGTACAAGCCGGGCACCGACGAGCCCGAGCACATCGGCTACCCCGTCCTGGTCCGCTCCGACGCCATACTCAGCATCGAGATCGGCCAGTCGGGAGACGAGATCGAGAAGGGCAGAGCGTGACTCGTCCCGCCTCAGATGAGTGCACGAGACCTGGTCGGTGCGTCGTGTGGGCAGCCTTCTGCCTGGCCGTTGCAGTTCTGGCTGCCAGCTGCCACCCTCAACCCCCCGCTCCCCAGCCCGAGACCGTCATGGTCCCGATGCGGGACGGCGTGCATCTGGCGACGGATCTGTACAAGCCGCCGGGCGAGGGGCCGTGGCCGGTCATCCTGACTCGCACACCGTACGGGAAGCAGACCTTCGGCGGGCAGGCTGGGGTCATGGTGGCCCAGGGCTACGTGTTCGCGGTGCAGGACATGCGGGGGCGGTTCGCCTCGGAGGGAGGGGACACGGCCTTCCGCACGGACGGATGGGGCGAGCTGCAGGATGGCTACGACACGGTCGAGTGGCTGGCCGCTCAGCCGTGGTGTACGGGGGCCGTCGGCACGACGGGCGGCTCGGCGATGGGGATCACCCAGTACATGCTCGCGGGGTCGGTGCCGCCGCACCTGAAGTGCTGCCAGGTGAGTCGCGCGGCGCCGAGCCTCTACCACTATGCGGGCTACTACGGGGGCGTGCTGCAGAAGGCGATGGTGGAGGGCTGGCTTACCGGCAACCGGTTCCGCCCGGAGAACCTGGCGCTGATGAAGGCCCATCCGTCCTATGACGACATCTGGCGGGGCATGAACCTCGCCGAGGTTGCCGACCGGGTCACGGTGCCGATGATCCACCAGGGCGGATGGTTCGACTGCTTCCAGGGCGGGACGATCTTCGCCTACGAGACGCTGCAGCACCACGGCGGCGAAGGCGCGCGGGGCAACCAGATTCTGATCATCGATCCCGGCACGCACGGTGGAAGCGCCAGTCGCGGCGCGCTCGAGTTCCAGCCTGGCCCACGCCAATCGCCCTTCAACCAGCTTCGCCAGTGGTTCGCGCACCGGCTGAAGGGTGAGGGCGAGCCGCCCGACACGCCGCACGTCTACTACTTCGCCCTGGGCGCGGTCGGCGAGCCGGGCGCGCCGGGCAACGAGTGGCGCACGGCCGATGACTGGCCCGTCCCCTCTGAGCCGGCGCCGGCCTACTTCCACGCCTCGGGCGACCTCTCGTTCGAGAAGCCGGGCGACGCGGACGGGGCGCTGTCCTACGACTACCACCCCAGCGACCCCGTGCCAACCATCGGCGGCGCCAACCTCAACCTCGCTCGGGGCTCCATGGACCAGCAGGAGGTTGAGAACCGCAAGGACGTGCTGGTCTTCACCTCCGCCCCGCTCACGCAGCCGCTTGAAGTGACGGGGCATGTGACGGTCAACCTCTGGGTCTCCTCGGACGCGCCCGACACGGACTTCACCGCAAAGCTCACCGACGTCTACCCGGACGGCCGCTCCATGCTGGTCTGCGACGGAATCCGCCGCCTCCGCTACCGGAGGTCCTTCGACCAGCCGGAGCCGCTTCCGCCCGGCGAGATCGCCCAGGTGACTATAGACCTGTGGAGCACGAGCATCATCTTCAACGAGGGCCACTGTCTCCGCGTGGCGGTCTCCAGCAGCAACTCCCCCCGCTTCTCCGCCAACCCCAACACCGGCGCCCCCACAGATGACGGCGGAGAGAGGCGTACGGCCCACAACACCGTCTATCTTGGTGGGGACCGGGCCTCTCACATCGTGTTGCCGGTCGTCCGGTGACCCGCGCTTCTTGCCGCTAAAGCGCTTTTCTGGTATCCTTCCCGGCAGAAGGGGGCGGTTCTGGTGCCTTGGTGGGGCCTGACGAGCTTGCTGCTGGCCACGCTGGCCGTGCTCGTGTGGCTGGCGGTTGAGATTCACCGGTACTTCCGCGGTCGCGCCGTGATCGGCGCCAAACAGCTGGTGTTGCGCGGAGTAGTCGCCGCGCTGCTGATGACGGTCGTCTCCATGATGGTCTGGGGCGCCTATCGCCCGTGGAAGGCCGAGGAGGCGTGGCTGCAGCTTGGGTACTGGACGCTCGCGCTGGTCCTGGTCTTCGTGATTGTCGTTCTGACCTTCCGCGACTGGCGGATGCTGATCCGCGAGCGCCACCTGCGGCGGGCCGACCTCTACCGGAAGATGGATGAGGAGTTGGGGGTGCCCGACCGGTCCGGACCCCGCAAGGAAGCCTGAGGGCGCGATGTCGGCCAGGTTCATGCGCGCCGCCCTGCATCTAGCGAGGCGCGGCGTCGGACGAACGGCCCCGAACCCGCCGGTCGGGGCTGTCGTCGTCAAAGAGGGGGCCGTCATCGGGCGGGGCTACCATCGCGCCGCAGGCCTGCCCCATGCGGAAGTGGAGGCGCTGGCGGAGGCCGGCGACGCCGCGACCGGGGCCGACCTGTACGTTACGCTCGAACCGTGCGCTCACCACGGCCGCACGCCGCCCTGCACCGAGGCGATCATCCGGGCCGGCATTCGGCGCGTCATCTACGCGGTCGCCGACCCCGACCCGAAGGTCGCCGGGCGTGGCGACGCGCAGTTGCAGGAGGCGGGAGTGGCGGTGGAGCGGGGCTTGCTCGCGGCTGAGGCGGAAGACCTATACGAGGCATACTACAAGCACCGCCTGACGGGCACGCCGCTGGGCGTTCTGAAGCTCGCCTGCACGCTCGACGGCAAGGTGGCGACGGCAGCCGGGGAATCGCGCTGGATCACCGGCGAGTCGGCGAGGAAGCACGTCCATCGCCTCCGCAACGAGAGCGACGCGGTCCTGGTGGGTGTGGGCACGGTCCTCGCCGATGACCCGCAGCTCACGACCCGCCTGCGCGGCGGGCGCGATGCTCTGCGCGTGATCGCGGACTCCCGCGGGCGGACGCCGCCTACAGCGCGCGCCGTCGCGGGGAAGAGCCGTGCCGGCTGCCTGATCGCGATGACGAACGCCGCGCCGCCCGAGAACCTGGCCGCCCTCCGGGCCGCCGGGGCGGAGGTCGTGACTCTCCCAGCGCGCGAAGGGCGCGTTGACCTCGCGGCGCTCTGGAGGATGCTCGGAGAGCGCGGTCTGCTGAGCGTGCTGATCGAGGGCGGGCCCGAACTGGCCGCCGGGGCAATGGAAGCGGGCGTGGTGGACAAGCTGTTGCTGTTCGTGGCGCCGAGCATCATCGGCGGCAACGAGGCCCCGCCCGTCCTCGGGGGCCGAAGCGTCGAGCGGTTAGCGGACGCCCGCCGACTCGACATCCGGCGCGTGCGGCGTTTCGGCCCGGATCTGCTGATTGAGGCTTGCCCGTGTTCACGGGACTGATCCAGGAAGTCGGAGAGATCACGGACACGCGGCCCCGCGCGGGCGGGCGCGATCTGGTGCTGCGCGCCCCGGGGATGGCGTCCGACCTGGCGGTGGGCGAGAGCGTCGCAGTCAACGGCGTCTGCCTGACCGTCGAAGCCTGTGACGCGGCCACCTTCCGCGCCCACGCGGGCGAGGAGACGCTGAACAGGACTACGCTGAGCGAGGTTCGCGTCGGCTCGCGGCTGAACCTGGAGCGCGCCCTGCTGCCCGGCCAGCGGCTCGGCGGGCACTTCGTACAGGGGCATGTGGACGGCGTCGGCTCGGTGCGAGCGGTTCGTCCCTCGGGGACGACCACCTGGTTCGAGATCGACGCGCCGCCGGAGCTGTCGCGCACCATCGCGCCCAAGGGCAGCATCGCGATCGATGGGATCAGCCTGACTGTGGTGGAGTGTCGGGGAGCGACCTTCTCGGTCGCGATCATCCCGCACACGCTGGCGGAGACCAACTTGGGCGAGCGCCGTCCCGGCGAGCGCGTGAACCTGGAGACCGACGTCCTCGCGAAGTACGTGGAGCGCCTCCTCGCCGCCCGCGAGGACCGCCCAGGCCTCACCGAGGACTTCCTGCGCGAGCACGGCTTCTAGCCGTTGCCGTGAACATGAGACGCGAGACCTGAGACTCGAGACTGCCGTCATGGAACGGATCGAGAAAGCCATCCAGGCCCTACAGGCGGGCAAGTTCGTCTTGCTCGTCGATGACAGCTCGCCGGCGACGAGCGGCGACCTGCTGATGGCGGGCCAGTTCGTGACCGCCGACGCGATCAACGGCATGTTGGTTGAGACGCGGTGCGGCCTGGTGGAGGTCGCGATGTCGGGCGAGCGGCTGCAGCAGCTGCAGGTGCCGCTGCTCGCCTCGGACGAAGTGTCGCCGACCCAGAAGGCGGTCGCGATCTCGGTGGACGCGCGCGGGCTCGAGGTCGCGCCGATCTCCGCGCATGGCCGGGCCGCCACGATCCGTGCGCTCGCCGACTCAAGGACGGGGCCGGAGGACTTCGTGCGCCCGGGCCACGTCACTCCGTTGCAGGCGCGGCCCGGCGGCGTGCTCAAGCGCGCCGGTCACACGGAGGGCGCGGTCGATCTGGTGCGCCTGGCGGGACTGATGCCGGTCGCCGTGCTGTGTCCGGTCCTGAACGCCGACGGCGCGCGGGCGACGCTGACAGAACTCGAGCAGTTGGCGGAGAAGCGCCGGCTTGTCATCGTCTCCATCGCGGCTCTCATCGCCTACCGTAGCCGCACCGAGCGGCTGATCCGGCTCGATGCCGAGGCAGACCTTCCGACCGTCCACGGTCACTTCCGCGTCCGCTGCTATACGAGCATCGTGGACGGCGACGAGTATGTCGCCATCATCAAAGGCGACGTCGGTGGCCGGGAGGATGTGCTTGTGCGCGTCCACTCCGGCTGCCTGACCGGCGATGTCCTCGGGTCCTGTCGCTGCGACTGCGGCTACCAGCTCGAGACCGCCCTGCAGATGATCGACGAGGCGGGTCTCGGCGTGGTCGTCTACATCTCTCGCCACGAGGGACGCGGCATCGGGCTGGCCAACAAGCTCAAGGCCTACCACCTGCAGGACCGGGGCTATGACACCGTGGAGGCGAACGAGGCCCTCGGCTTCGACGCCGACCTCCGCGACTACGGCATCGGCGCGCAGGTGCTGGTGGACCTCGGCGTCACCACGATGCGGATCATGACCAACAACCCGGCCAAGTACGTCGCGCTGGAGGGCTACGGCCTGAAGATCACCGAGCGCGTCCCGCTCGAGGCGCCGCCGACCGAGCACTCGCGGCGCTACCTGTGCACGAAGAAGGCCAAGCTCGGCCACCTGCTCACGCTTGTGGATGGCGAAGGTGCCGAAGACGCAGCCGTCCAGTAGCCCTGGGGCCCTTGGGGGTCCACGCGAGACCGAGGAAGCACTGTGCCTCGCCGCTCGACCGACAGGTATGTCCCTCGTTTCGCCTACACGCATGGGATGGTCGGGCATCTCATGGGGATCGAGGGCGCGTGCCGCCTCGTAGACGTACTCGCGCTGCCCCCCGATGCGGCCTTCCTGCTGAAGTACCGGGCCCAGCAGCGCTCGACCCGCTATTCCACCGGCATCGAGGGCAACACGATCCGCCTGGAGACCATCCCGCAAGGGATCGCGCTGGCGGAGCGGACAGGCTCCCGCCAGCAGCAGGAAGTCCGCAACTACTGGATGGCGCTGGAGTGGCTTGAACGGCAGGCCGAAGACGGCGCCCGATTCTCCGAGGAGTTCATCCGCCGCCTGCACCGGATCATCATCGTTCGCGGTCCCGGGCGCCGCGGTGAGATGAGCGACTACCGGACCGAGGAGTGTCCTGTGGTGGACGCGGCCACGGGGCAAGTGGAGTACGGCCCGCCGTCCCCGGGCGACGTACCCGGCCTCATGGCGGCTCTGGTGGCGTGGCGCAACTCGCCGGAGGCTGCGGAGCTGCCCGGTCCGGTCCGGGCGGGGATCCTGGCGTACCGGTTCGTCACGATCCACCCCTTCGCGGACGGTAACGGCCGGACCGCGCGTGCGTTGGCCACTGCGGAACTCTGGTTCACGGGCTACCGCATGAGGGGCTTCCTGTCGATGGAGGAGGAGTACTTCAGGGACCTGCCGCGCTACTATGGGAGCCTGCAGATGGGCCTCCCGATGGACTACTATGACGGACGCCATGATCCCGACCTGACGCCGTGGCTGTCCTACTTCCTGGAGACGATGGCCACTGCGGCCCAACGCGTCGAGCGCCGGGCACTGGAGCTGCGGGAGGCCGAGCCGCGCACCGCAGCCCCCTGGGAGGCGCTGAATCGGCGCCAACAGCAGTTGCTCAGCCGACTGGTGTTGGCCGAGCCCGACAGCGACGCGGTGCCTCACTTCGGCGCGCCGGACCTCAGCCGGTGGTTCACGATCTCCGTCCAGACGGCGCGGGCCTGGCTGCACGAGTGGTGCGATTCCGGCCTCATTGCGCCGGTTGCAGGACGCACTCGGATCCGCGCGTGGCGCCTCAACGAGGAGTTCGAGGCGCTGGTCGCGGCGACCCGTAACGCCAGTCGCGAATCGGAGATAGCATAAGTCAGAATCGACCCCCTGAGAGCCGATTCGGCTCGTAGGGGCCTCTGCGGGCAAAACCGGCCCCGAATAGCGATAGTCGAGCGACGCGGATAGCGCGCATTCCGCGACTCGCGAAAGGAAGATGCTCTGTGGGAACGACATACGAGGGGAAGCTGAAGGCCGAGGGGATGAAGTTCGGGATCGTGGTCAGCCGCTACAACGACTTCATCACTGGCAAGCTCCTGTCCGGCGCTCTGGACGCCATCGCGCGGCATGGGGGATGCCCGGAGGACGTGGACACGGCCTGGGTGCCCGGCTCGTTTGAGCTGCCGCTGGTGGTGAAGCAGATGGCGGCCAGCGGGAAGTACAGTGCCGTGATCGCCCTTGGCGCGGTCATCCGCGGCGCGACGACGCATCACGAGTACGTCGCCGGCGAGTCCGCGAAGGGCATCGCGCTCGCGCAGATGGAGACCGGCGTGCCGTGCATCTACGGCGTCGTCACCGCCGACACCATCGAGCAGGCCATCGAGCGCGCCGGGACCAAAATGCCGAACCGCGGCTTTGAGGCCGCCGTCTCCGCGATTGAGATGGCCGACCTCATGCGACAACTCGCCAAATGAGGGGGGCTCCCGTGGAAGCGAGAAGAGGACCCGGAATCGGTTGCCTGCTGGCCATTGCCGTGCTCGCCGGGATCGCCGGCGGGCTGATCGGGGGCTACGTGGCCGGACGCTCGGCTGCGACCCGCACCTCCGCTCCCGCGTCGCCCATCGTGAACCGGACGGCGCCCGGCGGAGCGCTGACGGTGAGGAACGAGGACGACGCCGTCGTGCAGGCCGTCAAGAAGGCCGACCCCTGTGTGGTGAAGGTGATCGCCCGCGAGCAGGGCTACACGAGCCCCTTCGCCTACTTCATGGGCGCCGAGCCGGAGATCATGGAGGGCATCGGGTCCGGCTTCATCTTCCAGTACGAAGACGGCAAGCAGTACGTGCTGACCAACACCCATGTGGTCGCCGACGCGACGCAGATCCTGATCAAGCTGCTCGACGGCCGCGAGCTCAAGGGCGAGCTGGCCGGCGCGCACCAGGAGCGCGACATCGCTGTCGTGCGCCTGGTCAACCCGCCGGCAGATCTTCCGAGCGCGACGCTGGGCGATTCCTCCAAGCTGCAGCTCGGCGAGCGCGTCATCGCCATCGGCCACCCCTTCGACTTCGAGCACACGGTGACCGTCGGCTATGTCAGCGCGATGGGGAACCGCCAGTTCGGCAAGAACGGCCCGTGGCGTAGCGTCATCCAGACCGACGCCGCCATCAATCAGGGCAACAGCGGCGGCCCGCTCGTCAACCTCGCCGGCGACGTGATCGGCATCAACTCGCTGATCTTCTCCCCCAGCGGGGGCAACATCGGCCTGGGCTTCGCGATCCCCGTCAACGAAGCCCGCGAGATGCTCTATTTCCTGGTCAACGGCGGCCCGTGGGTGGGAATCCTGAGCGTGGTCCCGAACAGCCAGGGGTTCGCGGCGTTCTATCGCCTCGGCACGAGCGAGGGCGTGGTCATCACTGACCTCAGCCCCAACAGCCCGGCGCTCCAGGCGGGTTTGCGTCAGTTCGACGTCATCCTGCAGGTGGACGGCAAGGTGGTCAAGAACGACGACGACCTGCGCAGCGTGATCTTCACCCACCGCATCGGCGAGAGCATCGCCTTCAAGATCCAGCGCGGCGACAAGGTCCTCGACGTGAGCGTCAAGGCCGGTCGCGTGAGTGGGATGATCGTCGGGGGCTGAGAGCCGTCACTCCGCTGCGGCCTGCCTGAGCCACTGCCACACGTCAGCGACTCCGGCGCCCGTTGCGACCGGCCGCGGGGCGCAGCCCGCGGCGATGTCGGGTAGGTCGCCGACCGTCACGAGGTGTGAGGCGGCCGGCTCCGTCCGGCCCTGGGCGTAGGTCTTACCGATGTCCGGCGCCGCGACGAAGGACACCCGAGAGTCCATCGCTGCAGCCATCAGGGCCGCCGGGCCCCCGTCTCTGAAGCCAAGCAGCCCGACCTGTGCGGGATCGATCTCCGGGCGCCCTCGCAGCCATGCTGCGACCGCCAGGAGATCGTGCGCCGCGAGCGCCGCCGGCGGCCTCCCGAAGAAGATCCCGTTCAGCCCCTGGATCTCCGCCCGGTAGCTCCACTCGCCGAACAGCCGCACATCCGCCACCGCGACACACGTCCCGCCGCGCACCAGGCCCGTCAGGGCGTCCCACCGCGACGACAGCACTGCGGCCTTGCCCTCGCTGCTCGCGACCACCACGGCGGGCAGGCGGCCATTGCGCTGCTCCGGTAAGAGCAGCACCACCGGCACGCGGATGTCCGGTTCCGTGTGAACCAGGACCCTCACCGCCAGCACGCCGTCGAGGCTCTCGCGACCCACGACGTGCGGGTCGGGGTCGCAGAACTCGTCCGGCTCCCCAAACAGAGCCCGCAGCCGTCCGGGTACTGCCGAGGCTGTCAGACGCGGGGACGGAGCCCGGCTCGCGCGTCGCTCCTGGAAGATGGCCTCCGGTCCGCGCGCCTCCGGCGGCGGGCCGTCGAGCGTCGCCAGCGTCTCCAGGCTCTCCGGCTGCACGTCGCCTTCCTTCGCCTGCTCGGGGTCATCGATGCCCTTCAGCCACCGGTTGAACCACCCATACGCCTGCTCCCGCATCGGCTGGCTGTAGTCATGGTGCCAGTCGTGCTGGATGCAGTTGGCCTTGTCCGGCGCGCCGCAGAGATCGTAGATCGCCTTGATCTCCGGGTACCCCTCCTGCGGGAACCACTTCGTCCAGTCCTGGGTCACGCAGATGTACAGGGCCGGCCGGGGCGCGAAGACCGCCGAGGCTTCCGTCTCGTCCGTCTCCGCCATGAAGCCCGCCACATGGTTGCACGGGCAATGGTGCATCTCCGCCGAGATGATCCGCCGGGCCTCGGAGACCAGGTTCACCGGCACCGCCGCTCTCAGCCGGTCCTCGAGGCACATCAGGTAGAACGTCTGCTGCCCGCCGCCCGAGCAGCCCGTACAGCCGATCCGCTCTGGATCGACCTCCGGCAGCGAGCACAGCAGGTCGATCCCCCGGATGTTGTTCCACGTCATGACCGTCAGCGGCGTCACGCCCGCGTAGTAGTCGTACGCATGGACGCTGTCTATCGAGAGCGCTACGTAGCCCTTCCTCGCCAGCCCGATCATCCGCGCCTGCACCACCGGGTTCCGCGCGCCGTTCTCCCAATGCCCGTGTGGGTTGAGGATTGCCGGCAGATGGGACGTCCCATTTTCCGGCACGTAGAGGTAGCCGCTCGCGTAGTAGTTCGGCCAAGTCTGCCAGTACACGCGCTTGATGACATAGCCCTCGCGGTCGAGTTGGCCCGACACGTGGACCTTCAGCGGCACCCGCTCGGGCTCGGGAACGAGGCCCAGCGACTCCAGCACGTGTCGCCTGACGATGGCCCTGCGCGCCTCCCATTCGGCGAGCGTTGCCGCATGAGGGTTCTTCGGCGCAGCCATCCGGTCCACGTACGCCTGCTGCATGGACTGTAGCTCCGCCTCCGACAGCAGCGTCCACTGCTCCGGCGGCGGCGCCGCCTCGGCGGAAGCGCGCATCAGGTTGAGCGACACGAGCGCAGCGATCATGTTCTGCTCCAGAAGGGAATTCGGGGACATGACCCAATTCAGCCTTACCGAATTGGGATCGTGTCCCCGAATTCCCATCCTACTCCAGCTCGATCCTCCGCACCTCGATGTTCACACCCGCCGCGTTGGTCGGATCGAACCGCAGGCTGGTCACGCAGCCTCCCCAGTGCTCCTTCCCGCCTACGTCGAACGCGTAGCGGTGGAACTCGCCGTCGGCGGTGGTCTGCACGTGGGCGCTGGCGGCCTCGCTGGTTCCGGGTTCGGCGGCGGTGGTCCAGAACAGTTGGGCGCCGCCGGACTGACTCACCCGCATCTCCACGACCACCTTGGTGAACCGGCTGCCCCGGATCTTGAGCGGCGGCGCGGAGAAGGCCGGGTCCGGCGTGATGGACTTGGCGTGCAGCACGCCGTCGGTCACCTTCGCCTCCGCCAGCCCCATGAAGCCCGTCCACGCGGCCAGTTGCTCGCCCACCCATGAGGTCTGCTCCGTCGTCCGGCTCAGCGCCGCCGCCGAGCGGGCCTCCTGATACCAGGAGTCGTACGGGCCGAGGCCGACATCCTCCGGTGCGAGGTCCGTGTGTTTGGGGGGCCCCTGACCGAACACGTCCCGGATCACGTCCGGGTACGCGAAGCCGTACCCCCGCGTCGGCTCGATGTAGTGCCCCTCCCCGAACTCGTTCCAGCAGCAGAAGATGAGCGTGTTCTTGTCCGGCCCTGTGCCGCTCTTCCCATCCATCACGGCCTTCGCGCGCAGGCACAGGTCGCGGAACTTCTCGGGCGTGTTGTCCGACCAGAAGAACGAGGTCTCATTCCACGGGCGCGAGTCCCAGCCCATCATGGCCGCCGTGATGTCCGGCAACAGGCCGAAGCCGTTCTTGGCCTTCCAGATGGCCTCCTGCTGGTCCACGAACCCCTCGACGGGCGCGCAGGTGAAGCTGCCGACGGTCTTCATCTCCTTCGGATAGTGCCAGCCGTTCCCGTAGGCCGAGCTGGCGTCCCAGCCCTCCTCGGCCATGCGTGCGAGGCCCCCCTTGTCGGCCCCGCCCCAGCAGCCCACGATGTACAGGCCCGGCAGGCCGCGCTCGCGGCACTTCGCCCGCATGGCCTCGAACGTCTCCCGCACCTTGTCGCTCCCGCCCAGGTCTCGCGTCACATTCCCCGGCACCCAGACGTACAGAACCGGCTTCCCGTCGATCTTCAGGTACGAGGGATGGGTGAAGTAGTTGTCCAGCCAGAACGGCAGCACGTTGTCCATCAGGTCATCGACCGAGCTCACGCCCTCCCCGCACCCGTTCTCCCACATGATGCCGAACTCGATCTGCGGCAGGTACTTCGCCTTCAACAGCCCGTCGTGGATGGCGTGCCCGAGGTTCTGCGTCACCGGCCCGTTCTTCGTGGACCGGTACCAGCAGTAGATGACCCCGGAGATGCCGTGCTCCAGCCAGTACTTGATGTGCCAGTCGGCCACCTCCGGCGTCCCCTCGTTGTACCAACCCAGGACCGGCTTGCGCTCCGGGTAGGGCTCGATGACCTTCCATCCGTAGTGCGTCCCGTGCTTCCATAGCGGGCAGTAGTGCGTCCACACGCGGTACGGCCCCGTCTTCACCGGTACCGGCTCGGGCACGTAGGCCGCCTTGGGCAGGTGCAGCTCCGGCGCGAAGCGGATTGTCACCGCCTCCTCCGCCCCCGCAGCCGCAACCCTGAACTCGCCCTCCATCTCCTTCGCCGCCCTCACCGTCCACGACAGCTCCCTCTCCTCCTGGTAGCCGATCTCCGCCGCCGTCTGTTCCGCCGCTCCTCGCAGCTCCACCCCGCGCGGGACCCGCAGCGATACCTTCACGTTCTGCATCAACGCGCCCATGTTCTGCATGCGTGCGATGATCTTCTGCGGCTGACCCGCCCGCGGCAGCACCGCCTCCGGGAACACGCTCGTAACGCGGACCTCGCCCTCGCCCTCCGGCTCCTCCGTTACGCGCACGTACGCGAGGCGGGCGGTCGCGGCGGGCAGGTCGGCGGGCATGAGGCCGAGCGCGAGGAGGTCGCCGCCCCAGCCGATGTACTGCCACGGCTCCATGATGTAAGTGTGCATCCGTCCGTCGTCGAACGTCTGGAAAGTGATGCGGCCGGCGCCCTTGGTGGTGATGAAGATCGCGGAGGCGCGGGTTCCCTTGTCCACCGCCATCCGCAGGCTGAGGAAGTCCTTCTTGTCGATGCTCGCTTTGAGGTTGCCGTGCATCACGAGCGAGCCGACCGTCGGCGTGCTCACGGTCAGCCCTTCCGGCGACATCCTGGCCTCTGCGCCCTCGCGGCTGGCCCACCCCTGTGGTCCCTCGCGGAAGTCGAATCGCGTGACGGTCGTCGGCGGACCGGCTGGTGGGGCGCCCTCCAGGAAGGTCGCGCGGATCACGTCGGCCGAGGACAGCGCGCGGGAGTAGAGCTTCACAAACTCGATGTCGCCCACGAACCCGCCGGCCAGGCCGCAGTTCGTCCCGATCAGCACGGGGTTGGTCGTCGGCGGCGGAGCCTCGCCGCGGCGCAGTGTGGCCTGCGGCACCCCGTTCACCCACAGCATCAGCTGGGTGCCGTCCCAAGTCGCGACCACGTGCCGCCACACGTTCAGGTCGGGTGGGGAGACGCTGACGCGGGGCTCCCAGGCCTTCTCCAGGTTGACGAAAAACGAGAGCCGGCTCGTTTCGACGGGCCAGTCGATCCGCAGGAGGTACTCGTCGGCCTTGCCGACCAGCAGCCGCCCGTCGGAGAGGTCCGTCGGCCGCACGCGCGTCTCGATGCTGAAGCCGCGCTTCAGGTTCAGGTCCGCTGCGGAGGGAATCTCGACGCGCGTCTTGCCGTCCAGGCGCAGGAAGCGCCGGTCGCCCTCGCTGGTGAACTCGCCGCCGGTGACGGTTGCGACGTGCCCGTTCCCGGAGAGGTCCTGCACCTGCGCCCCGGCCGCGTCGAACCGCCAGTAACCGACCAGGCCCTCCTCAGCGGCGTGCGCCGCCACCACGGGGGCCATTGCCATCGCGACCCAGAGCAGTCGCATGATCTTCCTCTCCTTCCTCTCGCGCCCACTGAGTCCCCCGTAGATACGGAAGCAGTGGGGCGGGCATTCTTGCCCGCCACAGACCATTGGCGGGCAAGAATGCCCGCCCCACTGCTTCCGTGTTCCCATGAGGCGCGATGAGTGCTGTGGCGTACACTGGTTCCCGCGAGGACTCCTCCGTCCCTTCAGCGAACCCTCTGCCATTGCTCGACGCTCAGACCAGGAGGCCGCCGTGGGGTACGCTCTCGCGGTTCTTGCTGCGCTGCTCTGCCAGCCGTGCCCGGCTGCAACGTACCATGTCTCGCAGAACGCGCCCGGCGCCGCGGACCAGAACCCGGGAACCGAGGCTGCGCCGCTGAAGTCCATCGGCGCAGCGATCAAGGTCGTGAAGCCCGGGGATACGGTTCTCGTCGGCGACGGCGTTTACCGTGAGGAGGTCGTCTGCCCGCTGGAGGACTGGAAGGACTCGCAGGTTCGCTGCACGCTTGCGGCGATGCCAAACGCACACCCGGTGATCGAGGGCGCCGATCCGGTGCCGGGACCGTGGGAGCGTGCGGAGGTCAGGCTGTCGGCGGCTCCGGAGAGCCGCCCCGCGGCGCCGCCGGCCATCTACGCCTGTGCGTGGGAGACCTACTCGATGATGGTGTTCGTGGATGGGCAGCCGCTGCAGCAGATCGGGCTTCAGGGCAGCCCCGCGCGCGCCAAGGGCACCAACGGATTCCAGTGGCAGAAGCAGTGGGACGGCAAGAGCGTCGAAGACCTGCGGCCGGGCAGCTTCTACTACGACGAGGCTCAGAAGCGCCTGTACGTCTGGCTCGCCGACGGCTCCGATCCGAAGACCCACACGGTGGAGGCCTCCGTCCGCGACGAGGGCATCCTGCTACGCGGCACCTGGACGCTGCGGGGACTCACCGTGCAGCACGTTCAGGACGGGTTCTGGCCGCGCGAGCAGGCGGCGGCGGTCACCGGCGACCAGGCCATCGTGGAGGACTGCCGGGTCCTGCACAATGACCCGCTCGGGCTCATCGTCTCCGGCCAGGACTGCATCATCCGCAACAACGAGATCGGCTACAACGGGCTGGAGGGGATGACCAGCAACGTGGGCTACCGGATGCTGGTCGAGGGGAACGATTTCCATCACAACGCGTGGCGGGGAGATGTGGTGTGCCTGACGGCGGGCAACAAGTTCGTCATGTGGCGGGATAGCAGGTTCCTGCGCAATCACTGGCATGACGAGCCGGCCGCCGCGCTCTGGATGGACATCAGCAACGCGAACATCCTGATCGCCGAGAACACGTTCGACAACTGCGCGGTGGGGGTGTACTGGGAAATCAGCCGCTGGGCGGTCATCGCCAACAACATCTTCCGCGGCTGCGGGCGCCCGGTGTGGACCTACGGCTCGGACGCGCTCATCGCGCACAACGTCTTGGACCGCTGTGGCGACGGGGTGGTTGTCACCGGCTACCCGCGCACGGGCACGTGGGCGCAGGCCATCAACGAGGACTACGCCAACGCGCCGCTGATGGGCACCCACAACAACCTCATCGTAGACAACCTCCTGATCGACTGCGTGGGCTCCTTCGTCGGGATCACGCAAGGCCAGCCGCACGGCTGGGGCAACTGGTCGGACTACAACGCCTTCGTCTGGACGCTGCCCGCGTACCACCCGACCGGCTGCCACCTGAACTTCATGAACGGTTGGGACGACCTCTACGGCAAGCTCCCGATCTGGCGGATGGAGCGGCACTGTGACACACACTCCGTGGTCGTCGATCCGGGGCAGCTGAAGACGATCCGGGAGGGCAATCCGTACGTGGGCCTGTCGGAGAAGGAGGTCTTCCAGGACGCGCGACTCGCGGACCGCGACAAGGGGGACTACCGCCTCCTGCCGGACAGCCCCTTGCAGGGCAAGGGGCTGACGCTGCCGATGGAGCTGAACTCGGTCTGCGCGCCCTGTAGCGGGAACCAGGTGCACACTCGGGCCTACGAGAAGACTCGCCTGGCCGATGCGCCGGACCCGGCGACCGCCGTGCCCGTCTATGGGACGAAGGAGAACGGCCACTACCGGCTGCAGCCGTGGCCGAAGGTGCGCCCGCTGGTGGACTTGGACGCCTGCGCGCCGGGGACGCCGGGCCTGAATGCCGAGTGGCGCGAGACGGGACGTTACCCGCAGTTCAAGGCGACCGGCGAGCCGGACTCCACCGCGCCGAACGACTGGGTCCTGCTGCCGACGAACCTGCTCGCGGATCCGAGCTTCGACAGGCCGCTCAGCAAGCCGGGCGAGGAGCCGACCTCGCCCTGGACGGGCGGCGGCGGGATGCACACCTTCGTCGGGATGGCCTGCCTCAATCTCCTGCCGGCTCAGCGTCAGAACGCGCTGGCCTGGCAGAAGGTCGGGCCGATCCGACAGAACTGCGAGTACCTGCTGACGGGCGACATGACCGTTCAGTCGGTGATGAAGGACTTCACCGGGATCGGCCAGATGTACCTGTCGGCCGGCGATCAGGGGCACCCGATCGGCGAGCCGATCGCGGTCACAAGGGCCTCCCTCACAGGGGGCACGTGGGCGACCTACAGCCTGCACTTGCCGCAGGGCGCGGCCAATGCGTTCGCGGGGCAGGACTTGTTCGTGGTGCTGGCAGGGCGTGTAGCCGGGCCGGAGCCCGCGAACCCGAACGATCCCGCCGCCTTCATCCGCTGGGACGATCTGTGGCTCCTCGCGAGCCCGTAACGCCTCCGAGGAGGCAGTTTCAAAATCAGGGACAGGCACCATTTCCCGCGATACGTGACGCGTAGTCGGGCGTGTGTGGGGGAAAATGGGTGCCAGTCCCTGAGTTTTGAAACTCGCACCGAGGGCACATGAAGCCCTTCCGGTTGGTCATCCTGTTGTGCGTCGTTGCGGGAGTGGGGGCCGCGCTCTGGCTGCCGCGTCGCGAGCAGGTGCTCGGCAGCTACGCAACCGGCCTTCGCGGCCGGACGAAGGGCCAGCGGGAGAACGCGCTGCGGGCTGCGCGGCCCTTCGACGGGTTCGTGCTCGATAGCGGGAAGGAGTTCTCCTTCAACAAGACCGTGGGGCCGTGGACCTCGGACCGAGGGTACGTGCGGGCGCCCGTGAGCTACAGCGGGGAGCTGGTGCTCGACTGGGGGGGCGGCGTGTGTCAGACGTCTTCGGCCCTGTACAATGCGGCGCTGATTGCGGGCCTGGAGATCGTCGAGCGGCACCCGCATACGTGGACGCCGCCGTACGTGCCGCCCGGCCGGGACGCGGCGGTCGCGCAGTACACCATCGACCTGCGCTTCCGCAATCCACACCCGTGGCCCGTTCGCATCCGGGCGCTGACGACGGGCGAGACGCTGGGCTTTCAGATCATCGGCCGGCAGCGAGGCCCGATGGCGGCGGTGACGGTGGAGCCGCAGTCACCCGTGGAGCCCATCGAGGTGACGCGGACCAGCGAGCGCCTCCCGCCCGGACAGCGAGTCACGGTGACGCGCGGCCGGCCCGGCGTGCGGGTCACCGTCTACCGCACACCCCTACACGGCCCGCAGGCGGGGCAGCGCCAGCTTGTCTCTCGCGACGTGTACCCCGCCCTGCACCGCCTCGTGAAGACGGGCCCCGAGAGGTGAGGTCGGGTGCAGTACTTCAAGCCCGAGGGCGAGACGCAGTTCGTGGGCGACTGCATGCCCTTCTTCCATGACGGGGTCTTCCATCTGTTCTGGTTGCTGGATGAGGGCCATCACCAGGCGCGGGGTGGCCTCGGCTGCCACCGGTGGGCGCACTCGACCACCACGGACCTCGTCCAGTGGGAGCACCATCCGCTCGCGATTCCCATCACTGCCGAGCACGAGGGCTCGATCTGCACCGGATCCGTGTTCCACCATGAGGGCGTACACCACGCCTACTACGCCACGCGCTACCCCGACTGGAGCGAGCACCTCAGCCTGGCGACGAGCACGGACGGGATCCGCTTCGAGAAGACGGAGCCGAACCCGTTCGCCTCGCCCGGCCCCGAGTTCACGAAGTCCTTCCGCGACCCACACGTCTTCCGCGACCCGGAGACCGGCCTCTTCCACCTGATCGTGACTACCTCGCTCCGTGAGCCGGCAGTGGTGGGACGGGGCGGATGCCTGGCGCAGTTCGTCTCCGAGGACCTGCACAACTGGCGGCCCACCGAGCCGCTCATCGTCCCCGGCTATCCCGGCGACCCGGAGTGTCCCGATTACATCGGGGACGGCGTCGGGCTTGGAAGCCCGACCTACGGGGAAGGCTGGAACGGGTGGTACTACCTCATCTTCAGCAACGAGGGGATCGCGCGCTACCGCATGTCGCGCCGGCCGCTCGGGCCGTGGCTGCGCCCCAAGGTCGATGTGTTCGACGGCCCGATGGCGCGGGTGCTGAAGACCGCCGCGTTCACCGGCGACCGCAGGCTGGGCGTGGCGTTCCTGCCGTCGCTGCAGGACAACCTCGACGAGGGCGCATGGCTGTATGGCGGCAGCGCCGTCTTCCGCGAGATCATCCAACACGAGGACGGCTCGCTCGGGACGAAGTGGCCTGAGGAGATGATCCCGACAAGCGGCGAGCCGCTGCCCATGCACTTCGAAGCGATGACGGAAGGCGTCTCAGCGGAGGGTGACGGAGTGACGATCGCGGCGCCGAGTTCGTTCGGTCCGGCGATGGCCAGCGGCGTCCCGCTGAACGTGCGGGTGCGGATGCGCATCGAGCCGCAGCCCGGGGCGTTCCGCTTCGGCCTGTGTGTGCGCGGGTCGGGGAGCTACGAGCAGGGGTACGAGATTCGCTGCTCACCGAACGAGGAGCGGGTCGAGATTCGCAACGCGCGAGCCGACGACATCACCGACAACGCGAAGCGGGCAATCCTCGATGTCGAGGGCCTGGACCGCCCGTTCAGTCTCGACGTGCTTCTGAAGGACGACATCATCGACGTGTGCCTCGACGAACGACGGACGCTCGTCGCCCGCTGCCTCGAGCAGCGCGGGGACCGGCTGTTCCTCTTCGCCCACTGCGCGAGCGTGGTCTTCCGCGAGGTTAGCGTAGGCCCGCTATAGGGGAATCCGCGATATCGGTTCTTGGGCGCCATTCAGGGCGCCCACGCGTGCTCCTCGAACACGCTCTCAGTGCCAACGACGCGAGACCGGCACGTCCTTCAGCGTCAGCAACCCGGGCATTGATGCAAGCAGCGGGGGGATCGCATTGAGCACGCAGGCCGGAGTCGCTTCGTCTCCGGGGATTCCCCCCGCGATGCGCACCGTGAATGAGGGCGCCCCCGTGAGTTCCACCTCGTCGCGTGGGTCCGGCGCCCCCGCGTACATCGCGAGTTCCAAGCGTACGCGCTCTCGGCCGGCCACGAGCACCGTGGCGGTTTGGCGTGAGCCGCACACCTGCCCGGGGCCTATCGTGAAGTGGCCGGTCTCGATGGCCTCCTCGGCGACTGCCGGCTCGATGGTCTCGGCAACCGCCTCGGGCACCCAACCCAGGCCGGCCGCCAGCAGCGCCGCGGACTCCCGCAGCCCCACATGCCCGATCGCGCCCTTCTCGGCGCGCTCGCGGTACTCGCTCTCGGTCAGGCCGACGCCGGTCTTCCGCTGGAGCTGAGGGCGCCGCGTCGCCGTATCGACGATCCGCCGTGCGACGATCCGCTCGACCTCCCGGCACGGGGCGGTGAGCACCAGCGGAAGCAGGTCCATCACGAACCCCGGGTTGATCCCGGTCCCCAGCAGCCGCACTCCCCTCTCTTGTGCGAGCGCATCCAGCTCCTCCGCGAGGGCCGGGGAACTCAGCCACGGCCAGGTGAGTTCCTCCGCCGTCGAGATGCAGTCCAGCCCCAACTCGATGATCTCGCGAAGCTGGTCGGCAATCTGCGACAGGCGCGACCCGGTGGAATGCAGCGCCATGTCGGCCTCGGGGCAGTCCCAGGCCGAGGCGCACACGACCACGCCGGTCGCCTCAGGCAGCTCCGCGATCTCCGCCACATCCCGGCCGACCTTGTCGGCGGCCACATCGACCGCGCCGACAAGCTGCAGGCCCCCGCGCTCCCTCGCGACGCGCACAATGCCACACCCGATCGCGCCGAGCCCAACCTGGATGTAGCGAGCGACGTTGCCGTCCGCCATGCGCTGCGCTCCCGACGACACCGGGTGACAGGCACCGCAGGGCTATTCCCGCCGCAACCGAGCCTTCCCTTCAGGAGCCCCTCCGCCAGAACGACGAAAGCCCGCCGTCAACCAACACGGCGGGCTCGGTTCCGATGATTGCTGGCTGCCGGGGGAGGACTCGAACCTCCAACCTCGTGATCCAGAGTCACTTGCCCTACCGATTGGGCCACCCGGCAGCGCCGAGCCACTATCCTACTGTCGCCACTCCCGTTTGTCAAGCGCCGCCCTCGACGCCGCGAAGCAGGCCGTCGGCACAGGAAAGCACGGCCTCCAAGGCGTCGTCGCCGTCCGTATCGGCCAGGATGAACTCCTCGATCGTGCTCGGCGCCTGAAGCTGCCAGCGGATGGCCGGCTGACCTCCCTTCGCGTTCACCGCAACCAGCAGGCTCCCGCACGCCACGAGCGCCTCCTCGCTTCCGTCGGCATCCACGTCGGCGATGGCGAACGGCCCCGCGTTCGCCGGCAGGTCGAGGGTCCAGAGCACGTCGCCGTTCGCCGGGTCGAGCCACCGCATCGTCTTGCCGACCGGCGAGGCGATCTCAGGGGTTCCGTCGCCGTCGGCATCGACGGGGAAGCCGGTCGCCGGCGGCGTCTTCCCCCAGAGCGTGTCGCCCTGCAAGTTCGTGATCCCCAGGCAGTACTGCCCGTTCCACGTCAGCTCGGGCGCGCCGTCGCCGGTGTAGTCGAACAACGTCGGCTCGGAGTACGCGGCCCAGATACCGGGGAAAATCGAGTCGCCCGCCGCGCTGCGCCCGACGAGCTGCTTCCCGTCCCGTCCGCTGACCACCGTCAGGTTCACCGGGTACAGGCTGATGATGTCATCGGCGCCGTCGCCGTCCGTGTCGAACAACGCCACGGGCGTCCCCCCAAAGCCCCAGTTCATCTCGCCGTCGGAG
>VGFC01000077.1 GCA_016869045.1 Armatimonadota bacterium
TTCCCTCGAACGCAGCCGCGCGCACGTTCGAGCCGTCCGGGTCGGCGAAGTGCAGCCGCCAGCCCTGGGGCGTCGCGAGAGGGAAGGCCAGCCGCTTGCCATCGGGGGAGAGGTCGTATACGGGGAAGCGCCACGGCGCATAGGCGGGCGTGTCGCTGATCTGCACGACCTTCTGCTGCTCGCCGCTCGCCAGGTTCACCCTCCCGATCGCGGTGCCGCCCCACTGGTAGGACATGAAGTAGACGTACTTCCCGTCCGCCGACCAGCGCGGGCGCGTCTCCGCGTCCGGGAAGCTGGTGAGCTGCCGGAGGTGGCCGCCGTCCTCGTCCATCATCCAGATGTCCCAGTACGGCGTCTCGCACTCGAAGGCGATCCACTTGCCGTCTGGTGACCACATGGCGCCCTGCGGGTTCAGGCCGCGGGTGGTCAGCCGGCGCACGTCCGAGCCGTCCGCGTTCATCCGCCACAGCTCCCACGGGCCGGCGCGATCGGAGCGGAACACGAGCTTGCCCGCCAGGTCCGGTCGCCGCAGCGTAACCCGCAGACTCTCCTCACCTCGCTTCAGCCCGAGCCGCAGTCGCGGCCCAAGGCCGTCGATGCGGCTCATGAGGTCCCAGCTCTCGCTGACCTCGCGCCCGTTGAGTTCCACGATGCGGTCGTCCACCTGTATGCCGCGCGCCTCGGCCTGGGTGCCAGCGTCCACTGTGTGGACGTTGACCCCCTGTGGGTCGCTCTCCAACTGCATCCCGAATACGTCCGCGAACCGCTCTGCCCAAGCCGCCTGCCCAACCAGCAAGCAGATCAGACCCATGCCGACCCAACGGCTCGCCATTCCTCGACCCATCTCAATCCCTCCCTCAGTGCAGCCTCGTTACAGAACAGAGTGCCCGAGTCAGCGCGCCGGTTTACTGGTCGAGCGCCACCGGTCTACCGGCCCCGGTCGTTGCGGTGTTCTGCCGCCCCTTCGGGGCTGAAAGGGAGGAGGGCGTTCCCGTTCCGTGGGCTTGCGCCCACGGCTATCCGTCCCTTGCCCCTTCGGGGCCGTGTCGAGCCCTCCGCCCCGAAGGGGCGGAGGATGACTAGCCGTGGGCGCCAGCCCACGGACCGCGGCGCAGCCCACACCTCCCGCCCCGAAGGGGCGAAGGATGACTAGCCGTGGGCCCAAGCCCACGGACCGCAGCGCACCCCACACCTTCCGCCCCGAAGGGGCGAAGGATGACTAGCCGTGGGCCCAAGCCCACGGACCGCAGCGCACCCCACACCTCCCGCCCCGAAGGGGCGAAGGATGACTAGCCGTGGGCCCAAGCCCACGGACCGCGGCGCAGCCCACACCTCCCGCCCCGAAGGGGCGGAGGATGACTAGCCGTGGGCGCCAGCCCACGGACCGCGGCGCAGCCCACACCTCCTGCCCCGAAGGGGCGAAGGATGACTAGCCGTGGGCGCCAGCCCACGGACCGCGGCGCAGCCCACACCTCCTGCCCCGAAGGGGCGAAGGATGACTAGCCGTGGGCGCCAGCCCACGGACCGCGGCGCACCCCACACCTCCCGCCCCGAAGGGGCGAAGGGTGACTAGCCGTGGGCCCAAGCCCACGGACCGCGGTGCACCCCACCTCAAGCCCCGAAGGGGCGACAGAGCACTACCGAGCTCCCTTCACCAGGCGCACATCTTGCACCGCCACCGTGCCGTCTCCGTTCATGCTGAGGTAGACGTAGTAGTCATCGTACTCCTGCGGCGTGAACTGCGTGCGGATCTCGCCGGTCGTGCCGACCGGCCCCTCGAAGTAGCGCACCCCCACATCCTTGTGCCAGGTGCCCTCGCTGGTGCGCGCGCCGAAGGAGAGCTTCAGCGGGCTCTCCTCACCGACGCGCGTGATCTCGTAGCGGAAGATCACCTCGTACTTCACGCCGCGTTCGAGGCGCAGCTGTTCGGGCTTCGTGACGAAGGGGAAGTAGAAATCCCCGCGCCCGCCCTTGAAGTCGCAGAGGAGCTTCCCGCCCTGCAGCTCTGCCGTCGCCTTCGGCGGGAAGCTCTGCGTGGCGAAGCCCCCGGACGGCCCGTTCGCGTCGATCCGCGCGATTCCCTCGCCTTGCACGGGCGGCAGCAGATCGAGTTCGTAGGGCAGCTCATGGCGCCCCTCGGCCATCGCGGCGGCGATGAGGTCTCGCTCGCGCTGCAGCCGGTCGCCGTATCCGACGAAGCTATAGTCCGGCTCATACTGGTAGTTCACCCACAGGTCCATGTGCGTCCAGGGCGGGGGCTTGGTGAGCATGTTCCGCTTCGCCGGGTAGTCTCGCCCATACAGGGCCTGCTCCACCTCCGCATACTCCCGCCAGTACGCGACCGACCGGTCGAGCTGCTCCAGCACCAGGGAATCCGGGGACATGACCCGATTCGCGTCGTCCCGAACCGGGATCGTGTCCCCGGATTCCCCCACGTTCCACCTCTGCCACGCGACCGCCGCCCGCGTCTTGGCTGCATAGTGCCGCGCGAGCATCTCGTTCATCGTCAGCACGCCGAGCAGCTTGTCGAAGCGCTCCGACCCCCACTTGCACTTGTCCCTCAGCGGCCGCATCTCCTCAACCGCCTTGCCAATCGCCTCCGCGTGTGCGTCGAGTTCATCCGCGATGTTCAGCGGCGTAGTGGCACGGGCGGCCTCGCCCGTGAGGGCTGTGGCGCCGGCATCTGCAGTAGTGTCACGGGCGAGGCCGCCCGTGCCACCCTCAACGAAGTCCACCACCCCCACCACCTTCTCCCCCCAATCCGGGTTCGGCCAGGTCAGCCCCATGCGCGGCCACAGGCGGCCCCGCTCATCGATCTTCTCGTGGTTCTCGAAGACATAGGTCGAGAGCGTCGGCATCCCGAGGTAGAAGACGAGCGCCATACCATACTGCGGGCGGAAGACATCGCTCTGGCTATGGGTCAGGCAGAGCATCCGCATCGGCACCGCGCTGGCGTGCGTGTACGCACTCAGCAGCGGCTTGCCGAACGCGCGGTCGCCAAGCACCTCGGCGATCCGCCGCTCCCAATAGGAATTGGGGGACATGACCCAATTCGCGCCGTTGCGAATTGGGATCGTGTCCCCCAATTCCCCGGCATTCGCGCCGTTGCGAATTGGGATCGTGTCCCCCAATTCCCCGTCGTCGCGTGAGGGGTCCCACCAGTACCGCGCGAGGCCCTCCCAGCCGATCCACTTGTCGCTCACCCATTGCCACGAGTCGAGGCCACAGAAGAACACGCCGCTCACGTTCTGCGCGGGCGCGCTGCGGAGGATGTCGCGGATGACGTACGGATCGCCCCAGTACAGCTGGCCCGTCGCCGTGCCCGGCCCGCCCATCACGATCACGGGCCGATTGCCACAAGCGCGACTCATCATCCCGACACGCGGATCGACCATCGGCTTGAAGAGCTGCTCATACTGCAGGTAGTGCATGATGGCCGTCTCGCCCGGGTAGCCGTCGAGAACTGTGTTCACATCCTCTGGGTAGCTGCACCACGTCCAGTACGTGATTCGCGGCGGGTTCGGCAGCTCGGCCAGCGGCTTCACCACGTTGTCGCGCACGAACTCGACGCACCCCGGCGGGCTCTCGGCGGCCATCGTGACGAGCCCGTACAGCTTGGGAAAGCGCCGGAACAACTCCTGATACGAGGTGCGGTTCAGTGCCGCCGATTCCGGCGTCTGCGGACCCTCCTGGGGGATCTTGTGCGCCTCGGCGAAGCCACGCGGCACCCACTCATTCCAGGTCAGGATGCTGAAGTGCACGCCGTACTTCGCGCCCTCGTCTATCAGCCAGCGCAGCGTGTCGGCATTGCGCGCAACGGTCGCCTCGTCGAAGTACGCGGCCTCGGGGTTCTGCGGATACGTGATGAAGGCGGGGAAAGGGTGCGGGTGCTGCAGCATGATGTGGTTCAGCCGCCGGCGCGCGTAGATCTCGAACATCCGCCGCCAGTGCTCGCGGTCGTGGAACCACGAGTCCGCCTTGCCCTCGATGTCCTGGTGCCAACGCCAGCGCCCGTCGTACAGGTCGCAGCCCAGGTAGAAGGGCAGGTCGAGGTAGTCGCCGCGCACCGTGAACGCTGGGTCCGACACCCCCTGCGCCTCGATCGCCTCCCCGTTGTGCAGGCGATCCGCCAGCTCCAGCAGCCCGTACATCAGCCCCTCTTCGCTCTTCGCTCGGAGCACGATTCCGGCGTCATCGCCGGTCCATTCGAACCCCTCGTCCGACCGAAGCTCCGCTTTCCCATCGAGCACCCCTTGCACCGCCGGCTTCGCCTCGGCCTCCGTCGCCCCGAACCGCACTGGCGCCCCGCACTCCTCGCTCAGCCGCCTCGCGGCAAACGCCACGCCGGCGTGATCCTCGCGCAGCGGGATGGTCACTTCCCGGTACTCCGCCGCCTGGGGTGCGGCCGGCATCAGTATGGCGAGCCAGAGCATCGCCGGTTCCTCCCGCTACCTGAGGAATAGGCCCGAGAACGCGACGTAGCACGCCACCATCCCGGCTGCCGCGACCCCGTACCACAGCGCGAGGTTGCGGTACCACGGCGTTCCGAGGTCCGCGAACAACCACGTCGTCCGCCAGTCGAAGACGAGGTCCAGAGAAAAGAGGGACACCATACTATTTTCCGCGTCAGAAAACGGTGTGGTGTCCCTCTTCTCTCGCTACTCTATCTCGAACCCCTCCTCATCCCTCGCAATCCTCGACGCGCCCTTGTACTCGTCGTAGGCCGCGTTCATCGCCTCCACGTCATCGAACCAGCCGACCACATACGCCGCGCTGAGGTGCTCGCCCTTGAAGACGTGGAACCCGCCGATCTCCTGGATGAAGCACACGTACCCGCGCTGGTGGCACCAGGCCTCGTACACCACGTCCGGCTCGAGCGTCATCCCCGCAAGCCATGGACCGGGCTTGCCGTCGAGACGCACCTGATACGCGCGGACCATGCGGTCGGGCACGCCCTGCTCGCGCCGATAGAGGTAGCGCGCATCGGGCGGGAAGTCCGCGACGAACTCGGACGACGGGATGTTGCCGTGGTAGCTGAGATGGATCTGCTCGAAGCTGTCGCCCGCGTTGTGCTTCAGGTGGCCGGGCATGTCGATCCGCAGGATGAGGTGCTCGACATCATTCGCGCTCGTGATCTCATCCGCCGCGAGGAAGTACCGCAGCCCGTCACGGAACACGAGCGTCTGCTCCCACACCGATCCCGGCTCGCGCCCGTAGGTCGCCGCGCGGTAGGTGAACCACTGCCGCACTCCGACCGTATCGCCGAAGTCTTGCACCTCGAAGTCCAGCTTCTGCGCGCCGGTGCAGATCTGCGGCAGCTCCACATAGCGCTTGATGAGGTTCCCGTGGAACAGGTCGCCGCGATGATACGCGTTCTCCGTCATGCCGGGCTCATCGGGCAGCGGCTCCAGCAGGAAGTCCACGATGTCCAGCCCAGAGCCCAAGTCCCGCGCGCCCGTCGTCTTGTCCACTAGCGTCCCCGCCGCCACCCCGCTGACGTAGCCCTCCGTGTGCACTTCCGCCGACAGCAGGTCCGTCTCGATGCGGATGATCGATCCGTCCACCTTGACCGTTGCCATCGCCGTCTCCCTCGCTCGGCCGTTCTTCGCCGTTCTTCAGATCTTCGAATCTTCCCCTTCCGTCGCCCTGCCGTCCTCCATCACATCTCCCGCGTCGGCTCCATCCCCTCCTCATCGACCCGCTTCATCTCCCGTACGGTCGCCCGATACACGCTCCCACACTTCCGCGCCTGCAACTCCACCTTGCCTAGTTCCGGCATCTCCACGCTGACCTTCCGGTCCTCGCCTCCCGCCGCCCACGCAGTGACGAGCCACTCCTTGCGCTCCCGGTGCTTCCTCGCAACCACGCGCGCATCAGGATCGCCCGTCGGAAACTCGTAGGCCGGCAGGTCCTTCGTCCAGCGATGCTTGTCCGGGCCGGGCAGCAGGTCGCCGTTGCGCAGGAAGTCCTCCAGGTGCGAGAACAGCGCGTGGCAGTGGCTCAGCACAGTCATCTGCCACAGCCAGTGCGGGTCATCCTCCTTCGGCACGCTGAAGTACCCCGCAACCCCGCCGATCATCCCCGCCGTGTAGTAGCACTTCAGGTAGCCCATGTAGTGCTCGGGGTCGCCGATGGCCGCCTCTCCCAGGCTCTCGCGCGGCCAGCCCGCGTTCATCCAGTTGTACGACAGCGGGTTGCCGAACGAGATCTGCTGCGCGGTCGCATTGAGCGCCTGGGTCAGCATGTCGTTGCCGCCGGTCCACCCGTCGTTGAAGTGCTTGTAGTAGATCGACGTGTTCGGAATGTCCGACACCGTGCGGAAGTACTTGTAGTCCCACGTCCAGGTGTTCCAGCCCCCATATCGGTTCGCGTGTGCACACGCCTCCGTCGGATAGTACAGGTACATCGCCTCGTAGGTCGGAGCGCCAGCTCCGACACCGCCTCTGCCTCTGCCTTTCCCCCCTTCTGAAGGAAGGGGGGCAGGGGGGTAGGACACCGCCGCCTTACACGCCCGCGTGATGAACATCTCCTGGTGCGTCTTCCGCTCGGAGATGTAGTCGAACCAGTCGCGGTCGCCCTTCGCCGCCATCACCTTCGGGTCGCGCTCCCAGACCGTCCCGTGGTGCCCGTACACACTCAAGGCGTACTCGCCGCCGTTGAGGATGATCGCGATCGGCGCCTTCTCTCTGATCTTCCGCAACGGCGCCGCCATCCGCTCCGCAGCCTCCTCGAACACCGCCTCCGGAGCCTCCGGGCTCCAGACCTCCTTGCCGTCGATCAGGTTGCCCTCGGCATCCCGGCACCACGGATCGCCGACCGGCTTGTCCAGCGCCCGACTCGTGAGCACGAACAGCGGATACCGCTTCGGATCGGACGCCGTCAGCGCACACAGCCTCGATTCCAGGCTGTTCGGGTCATCGAGCCTCGCCGCTTCCTCCGGCCCGACATACCCGCCAAACTCCAGCCCATACCCCCAGTTCTCACACAGCTCCACCCGCACCTCATACGGCAGCGTCCACCCCCACCTCGTCAGCGGCGGCAGCGTATGCCCCGCGCGCAAACGCGGCTTCTCCGCCGCCTGCAGCTTCTCCAGCGACGTCTGCGCCGTCACCGACCCGGTGACGCCAATGACCAGCAGTGCGCAAACCACTCGGCGATGGTGCATTGCACGTACCCTCCCGCACAGTCCCATCGTGCGGAGCCCCGTTCGCCCCCCGGTGCATCCTCCCCTCGCCCCGAGAGGACTCAGCACGCTTCGTCGCGAACCGCCGCCGCTGGAAGCGCCGACGATTCCACCAAGGTTGCACCGGCAGTAATCGTAGTCGTCCACCTGGGAGCGCGGGGCGTCTCGCCGGCTGGCGTGGGTGGTGGTGGGCTTCGTGGTGGTCGTCGTTGCCGTGCCGTTCCCATCGCCCCACGCGTCCGCCCGACGCCTCCGGGGAGCCCGCGCGATGCCTACCGCAACCTCAGGCTTCGTTGCCCTCTTGCTCGCCCTTCTCTGCGCGAAGTCCCTCGGAGACCGCTCGACGCCGCTCGCTCCTCTCAGCGGCGACGGGGCCATCGGCTCGCCTGGCGGTACCCATCCCATTGCCTTCGACGGCGACACGGCCCACGTGGTTTGGGGGCAGGGCGGGGACATCCACTATCGCCGCTCGACCGACGCCGGAGCGACGTGGGGCCACACGGTCCGCCTGACCTCCGCGGGCACCGCCCAGTACCCTTGCTCGCTGGAGTTCACGGGTTCCGTCCTGCACCTCATCTGGCCGGACAGCCGCCACGGCACGTGGGAGGTCTTCCACAAGCAGTCAGTCGACGGGGGAGGCACCTGGAGCGAGGACACGAGGCTGACGCCGGGGGTGGACCTCTTCCGCATGGCCACCGCCGCCTCCGGCGCAACGGTGCACGTGACCTGGGCCAGCCGGAGCCTGGTCGTGCCGACCCCTGCCGGGACGCACACCTGGGGCGAGATCTACTACAAGCGCTCCACCGACGGCGGCGCCACCTGGGGCCCCGACGTCCGCCTGACGATGCCGGACGGTTCGGCCATGCGTCCGGGCATCGCCGCGGTCGGGGATGACGTGTACCTCATCTGGTTCGATCAGCGCGACAGGACCGAACTCCTCGACTGGCGCATCTACGTGAAGCACTCGGCTGACGGAGGCGCCACGTGGGGGCCTGACGTGGAGTTGCACAAAGCGCCGGGCCGCTTCCCGCATCATCCCCAGATCGTGGCGGCTCCAACCGGAAGGGTCTGTGCGATCTGGGAGGAAGGACAGGTCTTCGACGGCGCCAACTGGTCCGGCGATCCCGCGCTGCACGCCTGCGTGTCGGATGACAAGGGGCAGACGTGGTCGAAGCTGCGACGGATCACCTTCGTCAACGCGCCGAACGGCTGGGCGACCCACGCGAAGTCGCACGCCTGCGGCTCACGCATCGACCTCGCCTGGACTGACGCCCCTGAGGGCGCGCATGGCCCGCGCGCGGCCTACTACATGGCCTCGCCCGACGGCGGCCTGACGTGGGGCGAGCCCGTGCGCCTAACCTCCGCCGCCGACGGCGACTGCGCACCCGAATCGGTGGGCGGAGGCGAGTCGGCAGTCGTCGTCGCTATCGCCAGATCAGGGCGCCTCTACCACCGCCAGTGCGCGCCCGAGCCCATCCGGGACTGACGATCCCGCCCTGGCGGGATTGTCTGTCCCCGAAGTTGCCGTCCGAACCGATGCCGAAGGCAGGAAGATCCGACCATGACAAGACCCAAGAAGATCAGCACCTCAATCGCACTCGCAACCTGCCTTGCAGCCTGTTCGACGGGAGGCGCCCAGATGACCCTCCACGACTTCGAGGGCGGTTTCGCCTTCGACAAGGTCGAGGCGCGCGACGTGAAGGTCAGCGAGTCCAAGCGCGACGGCAACTCCTGGCTCCGCGTGGACGTCGGCCACGCGCAGCAGTGGCCGGGAATCACGCTTCCCGCGCCCGAGGGCCACTGGGATCTCTCGAAGTTCACGCAGGTCCAGCTCGACGTGCGCAACATGGGCGACGCCGAGGCCACGCTCTGCTGCCGCGTGGATAACCCCGGCGCCGATGGCGTCCGCAACTGCAACACGGATCGCGTTACGCTCAAGGCCGGGGAAGCCGGCACGCTGACCGTGACCATCAACCGCAAGCCTGCCATCGACCCCGACATAAAGCTCTTCGCGATGCGCGGCTACCCCGAGCCCTACGGCGGCAACGCCCAGCGCGCCATCGACCCGGCCAACGTCACGCAGGTCCTCGTCTTCGTCCCCCAACCGCAGGCCGACTCCGCCTTCGAGATCGACAACCTCCGCGCCACCGGCGAGTACCACGAGCCCCCTCTCGCCACGATGACCGCCGCCCAGTTCTTCCCCTTCATCGACACCTTCGGCCAGTACATCCACAAGGACTGGCCGGGGAAGACGCACTCGCTCGAGGAACTGAAGGAGCGCACGGTCGATGAGACGGTCGACCTCACCGCTCACGCCAGCCCCGAGGGCTGGGACGAGTACGGGGGCTGGGAGGCCAGCCCGACGCTCGACGCGACCGGCTTCTTCCGCGCCGCGAAGCACGAGGGCAAGTGGTGGCTCGTCGATCCGAAGGGGAAGCTCTTCTGGTCGCACGGGATCGACTGCGTGAATGCGTGGGACAACACGCCCGTCACGGACCGCGAGAAGTGGTTCGCCGACTACCCGGGCAGCCAGCCCGAGTTCGCCGAGTTCCTCTCAACGGCCGGCCGCGTCCTGCATGGCGATTACGCGGGACGGCAGCCCCAGTGCTTCGACTTTGCCGCCGCGAACCTCAAGCGCAAGTACGGGGATGACTGGAAGACAGCGCACGCCGACCTCGCGCACCGCCGCCTGCGCAGCTGGGGCCTGAACACCATCGCGAACTGGTCTGACGCTTCGATCTACCTCATGCACCGCACGCCCTACTGCGTCGCGATCCACTTCGGCGGCAAGCCCCTGCAGGGGAGCGAGGGCTACTGGGGCCAGTTCCGCGACGTGTTCGATCCCAGCTTCGAGGAGGCCTTGCGCCAGGCGATGGCCGGCCAGGTCGGCAAGAGCGCCGGCGACCCCTGGTGTATCGGCTACTTCGTGGACAACGAACTCTCCTGGGGCAGCGACACCTCCCTCGCGATCGCCACGCTCGTCTCGCCGCCCGACCAGATCGCGAAGCAGGTCTTCGTCGATGACCTCAAGGCGAAGTACGAGACCATCGACAAGCTCAACGCCGCCTGGGGCACGCAGTACGCCTCCTGGGATGCTCTCCTGCAGAACCGCCAGCCGCCCGACGTCGCGAAGGCCGGCGCCGACCTCCGCGCCTTCTACGCGAGGACCGCCGAGCAGTACTTCCGAATCTGCCGCGATAGCGTCAAGGCCGTCGCGCCGAACAACCTCTACCTCGGCTGCCGACTCGCCTGGACGAATGACCTCGCCGCCGCCGCGGCCGCGAAGTACTGCGACGTGGTGAGCTACAACCTCTACCGCCGCGATGTCTCCGACTTCCGCATGCCCGGCAACCAGGATGTCCCGCTCATCATCGGCGAGTTCCACTTCGGCGCGCTTGACCGCGGCCTCTTCCACACCGGCCTCGTGCCGGTCGCCGACCAGAACGCCCGCGCCGAGGCCTATCGGTCCTACGTCCGGGGCTGCCTCTCGAACCCGCAGTTCGTCGGCTGCGGCTGGTTCAAGTACCGCGACGAATGCACCACCGGCCGCCCCCTGGACGCCGAGAACTACCAGATCGGCTTCCTCGACATCTGCGACACCCCCTACCCCGAGACCATCGCGGCGAGCCGCGACATCGGGTACGGGATGTACGAGTACCGGACTGGGCGGTAGGCGGTCGAGCCGTTGGGAGGGGCCGCATGGCCGCAGGCCATCCGGCCCGCCGTTGTCCGTCCTGCTCAAGAAGGCGTGCGCCGCCCCCCCATCGAAGACTGCCGCGGCGCAGTCGCCGTGGCCGCCGCCACCCAATGACCGTGCGGGGAGGTCCCACCATGCGCGCAGCATGCGTCGCGGCCGGGATGGCCGTAGCGGTTGCTCTCTGCGACTCACCTCGGTGCGATCTGCTGTTGGTCGAGACGGGTGCCCCGAAGGCGACGGTTGTCTGCGCAACGCAGACGGATCGTGCCGCCGCCGACGAGTTCGTCGCGGTCGTCGAACGCATCTCTGGGGCGAAGCTGCCGATTGCGGACTCGGCGGACACCGGGCCGCGCGTCCTGATCGGCGAGGCCGCGCGGGCGGCCGTCGATCCGGCGAAGGTCGCGGCCCTCTCCTTCGATGGCTATCTCATCCGCTGCCGCGGTGACATACTCGCGATCACGGGCCGCACCCCGAACGGGACGGTCAACGGGGTCTGCGGCTTCCTGCAGGATCACCTCGGTGCGCGCTGGTTCATGCCTTCGGAGCTGTTCGAGGTGCTCCCTCACCTCGACACGATCCGCGTTCGCGACTGCGATGAGACCCAGGCCCCCAGCTTCGACTGCCGCCTCTTCAGCGGACTCGATGGGCAACAGCAGGCGGCCTGGCGGCTGCACCTGCGCCTGTCGCCCTCCGACGCGGCGGTCCCGTTCGAGGCGGCCTTCAGCCACAACCTCTACCGGCTCTTCCCGCCCTCGAGGTTCGCGCAGAGCGACCCCGAGATCTACCCCCTCATCAACAGCGAGCGCGCGAAGCCGACGTCCGACGAACACCCGCCCTGGCAGCCCTGCACCGCCAATCCGCGCACCGTCGAGCTGGCGATTCAGGAGATCAACCGGTACTTCGACGAGAACCCCCAGGCTCACACATACTCGGTGAGCATCAACGACAACGATGGTTGGTGCGAGTGCGACCTGTGCCGCGCGGTCGACGTGCCGCACGAGTTCCGCGGGAAACAGGTGCATTCGGACCGCTACTACACCTTTGTGAACGCCGTGGCGCTTGGTGTGCGCGAGAAGCACCCGGACAAGCTCATTGGCGGCTTCGCCTACTGGGGCGTCGAGCCGCCGCCCAAGACCATCCCGCGCCTCGAGCCGAACGTCTTCATCGACATCACGCAGGACACGTCGCAGTACTTCGACCGCAAGTACCGCGAGCAGGACTACGCCTTCTGGCGCCAGTGGCAAGCCAAGTGCAAGCAGATGGGCAAGTATGATTACACCGGCCTCGGCGCCCTCGCGCCGCGCTACTACCCGCACCTCCTCGCCGAGGACCTGCGCCACTCGAAGCGCATCGGCCTCGTCGCGATGCACGCCGAGGCCTATCCGTACTGGGCGAACTACGGGCCCATGGTCTACCTCCAGGCGCGGATGATGTGGGACGCGACCCTGAATGAGGACGCGCTCCTCGCCGAGTTCTTCGACAAGCTCTACGGCCCCGCTGCGCCGGAGATGGCGGCCTTCTACGACGAGCTGGAGCAGGCCTGGATGACGCCGCGCCCGGGTCGCTGGTTCGCCGGCATCGGCAGCGCGAAGCAGCAGTGCGAGATCTACACCCTCGACGGCCTCGCGCGCCTCCAGGCGCACCTGCGCAGCGCCGCCCGCCTCGCGCCCGAGGGCGTGATCGCCGACCGCGTCGCCTACATCCGCCGGTGCTTCGAGTACCCCGCGCTCTTCATCGGCGGCTGGCTCGAAGCGCAGGCCATCGACCAGGCCCAGGACCCCGCGCAGATCGGGCCTCACCTCACGAAGCTCCTGCGTCTCAGCCGCGACCGCGACGCCGCCTTCCGCCGCAGCATCCTGGAGGATGACCTCAGCACGCACTGGTATGATGAGTACGCCGGCCGCGAGGGCGTCCAGGCGGAGTGGCGCGCGGCGGTCGAGGGTGCCATCCTCCGCGGGATGCAGCGCGTGGCGTCCGCCCGGGGCGCCGGCGGACTGGATGAACTCATCGGCGAGGTGTCGGCCCGCGATCCCGAGTCGCCGCTCCTCCTGCTTCTCCGCGCCCAACGCGGCGACTTCGATGCGCTCCCGAACCTCGCGCCCAACCCCGGCTTCGAGGAGACCGAGGGCGGCGACAACCCCTCCGGCCCCGAGTGGGTCGCCAAGGACGCGCCGCCGGGCTGGTCGGTGTGGCGCGAGAGCCCGGCTGCCGGCCGCCTGTTCCGCGACACGCAGGTCGTCCGCGCGGGCAAGCAGTCCGCGGCGCTCCGGGGCGGCAAGTGCATGTGCTACATCACCCGCGTCCCGGTGACGCCGGGCAGGCAGTACGTCGGCTGGGCCTACGCCCGCGCGGACAACGTGACGGCCCCGCGCCGCACGACCTTCGAGATCCGCTGGAACGATGCGCAGGGCCGCTGGCACGCCCCCGACCGCCAGGCCACGGCGCCTGCCACCGAAGCCGGGACCTGGACGCGCCTCATCGCCGCGGCCACAGCGCCCGACGGCGCCGCCTCAGCAGTCCTCCTGCTCGTCGTCTATGACATCGCCGACGAAGAGACCGCCTGGTTCGACGACGTCTTCTTCGCCGAAGTGCCGCCCGAAGGGGGGAACGCGCAGATGGCTCCGAACGAAGTCTTCCACACCGTCGTGGGCCCGGTCGGGCCCCAGAATCCCCGCAACAGCGAGGCGGCTATCGTGCCTCTGCAGGACGGCAGCCTCCTCCTCGGCTGGACCGAGTTCTACGCTGGCAGCGGCGCCGACCACGGCCCCGCGAGGCTCGTCGGCCGTATCTCCCGCGACGCCGGCCGCACCTGGGGCGAGAAGTACACGCTCGTCGAGAACGATGGCGGCTGCAACGTCATGGAGGTCAACTTCATGCGCCTTCGCAGCGGGGCGCTGGCCGTGTTCTACTGCCAGAAGAACTCGGAGGATGCCGACTGCCGAATCATGATGCGCACCTCCACCGACGAGGGCCGCACCTTCGGCCCGGCGAGGCAGCTCTCGCCCGCCGCGAAGTACACCGGCCTCACGAACGGTCGGTGCATCCGCCTCACGTCCGGGCGGATTCTGCTCGAGGCGTGGGAGGGCGGCGACAGTTACTGCTGCCTGTCGGATGATGACGGGCAGACCTGGCGCGACAGCGCGCGCGTGAAGCCCGAGGGCGGCCCGTGTTACGAGCCCGCGTGCATCGAGCTGAAGGACGGCCGCGTGCTGATGCTCATGCGCACCGGCCTCGGCAGCCAGTTCCGCAGCCTCTCAGCGGATGGCGGCGAGACCTGGACCAAGCCCGAGCCGACCGCGCTCACCTGCAGCGCCTCGCCCGTGTCGATCAGCCGCATCCCGACGACCGGCGACCTGCTCGCGATCTGGAACCACGACACCGACAGCGCGGTGAAGCGCAGCCCCCTGACCGCCGCCATCTCCCGCGACGAGGGCGAGACCTGGGAGCACTTCCGCAACCTGGAGGACGCGCCCGGCGACCGCTGGGCCTACCCCGCCGTGACCTGGCTCGGCGACCAGGCCCTCATCACCTACTTCAACTACACCGGCGGCCTCTCGCTCCAACTGAAGATCGTGAGAGCGGACTGGTTCTACCAGTAGCCCCTCGCCTCACAGCCGTTGGGCCCGCCGTTGTCGTTGGGAGGGGCCGCATGCAGCGCCTGCCGCCGTGTGCAGGCGATGCATCCGGCCCGCCCTCGACCTGTCGTTCGCATCACGACCCCATGGACCGGATGGCCAGGAAGACCAGCAGGGCGGCCAGAAGGATGAGCAGGCCGCCGACTATCGCCAACCTCGCCGCCGAGGCCCCCAACGTCGTGGAGTCCTTGAGCCAGCTCTCCCACGCTTCCAGCTTCAGGGTGGCCGTCTGCCAGTTGCAGCGACGAGTCGCCATCAGCCCGAGCGTGACGAGTGCTCGGCCGACCGTCCGGATAATCACGTCGATGATGATCGTGTCCACGTAGGCCCACCGTTGGGAGGGGCCGCATGCAGCGCCTGCCGCCGTGTGCAGGCGATGCATCCGGCCCGCCGTTGCCGTGTCGTAGCCGCGTCGTGCAACCTCAACCTGGGGCCGGATGGCCTTCGGCCATGCAGCCCCTCCCACGGCAACCGCGTACGGCCTCCCCACCCGGCCCATGGTTCCCCGCGACGCTGCTAGGCGGGTGCCGGCCCTCGCGACTCGTCCTGTTTCTCCGCCCATGAGTACGGCCACTCGGGCCAGTGCTCACACAGGTCGCGGCGCACGGGGTTCGCGATGACGTACTGCACCAACTCCCCCAGGTCCTCGCGTTCGCGCACGTGTCGGTCCCAGTAACTCCGCTGCCAGGCCCCGCTGATTCCTGCGGCCCGGGCCGCCTCGCGCTTGAAGTACCTCAGCCACTTCTCGAGGTCACCGCCGCCCTCGACGACCGACACGATTGCGTGCAGGTGGTCAGGCATGATGCAGTAGGCATGGATGCGCACCCCGTGACGCACGCCCATCCTACCCATCGCGGAGATGATCGCGTCGGCAACGCCAGGCTGCGCCAGACTGCCCTTCCACTTGGAGCGAACCGTAAGCGACATGGGCTGGAGGGGGTGCTGATACATCTCGTGCGGCAGCCGATGTGGATGCCGACGATCAGGCTTCTCTCCACGCGGGGGCTCCGTCATCGAGGCCTCCTCTCCCGCGGTTGGTCGTTGGGAGGGGCCGCATGGCCGAAGGCCATCCGGCCCGCCTTCCTGACGGGTCCCCCGCCTCATCGATCCCTCTTGGCTTGCCCCGCCCGGCCAGCGTCAACTTCGTGGCCCCGGCCGCCAGTTCCTGCGCGTCGTACGCGCGGGCAATGTCCGCTCCCCTCCCTCGCCCAGGGATCTTGGGACAGAATCCGCCCTGGAAGGCACCTACCTCTACGGGGGCAACGATTCCGGAGCCTCCGATCCGACAGGTCTCGCATCGAGGATGGGCACGAGGAAGGGGAGACGGTGGGTCGCCGACGAAGGATAGGGCAGAAGTCCAACGCCTTGCTGCCGGCGAAGAACGGCGGAGGCAGAGCATGGAGGACACTCGAATGGCGGTTGTACGTGAACCTCAACGCGACATCCCCGTCATTGCCGACGTGGACGTGTGCGTCATCGGCGGAGGGCCGGGCGGCTTGCCGGCGGCCATCGCGGCTGCACGGCAGGGCGCGAGCACGATGCTGGTCGAGATGCAGGGCTTCCTCGGCGGCATGGCGACCTCGGGGCAGGTCGGACCGATCCTCGCGATCACCGCGAACCGCTCCACTGAGCCGACGGTCGCCGGGCTCCTCGCCGAGCTCTGCGACCGCCTGGCAGCCATCGGACAGGGCAAGCCCTACGAGGAGTGCCTGCAGGCGCGCTGTGCGCCCTTCGGGGTCGAGGGACTGAAGATCGTCGCCGACCGCATGGTCAACGACGCGGGCGTGCGGACGCTGTTTCACGCGTTCTTCGCGGAGAGCGTCGTCGAGGACGGGCGGATGACGCACGCGATCATCGAGAGCAAGTCCGGGCGGCAGGCGATCCGGGCGAAGGTGTTCGTCGATGGCACGGGCGACGCGGATGTCGCCTCTCGCGCCGGCGCCGAGTGCACGCTCGGTCGCCCGGCGGATGGCCTGCCGATGGCGATGGGCAGCGAGTTCATCCTCGGCGGCACCGAGGCGCTGACCCCGGAGATCCGCCAGACCCTCGTCGAGAAGACCCGCGCCGCTGCTGAGGCCGGCGAGGTGAACGTCTACGGCATCGGCCTGGGAGGGCATGGCTCCACGATGGACCCGGGGCACGCGTCCATCAACTGCACGCGCGCCGGCGGCAACTGCGCCGACGTCGAGGACCTCACCCGGGCCGAGTTCGCGACCCGCGAGACCACCTGGAAGCTGCTGGACCTCTGGCGCAGCGTGCCCGGCGCGGAGGGCCTGCACCTCGTCGCCACGCCCGCCCATGTCGGCATCCGCGAGTCGCGCCAGCTCGTCGGCCTGCACCGGATCACCGGCCAGGACGTCGTGGAGGGGCGCAAGTACGACGACAGCATCGCGCGCTGCAGCTACTGGATCGACATCCACTGCCCGCGCGGCCTGGGTGTGCCGGCGGGCGTGCACTTGTGCCGGAAGAAGTGCCCGAGGACCGACTGCTACATGCTCACCGACTACCCCAACCAGGTCCCCGACGAACTGTACCCGCCGGAGGGCGACTGGTTCGACATCCCGTATCGCGCACTCGTGCCGCAGACCATCGACGGCCTGCTGGTCTCGGGCCGCTGCATCTCGGCCGACTACCAGGCAATGGGCGCCATGCGCGTCATCGGGCCCTGCATGGCCATCGGCGAAGCGGCAGGGATCGCGGCGGCCACAGCAGCCGAAGCGAACGTGCAACCCCGCGACGTGGACGTAGAGACTCTCCGGGGGAAGCTGACCGACGCAGGGGCGCTCGTGTAGGGCGGACGACACGCGACCGGCCGTCACCCCGTTGAGGGGGAATCCCAGTGGACAGGGGGAATCCCGATGCACAGAGGAGTGCGACTCATGCGAGGCCTGCGTGCCGGTTGCTGGGCGGTGCTCATTCTGGCGCCTGCGGTGGCGGGCGCTCAGCCGGCTGCTCTCGACGAGGAGTTCGTCGGGCCGTTCCCGAGCTGGCGCGACCTCAAGAGGGACTATGGTGCGGTTGGAGACGGTCGCGCCGATGATACGGCGGCGCTGCAGAGGGGGCTGGATGACCTGGTACGGCACGAGAAGGCGTGCGTCCTCTACCTGCCGGCGGGAACCTACCGGCTGACCGCCACCGTGAGGACTGCCCGCCAGGCCCATACCGACTGCCAGGGAGTGGCAGTGATCGGCGAGCACCCCGAGCGGACCATCCTGCTGTGGGACGGGCCCGAGGGCGAGACGATGCTCGGGTGGGATGCGTGGTACTCCAAGATCTCTCGGCTGACGTTCGACGGCGCGGGCAAGGCGGGCACCGGGCTGGTCTACGGGCCGGCGTTCTCGACCTACAACGAGACGAGCGACCTGTGGTTCCGCGGCCTGAAGAGCGGGCTCGTCTTCGGGGGGCCGCAGACGAACGGGCAGGCCGAGAACGCCGTGCTGAGGTGTCGCTTCACCGGATGCGACGTGGGCATTCAGACGGTGAACTGGAACTCCATGGACATCTGGGTGTGGCACTCGCGATTCGAGGACTGTGGGCGCGGCATTCACAACGTGATGGGCAACTGGCACGCGTGGCAGAACCTGTTCCTGCGTTCGAAGATCGCGGACCTCAGCCTGCAGAACCTCATGGTCTTCTCCGCGGTCGGCAATGTCTCGGTGGGTTCCCGCGCCTTCCTCGACTTCAGCTCAGGCCACACGTGGGGCTCGCCGACCAGCATCACCGGCAACCGCGTGCTGGACCCGACGGGCGACTTCGCCGTGATCCTGGACAACGCCGGGCCGTACGTGGTGGTGGACAACCTCTTCCGCCTCGGGCCGACGACGCGGGGCGTGCGGATGACGTGGGCCGACCAGACGCTGGCCGGGAACGTCTACACCCGCCCCGACGCCGTAGAGGAACGCGGGCGGTTCCGACGGGTGGCCGAGCGTGTGGTCAGCGCGGACGGCATCCCGTCGGAGCTGCCGACGCTGCCGCCGCCGCCCCCCAACCGGACGCGCCCCATCATTGAGGTACCGGCGTCCGCCGATGGAGCGGCCATTCAGGCGGCCATCGCTGAGGCCGTGAAGCTCGCCGGGCAGCGGCCGGTGGTTCACCTGCCGATGGGCGCGTACAACGTGGGTGAGACCCTGGTGATCCCGCGTCTCTGCGACGTGCAGTTGATCGGCGATAGCGCCGGAGAGACGGGCACGCGGCTGAACTGGACGGGCCCGGAGGGTGGCGTGGCGCTGCGCCTTGAGGGGCCCAGCCGGGCCATGCTTCGCGACCTGTACGTACACGCCCCGAACGCCCGCGGGCTGGTGGTGGAGGATGCGGACCAGGCCGGTGGACGCATCCTGGCCGATCAGCTCAACACCAACGGACCCGGGCAGGCACAAGCGGAGGGCACGGCGGCGCTCAGGATCAACGGCCTCGACCAGACGGACGTGCTCTGCCGCGCGCTTCAGGGCAACGGCAATGCGGGCCGATGGGTGGAAGTGATCGGCGGGCCGAAGGCGGAGAGCGCCACCAACCAGGTCTCCATCTTCACGGGTGCGACGGGCTCGGCGGCCGGGCAGTACGATGTGCGCAACGGCGGCCGGCTGGTGGTGCGCTCGGTCTACCACGAACGCAGCTCGGGTGAACTGACGGGCCTGCAGCTGGCCGATCGAGGCACGCTGAGCATCGACGCGACGCGGTTCTCTTACGCTACGTCCGCCGACCGTCCGACGATCGCGGCCGATAGCTTCCGCGGGCTGTTCACCCTCGCCACGTCCATGCTGCTTCCCGTCGAGACGCAGGAGACCTGCAGGTTCGAGCTGCGCAGCGATGGACGCAACACGCGGGTGCTGTCGCTCAACAACCTCTTCTGGGTCAACGTCCCCGGCACGACCGCGGACACGGTCTGGCTCAACCAAGCTGCGCCCCCGGCGCAGGGCGGACTGCTGGGCTGCAACATCAACACGAGCAACCGTGACGCGGCGCCGAAGGGCTGGGAGTACCTGGCCAATGTCGGCGACAACCCCGATCCGGCCCGGTCGGGATCGGGCGCGGGTCCGCTGGAGGATCGCGGCACCGTTCCGGATGAGGTGATCCTGGCCCACCTCGCGCCGCTGCGCCAGGCGCGGCTGTGGCCGGAGGAGGGGCCGACTCCAGGCGAGGCCACCGACCTGCGAATCGAGCGAGTGATGCTCGCGGGAGGTTGGGGGGCGACGGTGGAGGTGCGGGCGGGGAGGTAGGGGGCGGTGCGGAGGATCGCGGCCTCATCCTCCCTCAGAGGGTGTATGAGACGCACGGCATCGGGCGTGATGATGGTCATGCACGGAGCAACCTGACATCATCGGGTCGTTGTGGGGGCAGAGCGTGGATTGCGTTGACGAAGGCAGTGTCGGGATTGGCATCCCGAGCTACGAGATACGTGGAGCGCGTACGCGGGGCGTCTTTCCTCAACGGAGCCCTTCCCCAACACAGTCTGAATCGCGCCCCTACGTGGACGATGAGGACGGGAATCGCGGACTGCCATTCAGTCCAGTGCCGGTGACACGTCCTTCCGTTTCAGCCTGCACGTTGTCGGACCATAGAGACCTTGGCCCCAGGTGATGGCAGCCGGTTTGAGCCCCTCAAGGAGATGCGGATCGAAGGTGGCCTCGCCGCGCAGGGCGCCGTCCTGCAGCACGCGCAGGCGGTCGGGACGCAGCTCGCAGCGGATGCGCGTAGGGCGCGGGACATAGCGGATCGGCGCTGAGAGGTGCCCGGGCAGCGTGTAGCGCCAGAGGCGGCCGTACTGCTCGTAGACCTCGTCGGTGAGGAACGTCAGACTCGGGTCGCGCTCCATGGGGCCCTTGGCCGAGGTGGCGACGATGAGGGAGTCGCGCCACGGGGCGAGCCCGCAGATCCGTTGGCCCCAGAGGTTGATGACGACGTTGGCGTTGTGGGCCTGGTTGTAGAGGCGGATGTCCTCCTCGAAGGGATGCCCGGACTTGTCGGTGGGCGGAGGCAGCGTGAACGGGCGACCCACCAGCGACCATTCGCTGCGGTCCCGATCGTAGCGCCACAGCTCGGCCCAGGGCCAGACACCCACGTACAGGTCGCCCCGGTACAGCATGGTGCTCTGGGCCTCGCGGGCATACCCGGCCACCCCGGGCATCACCGGCGGCCAACCCTCCAGCTGCTTCACCTGGATGCCGTCGAAGAGCATCAAGTTGCCCGTGGGGTACTGGCCGAGAAGCAGGCCGTCGTAGTAGTTGACGGCCGAGTAGATCTGGTAGCTGGTGTTCTCCACCGGCCAGCGGAGGACACGCCAATCGGCTCCGTCGAAGACGGCCGTCGAGCCCCAGTTGGAGACCGTCAGCACTTCGCCGCCCAACTGCCCCCAGACGAAGGGTGTCTCGCCGACTTTGCGCAGGGCCACGCTCTTGAGCTGCTCAATCTGCACCTGGGTCTGGCCCGGTTTCCAGGGCGCCGCGCAGATGCGCGTGAACCCGCCGTCCCCCGGCTTCGTGTGATAGAAGCACAGGCGCCCCTGGGCGTAGTAGAAGCAGCTGTAGGCGCCCTGTGCAGCCTTGGGGAGAATGAGCGCCTGATCGTACCAGACCTGGCCGTCCTGATAGACCAGCAGGCCGGTCCCCAGGCGCATGAAGCCGTCGCCGAAGCCTGCGCGCTGAGGATCGAGGATGGGGTCCTCCCGCCACTGGGCGCCCTCCCAGCAGCGAACGGTCTTGTCGCCTCCATAAGTCCATGCGAACAGGCGACCGTCGCAGTCCTGCACGGACTGGTGAACGCCGGTGTTGGAGCGCGGAAGGAGTTCCTTGACCGGGGCGACGTCGCCCTCCGGGCGGACGTAGAACTGGAGAGCATAGCGGTCGAGGCGTACGCAGGTGTTGAAGACGGCCGGGAAACCAGCGCCGACGATGGTTCGACTACGGCCGTCTCGGACCTCAAAGAGCGTGCCGAAGTTCTGCCCCAAGTCCTCGCCGAACTCGACGGAGGCCGTTGCGGCCAGAAGCGGCTTCTGATCCTGACTCAGAGCGGCAGCGGCGAACAGCACGCACACGGCAGACAGACAGAGAAGACCCACGGGCTGCACGCCTCCTTTCATGAGGGAACCTCCGGCGGCCACAGACGCCGACCGGTGCCCCGTGCACTTCGGTGAACCGCGGCGGCAGTCCTTCCGGACTCAATGGGCCTGCCGCGGATGGGGGCTTAGCGGGGAGTGGGAGTGGTCCAGTGGCAGGAGCAGTGCAGGGCGACGCGCGCACTGTTGATGACCTCGACGGGCGCCAAGCGATCCTCAACGAGCTCCGGGCCCGCTACGGTACCCCTGACCACAAACGGGAGCCGGTCTCGCGCGAGCGCGCAGAGAAGTGCGGCGCGGTCGAGATCGTAGTGACGCGGATGGCCGGAAGGAAGGTACACGCGAAGGAGAAGGTGGCGTGGGGGTGGGAGGCACCGTGACGTTGTCGTCCACCTGGGAGCGCGGGCGTCCCCAGCCCGTCCCCCAAGTCATCTGACCTCACGGCGATGACGGGGCGATGGTGTTGGGGAGGGGCGGGCGGAGCGCTCGGGTTGTGGGTTGGCCGAGGGGCTGCGTCGGGTGGCCCCGGATCGCGGCAGTGTGGGGCCTGTGGCCCGCTGCGGGCCCGCCCGGCAAGACGCGCGGCGGCTTGCCCGAGGTCAGCTCGCGCCGCAAGCCTCGCGGCGGATCGCCCCGCAGGCGACCAGCTTCCGCAGGTTCACCGCGAGCGCCGCGATCCGAAACTCCGCGCGGGCGCCCGCCAGTCCCCGTAACAGAAA
>VGFC01000078.1 GCA_016869045.1 Armatimonadota bacterium
CGGTGCGATCGGCGATGATGAGGCCCGGCTGATGCGTGCGCGCCATCGCCGCAATCTCGTCCATCCGGATGTCCTGCAAGGGAGGACGGACCTGGCCGCCGTCGAGCCAGAGGATGTCCACCGGCCCGTAGCCGGTCATCAGTTCCTCGATTTGCCCGTGGACGAACTGCGCGAACCGCTCCCACTTCTCGGGCTCGGCGGCGGTGTCGTAGTTCGGATTGCGTGTGCGCGCCGGGCGATCCGGGCTCCAGTAGTACGGGCAGTGCCAGTCGGACTTGCTGAAGTAGACGCCGATCCCGAAGCCCTCCTCCCTGAAGGCGTCGAAGACCTCCCGAGCGACGTTGGCGCGCGGGTCGGAGCTGAACGGGCAGTCCGGGTGGGTGATCCGGTAGTCAGTCTGCCGCGTGTCGAACATGGAGAAGCCGTCGTGGTGCTTCGTCGTGAAGACCACGTACTGCATCCCGGCGCGCTTCGCCGCAGCGGCCCACGGCCTCGGGTCGAACTCGGTCGGGTCGAACGTCCGGTTGAGCGCGAAGTAGTCGCGCTTGAAGCGCTCGATGTCCTTGCCGCGCTCGACCCACGCCGGCAGGTCGTCCGGCCGCGCCCAAGTGTCCTCCTCCACGAGCGGCCAGCTCTCGATGCAGCCCCACTGGCTGTACGGCCCCCAGTGCATGAACAGCCCGAACTTCCGGTCGCGGAACCACTCGAGACGGTCGGCAAGGGTCGGTGAAGTCATCGAATCTACCTTTCGCAGGGCTACGCGCGGGGTTCGCCGGACAGGAGCGCGGACCCTCGTTGCCGAACCCATCCACATGCTCAGCCTGGTCCTGCCACCGCTCGCCGCCATCTGCTGCCCATGCTCCGCCGAGCCCCGCGACCTCGGCGCCGTCGGCGACGCGCGCGTCGTCTTCGATGAGTCCCAGGGCCTCGGCGGCCTGGAGGTGACGGTCAACGGAGTCCACTTCCGCCCGCTGGCGGGAGCCGGTGCGATGGGCACGGACGGCAAGGTCGATCCGGCGGTTCCGCTGACGATCGAGCCGGCCATCGGGGAAGACGTACTGCGGCTCACGATCACCTCGGCCTCGTCGGAGGCCCGCGGGATCGACCCGGGCCACGTCGAGGGCCTGGGCGAATGGCGAAGGCTCGACCTGTCGCGGTACGCGGAGCCGTATGGGCAGGCCTGGTGGCCGAAGACAACGTACAGCGTCCAGGGCGACTTCTGGTTCACCGCGCACTGGGTGATGGAGGAGAGCGACGGCACGAACTGGGCGGCCCGCAACCAGACGAACTCCGGGACCGGCCCCTTCCCGGCGGGGCTGGCGGTCGAGTACGCGCCCGACACCGACGGGAAGTACCTGCCCATTCGCGAGGTCCTTGAGCTGCGTTTCTCGCGCAAGCTGTGGGATGTCGTGCCACCCCCCAGGCAACAGCCGAGCGCGTACCGCGACTTCCTGACGCAGGCGGTCTTCATCGACCTGTGGGGCGGGCAGTCCGTGGGGGACCTGCGGCACTTCCTGGAGGTCATGCAGGCTCTCAGTCGCGACCGCGTGCCGTTCTACACCATCCTGCAGAACTGGGAGGTCGCCGGCTGGGACGCGCTCCTGCCGGACTCCATGTGGCTGCCCGACTACCCGCCGAATCCGAGCGTCGGCACCGTGCAGGAGCTGCGCGAGCTGTGCGCCTTCGGGAAGACACTCGGGCGCTTCGGCTTCCGCACGAACTACCGCGTCCTGCGGCAGAACTCGCCGAGTTCCCTGCGGGGACTGGCCCACTTCGCCGTGGACCGCGAGGGCAAGTCCCTCGACTACCTCCGACCGGCGGATTGGCTGTCCGTCGCGACGCGCGCCGAGAACGAGATTCGCGACGCCTTCGCGCCGAACGCCGCCTTCACCGACCAGATGACCTCGGGCGCCGCGCCGTGGAGCTGGCACGACTACGCGGCGGACGGCGGATCGCGCTCGATGCGGCAGACCCTCGGCCACCAGCAGGCCCTCGCGCGGCTCATCAAGGACACGCAGGGCGGGCCGCTTTCGTCGGAGACACTGATCGATCAGCACCTACTCGGCGAGTTCGTCGATACGGGCGACTTCGGGGCGATGGACGGACATCATCGGCTCTTCTCGCCCGAGTACAAGCTGCGGCGGCTGCAGCCCCTCTCAGGCTTCCACGGAATGGGCCTGATGTACCGCTTCTATGAGATGCCGCCCTTCCCGCAGTTCCACAGCGGCACAACCACCTTCTACGACGACCCCGCGCAACTTGACGACTATCGGGCCTGCGAAGTGCTCTACGGCAACGGCGGCTACGTCTGCGGCGGCTTCGCAAACTGGCGTTACTACATCACGGAGGTCCTGCTGATCGGCAACCTGCAGCGGCGCTACGCGGGGCAACCGGTTCGCGAGGCCCGCTACTGGCAGGGCGACAAGTGGATGACCCTGGAGGAGCTGGTGCGATCCGGCGTGACGCCGACCACCTTGCCCTGGGAGCCCCCGACCCAGGCCTTCGCGCGCACCTGGATCGAGTATGCGAACGGCGTACAGGCGATGGTGAACCGGAGCGACGAGCCGCTTGACGTGGGCGACGGGATCGTGCTCCCCAAGTCCGGCTGGATCGTCTTCCGGCCGGATGGTTCGCTCGCGGCCTTCTCCGCGTACTGGCCCGGCACGCAGCATCGCGTGGACTACCTGCGCGACGACGAGGCGGGCCTGAAGTACCTCGATCCGCGCGGCGAGGAGACCGACGGCGTCCGCGAAATCACGCTCTGGGAGCAGGGGAAGGTCGTGCTCACCGCCGACCCGGACCGGAACCTGCTGACCGTGGACGGCCGCGAGGTGCCCCTTGACCCGCCGGCCCCTCCGGCGCGCACCGAGGTGGACTTCGGGTTCGACGCCGACCTGCAGGGCTGGCGGCCGATCCGGGGCTTTCTCAGTGCTCAGGTGCGCGAGGCCGTGCTGGTCTTGCGTGTCATCGCCGAGGACCCGTTCCTGACCTCGCCGAAGCTGCGGGTCGCCGGCGACCAGACCCCAGCCATCGAGGTCCGAATGCGCGTCACGGGCGGGCCAGCCCAGAACGCGGGAGGCCTGTTCTTCACCACTGAGGAAGCGCCGAACTGGAGCGCCGAGAGGCGGGTCGGCTTCGACGTGCAGGCCGACGGTGAGTGGCGCACCTACCGTGTGCCGATGGCCGATCACGCGCAGTGGCGAGGCGCGACGATCATCGGGCTGCGTCTTGACCCGATTGAGAGCGGAAGCGACGCGCAGATCGAGATCGACAGCTTACGCGCGGCACCATAACCACGCCGCGAGGGACCGCCATGATCACCCTCACCCGTACTGACGGGCGCTGGCTGGTCGAGATGACGACTTATCTGGACGACCGTCCGGGCTCTCTCGCCCAGCTCGCGCGCACCGTTGCGACGCATGGGGCGAACATCACGCGGTTCGTGTTCAACCGGGCGGATTCGCCGAACCGGGTCGAGCTGACGGTCGAGGTGCGATCCGCGATGCGAGCCGGCGCGCTGGTCGAGCATCTGGAGCGCCAGGGCCTTCTCGATCCCCGCGAGGAAGAGGCCGCCTCCGCCATGCCGGACCCTGAGGCGATCTTGACCATGAGGGTGCGGCTGGTCGATCAACCCGGCACGCTCGCCGAGTTCGCCGAGCTGCTCGCTGAGCATGACGCGAACGTCATCTTCATGCAATACGATCGCAGCCTCGCGCCGGGCCAGTGCGAGATGTCGATGGTGGCGCCCTCGGCCGACGAAGCCGCCGCCTTGCTGACCGACATCACCGAGTCGAAGTACGATTACCACGTGGAGTATCGCGGCTCAGACCCGGAGGCGTACCACGAGATCATCGGGCTGAGCGCGGTGGAGGTCTTCTTCCTGCGCTTGCGCGAGAGCCTCCCGGAAGAGGCGCGCCGGGAGCTGCGGGACCTCGTGGCGCAGTCCGAGCAGCTCGAACGCAGCCTCATCGAGTTCCGCCGCGAGAGCGCGCGTTCCGAGGAGAGCCTCGCGGCGAGCGAGATCTTCGAGAACGTCCTGGAACTCGCCACCATGTCGCTCCGCAAGCTCGGACCGCACTTCACCCTGAAGTGCACCGGTCCGCTGCCGGTATCACCAACCGTCAACCTCTACGCGCTCGCGCCCCCGACCGGGAGCACGTGCTACCTGCTGGACGACGGAGCCGAGTTGACCGCCATCGATACGGGGTTCGGCCTGTACTACGAGGACTGGAAGCAGTGGGTCACGCGTCTCGGATTGAGCCCGGCGACGATCACGCGCGTCTTCCTGACGCACGCCGATGCCGACCACGCGGGCTTCGCCGGCGCGCTTCAGGCGGAGTTCGGCGCTCGCGTGTTCGCGCACCCGGAGGCCGAGCGCATCTTCCGCGACGGGAACCGCGCGGCAGGCAGCGGCTCCGCGCTCATGGTCCTCAACGAGCACTTCACCCACCTGGTCAATGCCTTCACGCGTGCCCAACACCCGCAGACCATCGAGGCCTTGCAGCCCACCGAGGGCGAGGCCGGGGGCCTGCGTCGGCTGGCCGGCTTCAGCGTCGGCGACGTGCCGTTCGAGGTCCTGGAGAGCCTGGGCGGGCACACGCCGGGTCAGGTCTTCTACCTCGCGCCCGACCACGGCCTGCTCTTCTGCGGCGACTACCTGATCGACTTCCGCAGCCTCTCCGACCACGACAAGGCGCGTCTATCCGTGCCGAAGTACCTGATGATCAGCACGAACGTCAACAGCCGCGTGTTCGCCGAGGAGATGGGCCTGCTGCAGCGGATGATGGTGAAGCTGGACGAGCGCCTGAGGGCCGAGGGCAGGCAGGCGCGGGTCTTCCCCGGCCACGGCGAGCCGTACCACGTGGACGAGGCGCGGGCAATTGGCGCATGGCAGCTGAACGAGGGCGCGGCGTGACCCGGCGAACGTGGGGCGCTCGGCAGCTATGGCTGGCGCTGGGCCTGGTGCTTCTGGCAGTGGTGCTGGCATTCCGGGACGCGAGGCGGACGAGGCCTCCGAGCCGGCCGCCGACAAGAGCGCCGCGAGTGCTGCTGGGTGAGGCAACGCCTCCCGAGCCCCTGGCGCAACTGGCCCGGCAGGCCGGTATCCGGCGCGAGCCGATTGCGCACGCCCGGCTGGTCGTGGACAAGTCCGACATGGAGCTGCTCTTCTACTCGGGCGAGCGCCTGCTGAAGACGTACCCGGTAGCTCTCGGCTTCGGCGGGCTGGGGGACAAGCAGCAGCGCGACGACGGCTGCACGCCCGAGGGCGAGTTCCGCATCGTCGAGCGCGTCATGCAGCCGGAGGTCCGCCGCTGGAGTGACGTGTGGATGCTGCTGGACTACCCGCTGCCCGAGGACGCCGAGCGCGGCCTCGCCGCCGGTCTCATCAGCCGCGAACAGCGTGACGCCATCATCGAGGCCGCGCGCAACCATGGGACGCCGCCCCAGGACACGCGCCTGGGCAGCGGCATCGGCATCCACGTCGGGGGGATCAAGCCCCGTACCTGGACCCAGGGCTGCATCGCCCTGGAAATCCAAGACGGGATCGAGGTCTTCCGGCAAGTGCGCATCGGGACACGAGTGACCATCCGACAATGAACGCCGCCGGAAGCAGCGCAGACCACAGACTGGCCGTGTGCGACTACACGCCTGCCATCTGCTGCGCGACCAACGCAGCCCGCTGGAGAGCACTCTCCAGGTGCTCGATGAGTTGCGGATGGTCTTCGGCCGCGAGGTCCCGCTCCTGCCCAGCTGGCCGCACGTGGACGGGGTAGCCGGTGACCGACTCCCACTTCACCCGGAACGCGTTGGCCTCGAAGCCGTCGCTGATCCGCTCAAGGACGACCTGATGCGCCTCGCTTTGGGGCTCCCCTATCCATGGCTCAATCCGCGCAGTCACCCCCGTGTTCCTGAGGGCGGCGTTGAGCCCGTCAACGGCCTCCTGAAGCGTGCTCCGGACCTCGTCCTGCTGTTGCCCGAAATCCGGGTGATCAGCAGCGCGAGGGCTGCGCAGGGTCTGAACGACAACATTCTCAAACCGGTCCACCTGAGGCTGCGATCCCACAGTCGTCCTCCTCTCCCTCAGAAGCTGAGTGCAAAGCAGATCGGGAAGTGGTCAGACGTCATGTTCGGCTTCCCGTCCGGCCCGACGAGTCCTGGAGGGCAGTGCACGCTCAACGTCGCATCATCAAACACGGGCTTGGGGCCTTCGAGCATGCCAGCACTCACGAGTACCTGGTCGCACGTGCTCCACTGCGCCTCCCTCACTTCCCCAAACAGGTACGTCCCCGCTGGCTTCTCGCGGCCTGAGGCGATCTCCTCGCCGCGGGACTGACACTCTCCGAGAAGCCGCCACCCGGCGTTGTAGAGCACAGGACCGTACGCAGCGGGCTTACGTTGGAGCACAGCAGTTCGGTCCCGCACGAATGATGGCCGCCCGGCTGTCCCCTCAGGATCGACGAGTGACTGACCAAACGGCTCATCGTTGAAGTCCCCAACTACCAGGACCAAGGCGGTGGGATCCCCCTGGGATCCCCCTCTGGCGCGGACCTTCTGGGACACGCGTGAGTAGTGTCGCTCCACTGCACCTGCGCCGCGCATCGGCTACCTCGCCCCGACCCGAGGTCCAGTGGTTGACAAAGAGCGTGAATGGGCGGCCACTCTCCACCTCGGCGAGGCCGATCTCGAGGATGCGGCGCCCGTACTCGCCGACCGGCGACGAAGAGCGCACCGCGTGCTCCTCCGGCTCCTCCGCATCCCTGCGAAGGCGCTCAGTGTTCCACATCGCGGCGCACGTGATGCCCCGGCTGTCGCCCTTCTGGCCCGTGTAGTGCGCGAGGTTGCCACCAAGCAAGTCACGCAGGTCCGCCACCGCATCCCGTCCGCCTGCAGCGCTCGGCGCAGCCACCTCGCAGAAGGCCATGAGGTCCGGAACACCACCGGGCACCGTGCGAAGCACGCCCGCCACGTCAGCGACCTTGCCTCCATACGCCTCGGCCGTGGGCGGCCAGTAGCCGGCCTTCGCTGTCCGCTTGCCTGCCACATGCGGGTACAGGTCCCGGACGTTCCAGAACAGGCAACGCACCTCACCCATGCGCCGGACCCCCTCCGGGTGGACTGGCGACATGCTACGTCTGGGGCTCCTGTGTGTCAAGCGCATTCCCGACCGTGGGGCCGAGGAATCGGCCGAGGTGATGGTGAACGCACGAGCGGCCGCGCGATGTCGCAAGAACCAGCCCTTGGGGAAGGAGTCGGCATGGCAGCACTGCTCTACCGCGAAGACATGGACGAGGTCCGCGAGCGCCTGACCACGTGGTGGAACGGGGGCGACATCGGGCGGCCGGCGCTGCAGATCACGGCGCCGCGTGAGGTGCCGGTCGAGGGTATCCCGGCTCTGCCGGAACCGCCGGGCTGGATGGGGCATTACTCGACCGCCGACTTCGAGTACCGCGTGAACCTCGCGCAGCGTGCGTGCATCGGGTCACACTTCCTCGCCGAGGCGGTGCCGCACGTGGCGCCGGACCTCGCCCCCAACTGCCTCGCGCTCTACCTCGGGTGTCGCGGTGTGGAGATGCCCGGCACGACGTGGTGTGAGCCGTGCTTCGACGAGCCCGACGAGGCCCGCTTCGAATACGATCCCGACAATCTCTACTGGCAATTCACGCTGAAGCTGACGCGGGAGATGCTGCGCTTCGGCAGCGGCAAGCTGCTCATCCAGTTCCCCGACCTCATCGAGGGCCTGGACACGCTGGCGGCGATGCGCGGGACCGAGAAGCTCCTGATCGACCTCCTCGAGCGGCCGGACTGGGTGCGCGCGTGCCTCCGGCAGATCACCGACCGCTACTTCCACTACTACGACGTGCTCTATGACCTCATGCGGGACGAGGTCGGCGGGTCGCACTTCTGGGCGTGGGCGCCCGGGCGGATGGCGAAGTTCCAGTGCGACTTCTCGGCGATGATTGGCCCGAGCATGTTCGCGGAGTTCATGGTGCCCGTGCTGACCGAAATGTGCGGGCGCGTGGCTTGCAGCATGTACCACTGGGATGGGCCCAGCGCCATCCCGCACCACGAGCACCTGCTCTCCATCCCCCGCCTCACGATGCTGCAGTGGACTCCCGGCGCCGGCGTGCCGCCCATGGAACACGAGCGCTGGTGGCCGCTCTACCACCGGACCATCGAAGCCGGGAAGAAGCTGCTCGTCGCCGGGATCAGCGGTGTGGACAGCCTCCGCGCTCTGAAGAAGGAGTTCGGCTCGAAGCTGAAGCAGTTCCTGATAGGGCTCGATGTGAAGTCACCCCGGGAAGCCGGGGAGATCATCAAGATCGCGCTGGTCGATTGACCGAGGCCGGCGAGCTGTAACACTGGCTGGTGGCCAAGCGTAGTAGCCGCAACGTACGATGGACTCTGGCACACACAGGAGGTCTGGTCTGATGCGACGCACGATCGTTTGGGTAGTCCTGGTGGCATTCCTGCTGACGAGTGCCGCGGCGCTCGCAGTGGATATCCTGACGGTCGCCGGCAAGGTCACCTTCGCGTGCCCTCAAGGCGGCGCCCTGAAGGTGAAGAACGCGAACGGTGAGGTCATGCTCTGGGTGAACCCCAACTGCCCTCGCAAGGCGGACCTGCAGGCGCAGATCAAGGCGCTCAAGGTCGGCAACCACGTCCGCTGCCGGTACTACGCGCAGGGCGGCAAGAACTACGTCACCAAGATCACTGTACTGAGGTAGGGCACCCGGCGTGCGGGAGAGCGCGGCGGGAGTGGACGCGGCGGTGCTCGGTCGCCTGCGCGAGGGCGACCGCAGCGCCTTTGAGACGGTCCTTCGCGTCTACCATCCGGTCATCTTCCGCTTCGCGGCGCGGATGCTGGGCGACCCGGAGACGGCGAGCGACATCGCCCAGCAGACCTTCCTCCGACTGCATGCTTCCCGCCGCCGAATCGACCCCCGCCGGGGCTTGCGTTCGTGGCTGTTCACCGTCGCCCAGAACCTGTGCACCAGCCATCTGCGGCGGCGGGGCCTGGAGGCCAGGGCTCTTGGCAGTGTTCGGCCGCCGGCGGCGAGGGATCTCGCCGAGGGCGTCGCTGTCGGGGAGGCCGTGCGAGAGGCCCTGGCTGGGTTGCCGCCGGACCAGCGGGCAGTGGCCATCCTGCGCGAGTATCACGGCTTCACGCATGAGGAGATCGCCCGGATCGTGGGGTGTTCGCCGGGCGCGGCGCGAGTCAAGGCCCACCGGGCCCGTGAGCGGCTGAAGGAGTTGCTCCGCGATGTCCTCGACTGAACGGGCGCCTTGCGCGCTGACTCATGACGTGTTGGATGCGTGGCTGGACGGTCGGCCCGGCCGACACGCCGCGCACGTCGGCGGCTGCGCGGCTTGCGCAGCGGCGATCGGCGGCTACGAGCGCCTGTCGGCCGTCCTGCGGTCGGACCCTAGCCCCGAGCCGCCGGCGGGCGCCTGCGCCGCCGTCCTGGGCGCCCTGCCCGCCCTGAAGCCCCTTCCACCGGCGCACGGATGGGTCGCCACCCGCGTTCTCGCCCCGGCGGTTGCTCTGTGTGTCCTGGCGGTTGCTTTCGGCTCTTGGCTGGTCGTGTCGCAGACCAAGGGCGCCGTCAGCGGCGGCGTCCATTGGCGGGCCGGTCATCAGCCCATCCCCGACGCGTGGGTGGTGCTCCTGCAGGGCGAGGAGGTTGTGGCGGTTACCTCAACCAGCGCGTTGCGTGGCGGCTTCCGCTTCGAGGACCTGCGTCCGGGACGCTACGACGCTCTGCCGTTCAGCGCATGCAGCGTCCTCCCGGCGCCGGTCTCGGTGCAGATCGAGCCCAACCACACGGCGCGCCTGCCGCTCTTCCTGGACTCCTGTGCGCCCGTGCCTCCGACGGGCACTCCCGTGCATGTTCAGATTGCTGACGACCGTGGGGCGCCCGTCGAAGGCGCGCTGACGGTCCTGGTGCAGGGCGGGCGCGTACCGAGCATCGCCTCAGCTAATGCGCAAGGCCGGTCCGCGCTCCTCGCTCCGGAAGCCGGTCCCCTCACGGTGTGGTGCTACGCACCGGGCTACGACCGCGCCAGCCTCGACACCACGCTCCCCCCCTCGGGCACCCCCATTCGTCTCGACCTCAAACTGCGTCGCCGTTGATCGCTACCGTGAGTGCGCAGCGCCTACGAGGTATAGCGGGTCACGACGCGGAAGCCCCCGCGCGGAGGACCGTGCCATGATCCTCGACCGCCTGCAGAACCTGTCGCGCTATGCGCTGTTGCACCCCGGCATCGCGGCTGCCGTCGAGTGGCTGAAGGGCAAGGACCTCGCCGCCCTGCCGCCGGGCCGCCAAGAGATCGACGGCGAGCGCCTCTACGCGAACGTGGATGAGGGGCAAGGGAAGGGTCTGCGAGGCGCGCGGCTGGAGGCCCACCGCAGGTACATCGACATCCAGATCGCGGTCATCGGGACCGATGTGATCGGCTGGAAGTCGCTCAGTGAGTGCCGCTTCCGCTTCACCGGCTACAGCGACGAAAAGGACGCGGAGCTGCCCGACGACGCGCCGGACGCGTGGTTCGAGCTGGTGCCCGGCACGTTTGCCGTCTTCTTCCCCGAGGACGCGCACGCGCCGCTCGCGTGCGAGGGCAAGGTGCGCAAGGTCATTGTGAAGGTCCGGGCGGCGTGGTAGACGTCGCTACGACTCGTGGGGCATCTTGCTTTGACCGTACTGGTCGGCGAGGAGTTCGGCCTCCGCGTCTGCCAGGCGCGCGTTGATGGCGATGGCGAGTTCGATAGTGTGCCGCTGCACCGGGCAGTGGAATGCGGCATCCGGTTCCTCAAGCGTGCCGCTGGCGTCAACGTGCACCCGCCAACACCCTCCGCCGCAGTGGTAGCGCGCCCAGCAGTCGCGGCATCCAGGGCGCGCGTCCACGTGAAGGCGGCTCACGCAACGGCGGACCGTTTCGTCCAACCCCTCGAAGATGTTCCCCATCGCGTACTCCGGCGTCCCGGTGAAGCGGTGACAGAGGTACAGGGTGCCGGTAGGGTCTGCACACAGGTACCCGCGACCCGCGCCGCAGGGGTAGAACCGGGGCTTCTGAGGGTCCTTGGTGCTCTGCACGTACTTGACGAAGTTCGAGAAGTTCAGCAGCTCCCCCCCGTCGAGGCGCTCCAGGAACAGCTCTGCCATTCCCGTCAACTGCTGCTTCAGTTCCGGCAGGCAGTCCGCCGTGACCGCGTACTCATTGGCGATGCCCGTGGCCGGCTCCACATGTACACTGCCAAACCCCAGCCCCAGGAGGTGCTCCACCACGCGGCGCACGTCGAGGTGACGACGCGTGAGCGTAGCCCGAGCGGTGACCTGCCCGGGTCTGCGCGCGAACAGCCTCCGCGCCGCGGCTTCCACCAGGGCGTGGGTGCCTTGTCCCGTGCGGTCCGCGCGCTGGTCGTCCTGGATGTCAGGCGGACCGTCCACGCTGAACTGGATGCCGATGCCGCTCTCAATGAGGAAGTCGAGCTTCCGCTGCGTGAGGAGCGTGGCGTTCGTGGCCGTGGCGAGGTGCAAGCGCTTCCCGGCCTCCTCCGCCCGTTGTCTGAACTGCGGCACCAGCCGCTTGAACAGCCGCCAGTTCAGAAGCGGCTCGCCCCCGAAGAAGACCAGCGCCAGCTCGCTAGCCTGACCTGACGCCCTCAGCAGCCACTCGAACGCCGCCGCCGCTACCTTCTCGCTCATCCAGCCTTCGGCCGAGCCGTAGCGGAACCGACCCTCGCAGGCGGGCAGCGTCGTCCCGTACGCGCCGTAGCAGTAGCGACAGGCCAGGTTGCACTGGTGGGTGATGTTGAGGTCCAGCGAGGTCACCGGCGGGAGGACCGCCCAGGGCGCGGGAGGCCGATCCGGCAGACGGCGCGTCAACAATCCCGCGCGCTGGAGCTCGTGCCACACCCTCCCCATCCGCCACCAACCCCAGCGTCGCCGTACCTCGGCGGCCCCCGCCCGCAGATCGCCCGCCGCGCGCGCGCTCCGGACAAACGCAGCGGTGGGCTCGTCCGCCTCGAAGAGCAAGCCTCGGCGCACATCCACCACCACCGAGGTGCCGAGCTGCTCGACGAGGTGGATCTCGCCCAACTCCCAGCCGTCGCGTGCGGACTCACCGGGTGACATGACACGCGCCTCGCCCGCAAAGAGCCTACCACACAGGAGGGACGGCTGACCCTGGCCGTCCCTCCCGCGACTTCGTTCGCCAACCGCCCCGCGCTACCGCTTGCGCAGCTTCTCCAACGCCTGCTTGCGGCGCGTGAGCGTGTCCTCAAGGACCTTGAGGTTCCGCTCCATCATCTGGACCTCTTTGTCATCCGGGATCCCGTTGTTGTTCACGTCGATCCCGCACTGCTGGTTGCCCTGATTGCAGCCGTCGCAGCCGCTGTCGCAGCTCACGATGCAGGCATCCACGCCGTGGTCGCACTGGTTGCAGGTGTTGCAGGTGGCGTTGCACAGGTCGCACCCATCACAGCCGTTGCACCTGTTGCAGTTGTTGCAGCCGATGTCACACCCGTGGTCGCAGACATTGCAGCCGTTGCATGTGTTGCAGTCGTTGTTGCACTGGTCGCAACCGTCGCACGCGACGGTGCACTTGACGGTGACGTCAGCGCCCTCCACGCATACGTCGCCGGCAACGCAGTCCGCATCCGGCTTGACGGCAGGCAACTTCAGGAAGCCTCTGAGGGTCAGAGGCTTCAACGGCGGCCTGCGCGTCGTCCCCTGCGCAAGCGCCGAGCCAATCCCACCTACACCGGCCGCCCATGCTGCGAGCAGGCCCAGCCCAACCCGTTGGAGAAACCCGCGACGCCCTGATCCTTCGTCCATCATACGACCTCCCTTCTTCGCCTCAATAGCCCGACATGATCGCCACCATAGGACGGGGAGTGCTGCGACTGAGTCCTACGCCAAGACCGATGCGCTACGGCAAACGACTGACGCCAGGTTCCCTCTGCTGCTATCATTGTAGAAGTGCGCCCTGGAGCTGTCAACTAGCAGACGGTCGCCGTCACGGGGCGTCTGCGCACACCTACCTCCCCACCGGCATCCCCCCTGTCCTCGCCGACTCGAACGCCGCGTCGAGCACCTCCAGCACCCCCACGCCGTCCTCGCCGCTGACACTTGGCGGGCGGCCTTCGCGGATCGAGTTCGCGAACTCGGTAAGCTCGTTCGCCCAGGTGCGGATGTACGCGGAGCTTCGCAGCGAGGCGCGGGCGTCGTAGCCCGGCGGGGGGAGGTAGGCGGTTGGCGGCACCGTGATCTCGGTCAGGTTCGCATACTCGGGGATCACCGTGCTCTGGATCGTGAGCACATCGCTCTCCCACTGCACGCGAATGCGGCCGGCCGTCCCCAGCACATCCAGCCAGCCGTACCGTCCGCCGAAGGTCTGCGAGGTCACGAGCTGCCCAAGCGCGCCGCCCTCGAAGCGAATGTTCACCATCGCTTCGGTCTCGCAGCCGCCGGGCTCGGCGCGGTTCATCTCCGCGCAGACGCGTTCGGCGGGCCTCCCGACGACCCACAGAATCTGATCCAGCGCATGGGTGCCGATGTAGAAGAGGGGCCCGCCGCCCTGCGCCGGATCGCCGAGCCAGCCGCCCATCGCGCCGATGCACTGGCCCGCCATGACTTGCCGCACCTCGCCGATGACGCCCTCCTCAAGCAGCCGCTTCATCAGGATGCGCGGCGGCATGAACCGCAGCGAGTAGCCCACCATCAGGTTCACGCCCGCCGCCCTCGCCGCCTCGACCAACTCCCGCCCCTCGGCCGCTCGCAGCGCCATCGGCTTCTCAACCAGCGCGTGCTTTCCCCCCTGCAGCGCGGCGAGCGCGCACGGCTGAAGCTGCGCGTGCGTGGTCGCGACGATCACAGCCTCCACGTCCGCCTTGGCGAGCATCTGGCGATGGTCCGCGTACGTTGACCCATACCCGCACTCGCGCGCGGTCTGCTCCGCCGACTCCGGCCTCACATCGGCACACGCGACGAACTCGAAGGCGTCCGCAATCGCCGCCGCTTCCGACAGATACCGGCCCTGCGCGCCCGAGCCGATCAGCCCGAGCTTGATCCGACGAGGTTGGTCTGCACTCACCCGCACAACACCTCGCTGACGAAGTTGATCGCGACACTCAGCGCTGGAGTATTGCCCGAACGAAGGCAGGGATTCCTCCGTCCGCATTCCCGCGGTTGCCAGGGGTTCGGGGCGTGTGGTAGAATCCCGGCGCCTTGCCAACGCCAGCGGGTGGGACTTCGCATGACCGAGTGCCATGAGTGTGACGTCATCATCGTGGGCGCCGGGGCTGCGGGGCTGACGGCGGCCCTGTACGTGCAGCGCTACGGGCTGAAGGGGATCGTTCTGGAGAAGCTTGCGCCCGGCGGGCAGCTCACCTCGGCCAATCTCATCGAGAACTACCCGGGCTTCCCGGAGGGCATCTCGGGTTACGACCTCATCGACCGCTTCCGCCGCCATGCCGAGGCCTTCGGGGCGCAGATCGAGACCGACACCATCGAGCGCGTCGAGCCGCACGGCGACCGCTGGCGTCTAGTCGGGGCGAAGCGCGACTACCTCGCGCAGGCCGTCATCATCGCCACCGGAGCGCGGCATCGCCACCTGAACGTGCCGGGTGAGAAGGAGTTCGCCGGCCGGGGCATCTCCGTGTGCGCCACGTGCGACGGGTTCTTCTACCGGGGCAAGGACGTGGCCGTGGTCGGCGGCGGGAACGTGGCCCTCGACGACGCCGTCTACCTCGCCGATCTCGCCCACAAGGTCACCGTGGTCCATCGGCGTGATGCCCTCCGCGCCGAGCCCGTCCTGCAGGAGCGCGCGTTCGCCCGACCGAACATCGAGTTCGCGTGGGACTCGGTCGTCGTGCGCATCAACGGGACCGACGCGGTGCAGTCGGTCACGATCCGGAACGTGAAGACCGATCAGGAGCGCGACATCCCGGTCGATGGCGTCTTCGTCGCCATCGGCTTCGTGCCCGAAGTGGCCCTGGTGCAGCACCTCGTCGAGACCGAGGACGGCCACATCATCACCGACGGCCACATGCGCACGAGCGCCGAGGGCATCTTCGCCTGCGGCGACATCCGCCAGACCGCCCTCAAGCAGATCGCCACGGCCGTCGGCGACGGGGCGATCGCCGCAGACTCGGCGTACAAGTACATCCAGGCGCGCAGATAGCGGGGGCGGGCGCCATGAATGGCGCCCCTACACGACTGGGCGCGATGAATCGCGCCCCTACGCAATCAACAATCATCAGCCGTCATGTCGGGGCGTGATTCATCACGCCCACTGCCCTGCCGTCACGTAGGGGCACGATTCAGATTGTGTTGACAAAGGCACTGTCGGGATTGGTATCCCGACCTACGAGATACGTAGGCCGTGTAGGAGAGGCGTCCTTCCTCCACAGAGCCCTTCTTCAACACAATCTTCATCGTGCCCAAGTGTAGGGGCGTGGTTCATCACGCCCACCGCGGTGCCGTCATGTAGGGGCACGATTCATCGTGCCCAAGTGTAGGGGCGTGGTTCATCACGCCCACCGCGGTGCCGTCATGTAGGGGCACGATTCATCGTGCCCAAGTGTAGGGGCGTGGTTCATCACGCCCACTGCCGTGCCGTCATGTAGGGGCACGATTCATCGTGCCCAAGTGTAGGGGCGTGATTCATCACGCCCACTGCCGTGCCGTCATGTAGGGGCACGATTCATCGTGCCCAAGTGTAGGGGCGTGATTCATCACGCCCACTGCCGTGCTTCTCCTGCACCCGACCAAGGCAGGTGGACCGTTTGTCGGACGTCATCCGAGTCGGCTTCGTGGGCTGCGGGAATCACGCAACTCACAGTCTGTATCCCTGCCTCGCGTGGGCTCCCATCGACCTGGCTGCAGTGGCCGATCTGGACGAGCGGAAGGCGGGCCGCACCGCACGTCTCTTCGGTGCGCGGCGACCCTACACCGACTACCGCCGCATGATGGATGAGATGGCGCTCGATGCCGTCTTCGTCTGCGGCTCGCCGGAGCTGCATTGCGAGGTCGCGCGAGAGGCCCTCGGCCGCGGCCTCCACGTGTGGATGGAGAAGCCCCCGGCCCCGACGCTCGCGGACGCGCGGGCCCTCGCCAAGCTCGCCCTGCAGCGACGCAAGTCGGTGCAGGTCGGCTTCATGATGCGCTTCGCCCCGGCGTATGTTCGGCTGAAGCAGATCATCGGCTCCGAGGAGTTCGGGCGCCCGGGCCTCATCGAGGGCAAGTACTGCTGCTGGAACGTGCCCGACCACCGTCACCATCTGCTGTACTACGGCGTGCACATCATCGACCTGTTCCGCTTCCTGATGGGTGACGTGACCGAGGTCGTGGTGCGCAAGTGCGACCATGCGGGCCAGCTGGCCAACGCGATTCTGCTGCGCTTCGCGAGTGGGGTGGTCGGCCTGCTGAACTTCTCCAGCCGTCAGCCTCGCGTTCAGGAGCGGGTCGAGGTCACGGGCGAGGGCGCCGTGGCCATCGTGGACAACCGACTGACGCTCGAGTACCACCGGCGCGGCGACAACGCGTTCGGGAACACGACCACCTGGCGGCCGGACTTCGCGATCCCGAACCTGCCGAACAGCACTCTGGAGCTGCAGGGCTACATGGGCGAGGTCCGCCACTTCGCCGAGTCGATCCTGCGCGGCGAGAAGCCCTCGCCGAGCATTGAGGACGGCGTCAAGTGCCTGGAGATCGTGGACCGGATCGAGACGGCGACGTAGCGGCCGACGAGCCGCACGACCTCGTCTGGTCGGTTCGCCCGTGCGCGCGCAATCCGCTGTTGGCCGTTGCGGTGGCGCTCTTCGTGCTGGGGATGTCGCTGGCCGTTGACGTGCTGTTCGGCAGCGTCTGGTGGGGCGCACTCGCCTTGCTTCTGTTAGCGGTCTCGGTCGCGCCCTACTACGTCGGGGCCACGTACGTGGTCTCGGAGGCGGGCGCCGCAGCCGCCGGTCTGTTCGGCACCCATCGCCGCCGGTGGGCGGAGGTGAAGGGCTGCTTCCCGGATGCCGAGGGCGTCCTGCTCAGCCCGCTCGCCAGGCCGACCCGCCTCGCTTACACGCGGGGCCTGTACTTGCGCTTCGCCGACAACCGTGATGAGGTCATGGCCCGTGTGGAGGCGTTCCTGGAGCAAGCGGCCGCCGAGCCCGGAGCCGCTGCCTCCGCCGAACGAACCGACGGATGAGGAGCTGATCGAGAAGGTGGCGCACGAGATCGTCGCCCGGCATCTCGCCGCGCCCGCCACCTTCCTGCTCGAATCCTCCCGGCCCCTCTCGTTCGTCGCGAGCCAGGGCCTGGTTGTGTTGGGGCCGTTTGTGGATGCCGCGCTGGATGTGCCCAACTACGACGCGTTCGTGCGGATGATCGAGAAGCGCGAGAACGTCGAGAAGCTGCTGGTGCGCATTGAGGAGCTTGAGGAAGACCGCCTGAGCCGGGCCCGCAAGAAGGGCAAGCCATCCCCCGGCGAGGAAGCGAAGGAACATGGACCCGGCGAAGATTAGCTCGATCCTGGCCACCGACTGCGGCTCCACCACCACGAAGGCGATCCTCATCGAGAAGGTCGATGGCGAGTACCGCCTGCAGACCCGCGGCGAGGCGCCGACCACCGTCGAGGCCCCTTACGAGGATGTGACCCGCGGCGTGCTGAACGCCGTGCGCGAGGTGGAGGAGCTGTCCGGCCGCACCTTCATCACCGACGGCGCGATCGCTCGCCCCCAGCAGGACTCCCGTGGCGCCGACGCCTACCTTTCTACGTCCTCGGCCGGTGGCGGGCTGCAGATGACGGTGGTCGGCCTCGTGCGGCGCATGACCGCCGAGAGCGCCGAGCGCGCGGCGCTGGGCGCCGGGGCCATCGTGATGGACACCATCGCCCGCGACGACGGTCGGCGCCCCCATGAGCGCATCCGCCGCCTCCGCGACCTGCGCCCCGACATGGTGCTCATCTCCGGTGGCGTAGACCACGGCGAGGTGAAGCGGGTGGTGGAGATGGCCGAGCTCGTGGCCGCCGCCTCCCCCCGGGCGCGCCTGGGCGAGGGCTACGAGTTGCCGGTCATCTACGCGGGAAACGTCACGGCGCGCGAGGCGATCCAGGACGCGCTGCGCGACATGGCCGCCCTCTCCATCACCGATAACCTCCGCCCTCAACTGGAGCGCGAGAACCTCGACCCCGCCCGCCATGTGATTCAGGACCTCTTCCTGGAGCATGTCATGGCCCACGCCCCTGGCTACCGCAACCTCGTCGCGTGGACGGATGCCCCGATCATGCCGACCCCCGCGGCCGTCGGCGCCATCATGCAGACGATCGCCGAGGAGGACAACATCAACGTCGTCGGCGTGGACATCGGCGGGGCGACGACGGACGTGTTCAGTGTCTTTGACGGGCAGTTCAACCGCACGGTCTCAGCCAACCTCGGGATGAGCTACTCCATCTCCAACGTCTACGCCGAGGCCGGCCCGGACAACATCCTGCGCTGGGTGCCCGATGCGGCCGTCGCCGGCGGCCTCGCCAATCGTGTGCGGAACAAGATGATCCGCCCGACGAGCATCCCGCAGACGCTGGAGGACCTGCAGCTCGAGCAGGCAGTCGCCCGCGAAGCTCTACGCCTGGCCTTCGACCAGCACAAGAGCCTCGCCACGGGCCTCAAGGGCGTCCAGCAGGAACGCACGATCTCGGACACCTTCGAGCAGCGCCTCAGCGGCGAGACCATCGTGGACATGATGAAACTCGACCTGCTCGTCGGCTCCGGCGGGGTGCTCTCCCACGCGCCGCGTCGCGCGCAGGCGGCCATGATGCTGATCGACGGCTTCGCTCCCGAGGGCATCACGCAGCTTGCCGTTGACTCGATCTTCATGATGCCTCAGCTTGGCGTGCTGGCGGGCATCCACCGCGAGGCGGCGACGCAGGTCTTCCGCCGCGACTGCCTCATCCGCCTCGGCACCTGCATCGCCTGCACCGGCCAGCCGAAGGCCGGCCAGACCGCCCTGACCGTCGCCGTGAACGGCAAGCCGATGGACGTGCCCGCCGGCGAGATCGTCTGTCTGCCCCTGGGCCTCGGCGAGTTGGCGCAGGTTGACGTGAAGCCCGCTCGCGGCCTCGACGTCGGCGCCGGCCGCGGCAAGCCCCTCGCGGTCAGCGTCCCCGGCGGCGAGGTCGGCCTCATCATCGATACCCGCGGCCGCCCGATCCAGGTGCCCGCAGACCCGATGCAGCGCGCCGCCGCAGTGCAAGACTGGCTGGCAGCGCTGAAGGCCTACCCGAGCCCGACAGGGAGTTGAGATTGAACCCATGACCTCACGCGAACGCGTCATCACCGCGCTGGAACGCAAGGAACCCGATCGCGTCCCGCTGTTTGAGCCGATCATCGACCCGAAGGTGATCGAGGGCGCGCTACCCGGGGGCGCCTATGAGGAGCTGTCCGACAAGCTCGGCGACGATTGCATCGGGCTCAATCGCTCCTCGTGGGACAAGAGCAAGATGGACTTCATCGACCGGGAGAAGGGCCTGTTCCGCGACCGGTGGGGCGTGATCCGGGCGCTGGGGAACGAGGCCAGCCCGTACCCCGTCGAGCCGGCCCTCAAGCAGTACGAGGACCTGAAGGACTGGTCGCCGCCCGATCCCGCGGACCCGACGGTCTACGGCCACCTCCCACAGCTTGTCGAGAAGTACAAGGGCAAGAAGGCCATCGTCTTCATGGGGCGCGATGCCTTCTTCAACCCCGCCCACGTGCGCGGCGTCGAGAACTTCCTGATGGACCTGATCCTCAACCCGAGGTTCGTCCACGAACTCATCGACCTCTGCCTGGAGTACGACCTGGAGGTCGTCCGCCGCGCCGTGGCGATGGGTGTCGATGTCATCGTCTTCGGCGACGACTACGCGGACAAGAACACGAGCTTCATGTCGCCCCAGCACTTCCGCGAGTTCATCTTCCCGCGCCTCAAGCGCGCCATCGACAACGCGCACGACGCAGGCGCCCACGTCATCAAGCACACCGACGGCAACATCTGGTCGATCATCGACCAGATCGTCGAGGCCGGCCCGGACGGGCTCAACCCCCTGGAGCCCGTGGCCGGCATGGACCTGGGCAAGGTCAAGCAGATGTATGGTGATCGGGTCGCACTGGTGGGCAACATCGACTGCGGGCGGCTCCTGTCATGGGGCACGCCGGAGGAGGTGCGCGAGACGGTCCGCGAGGCCATCGCGGTCGCCGGGCCGGGCGGAGGGTACCTGGTCAGTAGTTCCAACAGCATTCACTCGTCCGTGAAGCCTGAGAACCTGATCGCGATGGCTCAGGCCGTTCACGAGTTCGGGCACTATCCACTGCAGCTCAGTTGATCGCACAGGCGGACTGGATGCGCATCGTGCTCCTGATCGCAGCCTTACTCGCAGCCGCTACGTCGCTCCCGGCCCAGGATCTCGCTCAGCCGATCGACGCCCCCCGCGAGGTCGTCAAGGACCTCCCCGGCGAAGTCCCGCGCACGGACGCCGGCCTCCTCCCTACTCCGCCGCCGCCCCCCGCGCGCCCGGAGTTGAGCGCCGCGATCGAGCGCGCGGACATGGCCGCGATCCGCAAGGCCTGGCTGCGCACTCAGAAGCCCGGCATCCGCCTCCTGAGCCCGGAGAAGGAGGGCGAGTGGACGGAGGGCGCCGACGTCGAGTTCGCCTGGGAGACCTCGGGGCCGGTCGAGTACGTTCGGATCTCCTACTGCGGCGAGAACTGCCGCCTTGGCGGCTACGAACGCGGCTCCTTCGACCGCTTCATCACCCAGAAGGCACCGAACTCAGGCCGCTACGCCTGGAAGCCGCCCTGGCTCGACACCATCGAGATGAACGTACGCATCGCCGCCCTCGATCAGACGGGCGAGAAACTCGCCGCCGCCGAGCGCGTTGTCCGCTTCCGCCCGAAGTTCATGGCCGACCTGAAGGACAAGGGCACCCTCATCGCGATCAGCAAGACCCGCCAGCGTCTGTACTACCAACGCGATGGGGAACTCGTCCGCCAGCACATCATCTCGACGGCAGCCGGCGGCTACTGGACGCCGACCATGAAGCCGGGGAGCTACGACGGGCGGCGCGGCGCAATGGGTCAGGTCTTTGACAAGAGCCCCAACGCCTGGAGCAGCCAGTACCACTGCTGGATGGCGTACTGGATGGCCATCACTGCCAGCGGCAGCCACGGGATCCACGCGACCAGCCCGGGGTTCCACTACGCCCTCGGCGGCCCCGCCTCCCACGGCTGCGTCCGCCAACACCGCAACGACGCGCGGATCCTCTATGGCATGGTCTCCGTCGGGACCGCCGTGTACGTCTTCCCGTGAACCGAAGCGCCCTCGGGTGGTTGGGAGGCATCGCGCATGGACTTGTACTACGTGGACGAGTCCTATGACGCCAGCCCCGAGCACGGAAACCCGATGCGGTTCGTGCTCTCTGCCGTACGGGTCAGGGAGGAGGACTGGGAGGAGCACCTGGAGACCCTCTTCGCCTGGCGCAGGGAGCTGAAGTCCTCACTCGGGATCTACACGGGCGCCGAGTTCCATGCCACCCATCTTCTCGGGGGCAGGGGTCCACTGGCGCCACACCCAGTTGACGAACAGACGCGGGTCTCGCTCTTCTCGGAAGGCCTCAGGCGGTTGGCGTCCATGCACGACGTCCATGTGATCAACATCTCCCTGACGCCTACGCGGAAGCGGCCGGATCTGAACGCACTCGAGGGGGCGGCATGGGACCGTCTGCTCAACCGCATCAACAAGACGGGCGAGAAGCTGGGCCGCCGGGCGCTGCTCATCTGCGACGAGGGGAAAGAGGAGAAGCTGACGAAGCTCTGCCGACAGCTTCGGCAGGAGAATCTCGTGCCCAGTCGTTACCGCAAGTGGACCGACACAGGCCAGCGGACCAAGCATCTCCCGCTTACCCACGTGGTCGAGGACCCTCTGTTCAAGTCGTCAAAGGGCTCGTATCTTCTGCAGACCGCCGATCTGGTCGCCTACTCGCTTCTGCGGTTTGACAACCCAATCTCAAAGACGGAGCGTACCGGCGTCAGTACGCTGTTCGCATCCCTCGAGAGCCTGTCCCATCCGTAGTTGAAAGTGAAGGAGGAAGGAGCGGCGGTTCTCTCGGGCGCGATCTGGTAAGATGGCGCCCAGGAAGTCCAAACCGAAGGGAGAGAACCGC
>VGFC01000079.1 GCA_016869045.1 Armatimonadota bacterium
GGCTTCGGCAGGTCGATCCGCACCGGCACCTGCTCCCCGCCCGTGGTGCCGGTCCGCGGGCTGAACCACTCGTTCTCCATGCGCCGCCAGAGGCCGAAGACCAGCGCATCGCCATCGCGCCAGATGCGGCTCTCGGTCAGCGGCAGTGCGCCGCCGCCGGGGGCACCGATCTTCACCGCACTTTGGGCGCCGGCGAGGTCGTACAGGAACCGCAGGAGCGCCCGGACCGCGTCGGCATCGGGGCCTTGCGCCTTGGCGGCGAGGAGCTGGAAGTTGAGCAGGATCGCCCGGCCTGAGCCGACGCGGTTGACCAGCAGGGCGGGCGTCTCCCCGGCCTGACCGAGGGCCGTCGCGCCCGCAGCCTCGACCTCTGTGTCCAGCCGCGCCTTGGGCAGCGCGAGGTCGAGGTTGTGGCCCTCGAAGGAGGTGTTGGTCGTGACCGCCTCTTCGGCGGCCTTGCCGCGACCCGTGCGCTTGATGCCGAAGAGGTCGTCCAGCGCGCCCGGCGTGACGGGCTTGCAGTGTCCGTCGTAGATCCCCGGGCGCACGTCTGCAATGACCGTGCCACCGGCCTCCGCGAAGCGCCGGATGGCGGCGGCCTCGTCCGGGGCGAGGGCCTGTGTCATCGGCAGGACGACGACCTTGAACTCCTTCGGGTCGAGCGCGCCGCCCTTGAGCATGGCGCTCGTGACGTAGCGGAAGTCGAGGCCGAGCTCGTAGGTGAGCTGGGTCCAGGTCTGGTGATCGGACTCCGCATTGATGAACTCGTTCCCGTTCTCCAGCTGGCACGAGAGCGCGGAGGGCACGGAGTAGAAGACCGCGATTCCGCTATGCGCCATCTCGGAGCGAAGCAGCAGATCGCCGAGGCCCTGATGGACGGGCTTCATCTCCTCCATGAGGTCAGTGGTTGCGGGCCAGAAGTCGAGCGTGGGGCGCAGATAGCCGCGCCAGTTGCCGATTCCCGACCACATCCAGTACCACACGCTGTCCATGCCCTTCATGACCATGCGCCAGGCGGCGTCGGAAAGGGCGTCGCCGGTCTTGCTGTAGCCCATCCAGTTGGAGCGCACGCGATCGCGCGGGTAGCCCGAGCGGAGGATGTCGTCGCCGATGCTCGGATAGGGGCCGTAGAACTGGTTGACGGCCATGATCTGGTCGTAGTCATCGCCGAAGCCGCCCGTGCCCTCGTAGCCCGTGAGGGCCTGGGGATCGAGTTCCTGGAACGCCTCCACGAAGCGGCTCACGAAGTGGGAGAGGTTCCAGCGCGCGAAGGCCTGCCGGTCGTACCAGCGCGGGTAGCAGGTGCGGATCGCGCCCGCCTCCATGTTGTCCTTGCGGTCGAGCAGATCGACCTCGTCGAAGGACTTGTACGTGGTATCCCAGGAGGCGTTGAGCGCCTCGATGGTGCCGTACTGGTCGGCGAGGTAGCGGCGGTACGCGTCGATGCAGGCCGGATGCACGCAGCAGCCCTTCGTCACGCCCTCGTCGCCGAGGGAGTAGACGAAGATGCCCTGTTCGCGGAGGTTCTTCTGGCCGTTCACGATGCCCTGAACATACTCGGTGACCTTCGGCTCATCGTTCCAGCAAACGGGCTGCATGAACCCGTTCTCATCCTTGGGGTCCAGGATGCGGGTGCTGTAGGGCGCTACCGTGGCATCGCAAGCGTACAGCGACGTGGGAATCGGCCGCGGGTCCGTACTCATGCTGCCGATGAGCGAAGTGCTCATGCCGGCTTCCTGAAGCTGCCGCCAGGCGTAGGCCCCGAGCACATCCATCGGCGCATCCCACATGACGAAGTTGAACTGGCCCTGCCGCCGCTTGGGCACGCTGAAGGAGGCCTGCTTGGCCTCGACCTCGGCCCCGTCGGTCAGCAGGATCGCCTCCGCGCGCATCCAGTTCGTTGCGAAGGCATCCGCCTTGTACTCGAAGGCGACCTGCGTCTGGCCGACAGCGAGCTTCGTGTCCTGCTGCTGCAGGACGCGGTCATAGCTGTCGCGCAGGCGCACGCGGAGGGTGTTCCCGGCCGGCGGCGTGCCTCGCAGGGCGGCAGTGCCGTGGATGGTCTCGCCGACCTCGATGAAGGCGCGGTCCAGCGTGACGTCGCCTAAGCCGTACTCGCTCTCGACCGTGATGGCCCCCGCGCCGAAGGCCTCCGTGCCCCGGCTCGACTTCACGATGGCATCCACGAAGTAGTCGCCCGCGCGCAGGCGCGGCAGTTCCACGGGCACTCGGGTCGTCTGGCCGGGGGCAATCGTGATCTTGGCCTCGCCCAGCTTCGTCCGCAGGCCATCATCCGCCCGGCACAAGGCCAGCGTGACGGTCGCCTCGGTCGGCTTCTCAGAGCGCGTGCTGAGGCTGATCTCGCCAGTGGCAGGCGCGGCCTCGCGCCTGAGGGAGATGGTCTTCTCTCCCAGCACGGAGTCTACGGTCACGTCTCCCTCGCGCGAAGCAGCCCACAGCGCGGCGCGGGCCACCAGCAGCATGCGGTACTCGTACTCCGCCAGCCCGCGCGGGCTGTAGGGCTTGAAGGGCGTGAGCGCATAGGCGCCGTAGTTGAGCCACACGCCGCGCCCCTTGCCGAGGGTGTAGGCGGAGACCACTGCCGAGGCGGGCTTGCCGTCGAGAGCGGGGATGCTCGCGGTCAGGAACGGCGGCGTGGGTTTGACCTGACGGCGGTCGACCATGTACTCCCGGGCCCCCGGTCCGCAGCAAAGCAGCCCGGCGCCCTGCGCGACCTGCTTGAGGATCAGGTACTGGATCTTGGCGGGGAGCTTCTCCATCGCAAAGCCCGCGAGGCCGTAGAGGTCGTACGGCTTGTGCAGGAGGCGCTCGGCGCGCGTCTCACCGAGGCCGAGACCGTGGAAGACCCAGTCCTTCTCGCCCTGGCCGCAGAAGAGCACAGCGTCGGCCTGCAGGTTGAGGCGCTGCCCGAGTTCCACCACCTCACGCACGCGCGTGCCGGTGTCCTCCCACGTGCCGTCGTACGGGCCCGTGTAGATGAAGAACAGCGCGCGGATCGGCCCGCCCGGGCTGTCCTTGGCCCACGGCACGTGCGGCGTGACGAGGGTCGAGGCGAGGGAGTTGTCCTCCTCCACCTCGGTGGCGTTCGTGTCGGGGCGAGCGGCGACGCAGCCGAGGTGGAGCATCAGCAGAACGGCGAGCGGCAGGATGATCCGCGTGCGCATGGTCAGGCCTCCACGGGGTTCAGTCACCCAGCACGGTGGCGATGAGGTAGGCGTACTTCAGATCGTAGGACCCCTGCGTCAGGGCCTGGGCGCCCTTCAGGAGGCGCCGCAGCTCCGGCAGGGGCGTCGTGCCGGCATCTGCGAGGGCGCGATCGAGTTCCCGCCAGCGCCGCCGCAGCTCAAGCGCCTTCGGTCGGAAGCGCTCCTTGGAGGAGGCCTCTTCCAACGCGGGTAGGTACTCGCGAGCCTGGGCGGCGGTTGCCTGCAGCCGCTTGGTGAGATCGGCGCGGTAGGCAGCGTTCAGGCGGTCGGAGATGACCGCCACTTGGGCGGCGTCAGGCGGCGCCGCGGCGAACTCGAAAGTGGCAAAGTGCTCGGGCTCCAGGAAGCGAGTCTGCAGCGGCGCCCAGCAGGTGAACTTGTCGCCGCCGGACTGCGTGGTCCAGATGTTGCGGCAGAAGTTGCCGCGCCAGTGGTCGCCCGGCTTTGGCGAGACCCCGAGCAGCTCGAAGGGGATGCGGACCTCCAGATCGTAGCCCGCCTCGCCCGCGTGGGTCGCGGCCTGGTACTTGAGGATGTTGGGGGCGCCTTCGTAGCCGCCACGCGCGCCCCCGGCGGTCACGACGAATTGGGTGGGATGGAGGCTTCCGCTCGGGAGGAGAAAGACCTCGATACCATCGTCCAGCCAGGTGTCGCCGCCGTCGCGCACCTGTAGCTGCATGTGCGCGATGTCGGGCTCCTCGCAGACGATCCCCACGTAGAAGGCCTGCTCGTCCCAGCAGGCGCGCGCCCAGGTCTGCTTCGCCTCCGTGTAGCCGTCCCCCAGCTTCGTGAAGCCGGTGACAGCCGGGACGGCCTCCCAGGCGGGATCACCGGTCACCTGTCCGTCCATCACGGGAGCGACCGAAGGCCGATAGCAGGGGTACGTGGGGACCCGGGCGGCGAAGGCCGGCACGCACAGCGCCGGGACCAGAAGGAGGGGCAGACCGCGGAGCGCTCGTCGCATCGCCATCTCACCTCGGCGGGTGCCCTTCGCCGCCGCCGCAGGTTGCCCCTTTCCGGGGCAGAGAACCGCGAGGCAGGGAGTGGGCCGCCCGACCGGGAACAGCCCCGTACCGAAACACCGAACGAGGGACGATCCATGCAGCGAGTCTGCGTCATCGGGCTGGGGCCGATCGGCAACCGCCACGCCGACCTTTACCAGGAGAACCCGCTCAGCGAGCTGGTCGGCGTGTGTGACATCCTCCATGATCGCGCCGACGCGGCAGCGGCGCGGCTGGGGGTGCCGGGCTTCTACGCGGCGGAGGAGATGCTGGCCGCGCTACAGCCGGACATCTGCAGCGTGGCCACGGGTGGCGAGGAGTACGGAAGCGACCACTGCGTGCCGACGATCCAGGCCCTGGAGGCCGGGTGTCACGTGCTCTGCGAGAAGCCCGTCTCCAACGTGATCGCGGATGCCGAGGCGATGGTCGCCAAGGCGAAGGAGGTGGGCCGCTGCTTCGGCGTGGACCTCAACCACCGCTTCAACCCGGCGCATCGCCTGGCGAAGCAGTGGGTCGAGGAGGGGCGCCTCGGCCACCTCCTCTTCGTAAACATGAGCATGTGGATCATGAACCCGAGGGAGAGTTCGCCCTACTTCCAGATCAAGGCCTTGCACCCGCACACGGTCGATATCATGCGCTACTTCTGCGGGAACGTGGAGGCGGTGCAGTGCTTCGCGGTCAAGGCGCCCGAGCGCAAGATCTGGTCCACGGCGCAGTTCAACCTGCGGTTCGTCAACGGAGTCGTGGGTTCGCTGACGGGGAGCTACGACATCGCCCGCGGGCACCCGATGGAACGGTGCGAGGTCGCGGGGACAGGCGGACGGTTCGTCATCGAGGACATCTTCCGCGAGGTGACCCTCTACCCCGCAGGCAGCCAGGAGAAGACGGTCTACACCGAGCCGTCGATGTGGGGCGGGATGCGCGACTTCAACGACACGTTCCGTGAGCGGATCAACCGTTTCGTGGAGCAGGTGGAGGCCGGCGTCGCCCCGGAGGAGATCGACGGCTCCGGCGAGGACGGGCTGGCCGCGCAGAAGGTACTCGCAGCGGCGATCGAGTCGCTGGAGAACGAGACGGTCGTCCATGTGAAGTAGGCCGGAGGGCCACCGCGATGTCGGCAGCCGTCGAGTCGCCGTACGCGGAGCGCCTGCAGGCGCTGCACGCGACCAAGGTAGGTCAGGCGCGCCGGAAGCGGGAGGTTCGCGGGGCGCAGGACAGCGACGAGCAGGGCATGGTGGTGCTGCCGGAGGAGGCCGGGGAGCTTGTGGAGGCGGTGAGCGGCTCGGGCGTTGCCGTGAAGGACCTCGTACTGAAGGGCTTCGAGCCGATCCCCAACCACCCGAGCGGCGGCTTCTTCGGCGCAAAGGCGGTCGGCGCGAACTTCCGGCGGCTGCTGGAGGCGCACCCCACCCACATCGATCCCCTGAACACGATGGCCGGCGTGTACATGGTGAACTTCAACTCCTACCGCCGCCCCGGCTGGCCGCCGGAACTCGACTACTCGCACCTTCACCGGCAGCAGCAGCTCTACGGCATCGACTCGGGCATCGGCGGCGTGCAGCACTTCTGCCCCGACCTGCGGATCGGCCTGGAGCTGGGCTGGGGCGGGCTGCTCGACCGAGTGCGGCACTACCGGCAAGTGAACCCCGAGGCGGCGGGGTTCTACGACGGGCTGGAGGACGTCATCCTCGGCGTACAGGGCTGGGTGCGGCGGCACGGCGAGGCGGCGCGCGAGTTGGCGGACGCCGAACCCGATACTGAGCGGCAGAGCAACCTCCTGGCAGTCGCGGACATCTGCGAGCGGCAGGTGAATGCGCCGCCGGAGACCTTCCGCGAGGCGTGCCAGTGGCTCGTGTTCTTCCAGGCGGTCGCGAAGATGTACAACGGCAGCGGGGAGTGGGGGCAGCTCGACGAGTTGCTGCGGCCCTACCACGAGCGCGACTGTGCGGGGGGTCGGCTGACGGACGACGAGGCAATCCTGCACCTGGCCTGCCTGCTGCTCAGCGAGACCGCGTACATTCAACTCGGCGGGCCGGATGCCGACGGGCGGGACCTCACCAGCCGCGTCTCATTCCTGATCCTCGAAGCGGTGCATCGCGTCAAGGCGCCGGCGAACATCGGGGTGCGCGTCGGCGAGGGGCTCAGCCGCGACCTCTTCCGGCGAGGGCTGGAGATCCTGTTCGAGGATCGGATGGGATTCCCGAAGTTCGTGGGCGACCGCGCGTGCACCGAGGGGTTCGCGCGGAACGGGTATCCGGTCGAACTGGGACGGCAGCGCATCTACGCGGGCTGCCATTGGCTCGCGATCCCCGGCCGCGAGTACTGCATGGCCGACATGGTCAAGGTGGACCTCGCGCGCGTCTTCGATGTGGCGCTCAAGGAGCTGACGGCTGACGAGACGGCTGAGCCGACGACGGACGAGTTGTGGAAGCGCTTCGAGCGGCACCTGGCGCGCGCGGTCGAGGTGATCGCCGAGGGAATCGACTTCCACCTCGACCACATGCACGAGGTTTTCCCCGAACTGTTCCTGGACTTGTTCTGCTACGGGCCGGTGGAGAAGGGCCTCGACGCGTCGCACGGCGGCGTGGAGTTCACCAACATCGGGGTCGATGCCGCCTCTCTGGCGACGGCCGCCGACTCGTTCGCCGCCATTGAGCAGCGCGTCGAGCGGGAGAACCGGCTGACCTGGCGGGAGCTGACGGGGCACCTCGCCGACAACTGGAGCGGGCCTGAGGGAGAGCGTGCCCGCCGGATGCTGCGGAACATCCCGCGCTTCGGGAGCGGCGGTTCCTTGGCCGACGAGTGGGCGTTGCGCATCTCGCAGACATTCACCGACCTCGTGAAGCGCAGCCCGACGCCGAAAGGTGTCAACATGATCCCCGGGCTCTTCTCGTGGGCGAAGGTCATCGCGCTGGGGCAGGGCCTCGGAGCGACGCCGAACGGGCGGCGCGCGGGCGAGCCGGTGTCCCACGGCCCGAACCCCGAGCCGGGCTTCAACGAGGGTCACCCCGGTACGCCCACGCAGCTCGCCGCGGCGGTCGCGGCCGTCCAGCCGGGGTACGGCAACACCGCGCCCCTGCAGCTTGACCTCGATCCGGGCCTGGGGCGCACGGCGGAGAGCCTGGACCGGATCGAAGCGCTCATCCGTACCCACTTCGAGCTGGGCGGCACGATGGTGAATATCAACGTCCTCGACAAGGACACGCTGCTGGCCGCGCAGGAGGACCCGGAGCGGTTCCCCGATCTCCTCGTGCGCGTGACCGGCTTCAGCGCGTACTTCGCGAGTCTGTCCCCCGAGATGCGGCGGCTTGTCGTGGAGCGCTTCGTGCAGGGGGATCATATGGGAATCCGCGATATCGATTCTAGGGCGCCATGAATGGCGCCCCTACATGGGCGGGCGCGATGAATCGCGCCCCTACACGGGAACGGCCCGGACGAGAATCGCGGATTCCTATCTAGCAGCAGAGGGGCTGGCGCCGCCCCGCTGTCGATCAGCCTGGAGCGTGCGGAACGCACTCCGTTCCCGCCAGCATCGTGAGCACAACGCTCGTCTCGGTGATCGCGTCCCGGTTCACCGGATCGGTGATGTCGCGGTCGAGCACGACGAGGTCCGCCTGCTTCCCCGGCTCCAGCGTTCCCAGGTCCTCCTGCGCGAGTGCCGCGCGCGCCGCGTTGCGCGTGTAGGCGACCAGCGCCTCGGGGACCCCGATCCGCTGCTCGGGATGCCAGCCCTCGGCGTACGTCCCATCGACCGGCCGCCGGTTGACCGCCGCATCGATGCCCGCCATCACATCCAGCGGCGCGACCGGCCAGTCCGAGCCGAAGGCCAGGGCGACGCCTGCGTCAAGCAGCGAGCGGAACGGGAACGCCTCTGCACAGCGCGCCTCGCCGATTCGCTCCGCCATCCAACGTGCGTCGTCAATCGCATGATACGGCTGCATCGACGCCACGACGCCCGCTTCGGCGAGTCGGGGCACGTCCTGCGGGCGGATGTGCTGAGCGTGCTCGATGCGCAGGCCGTGCTGCGGACCATCCATCGCGTCGAGTAGCTCACTCACCGCCCGGTCTCCGATTGCATGTGCCGCGACCTGCAGGCCGGCGGCGCGGGCCGCGTGCATCTGCTCGGCCAGCTCCGCCATCTCCACCACCGGGAAGCCGCAGTCCCCGGGCTGGTTGGCATAGGGCTCGTGGAACCACGCGGTGCTCGACCCTAGCGATCCATCCACGAAGGCCTTCACGCCACAGAGGCGGATCCGCTCCGGTGTGCCATCTGCACTCACGGGCGGGGCCGCCCGTGCCACTCCCACGGCCTCCTGCCAACGGCTGATGGGCCAGTAGAGGTTCAGGCGCAGCGGCAGTTCGCCGCGCTCATCCAGCCTGCGGTAGGCCTCGAGACAGGGCCCACCATCGCCGAGCATGTCGTGGACCGAGGTCACGCCCATCCGTGCCGCGAGGGCCAGTCCTGCCGGCAGCGCGGCGGCGATTTCGCCGGCGGTCGGGGCCGGGATGTGCCGCCAGACGAGGCCCATCGCCTCGTCCTGCAGGACGCCCGTCGGCTCGCCGGTCGCCGGGTAGCGGACGATCCGGCCGCCCGGCGGGCCGGCGGTGCTTCGCGTCACGCCTGCGATGCGCAGAGCGAGAGAGTTGGCGACGGCCATGTGCCCATCATAGCGTTGCAGGAAGACCGGGCGGTTCGCAACGTATCGGTCGATGAGCGCCGCCGTCGGTAGTGCCCCACCGAAGGTCCGGTCATGGTCCCAGCGGCCCCCTCGCATCCACGCGCCCTCCGGCAGCGTGCGGTCGAACTCCCGCAGCCGCTTGCCGAACTCGGCCTCATCCTTCGCATCCTTCAGTTGCACGCGCCCGAGTTGCAGGCAGCCGCCTGCGAAGTGGACATGGCAGTCGTGGAAGCCCGGCGTTGCGAGGCGCCCTTCGAGGTCGATGTAGCGTGTGTCGGGCCCGTCGAGAGCAAAGAGGTCGGCGGTTGTGCCGACGGCCACAATGCGGCCCCCGCTGACCGCGATAGCCTCAGCGTCCGGCCGATCAGACAGCCCGGTCCAGACACGGCCATCGAAGAGCAGCAGGTCGGCGTAGGTCATGGAACCAACTCGGGCTTCGCGAAGTCACCATCCATGTGCGGCGGGAGGCGGTAGACCTCGCCGGACTTCGTGCAGAAGTAGAGGCGCGAGTCCGAGGGCTTCCTGGCGTCGCCGTCAGCCCAGAAGGCGTAGAAGTCAGGGCGCGCGTTCACCGGGCGGCGAACGAACGTGTGGTTGTACGGGCTATCGTGGGTGAGCTGCTTCTCCATCGTCCAGGTGTGGCCGAGGTCCGTGCTGACCCACATCGCGACCTCGCCGCCGGGGTTGTAGGCCTGCGGCCCGGTCTCCGTGGGCGCGATGATTCGCCATCGATGTTCACCCTCGATGTACAGCGGCCCGAAGTCGTAGTTGCTGTCCGACCGGATCGTGCCCTGGATGTCCCACTCGCTCCCCGTCCAGCGCGCCGTGTGCCAGATTCGGGGATCGTTCTGGGGCCCGCACTCGTAGCCCTTGCTCGTGAGGTAGAGGATGATCGGGTGGCCCTGCGCGTCGAAGGTGATGTCCTTCAGGTACTGCAGCAGGCGCTCGGCGGCGTAGTCATGGACGAGCGTCGGGTTGTGGACCTCGGTCACGGGGAGCGTGACGGGGCGCCCGTCCACGGTGTGCCAGGTCTCGCCGAAGTCGTCGGTCTCCATGTAGTAGAGGTTCGTGCGCCAGTTGAGGCCCTTGGGCTCGGGATGGTAGTCCAGGGCAACCCCGAGCTTCTTCCCCCACGTGCCGCTGATGCAGTAGTGGCCCTGCTCAATCCCGGACAGCTTCGTGCCCTGATCCCAGGCCACGCCGTCCTGGCTCCGCCACTGCCAGATCATCCGCCCTGCCGCGTAGCGGGTGTGGATGAAGAGGAACCCGAAGTCCGGCAGATACCACGGCTGGGGGTAGCTGAAGTTCGTGGTCGAGATCAGCTCGAAGGAGTCCACGGAATACGGCTCCGCGCTGCGATGGATATACGAGGGGCGAGAGGTGCCGTGGGAGCTGGAGAAGATCCAGACATAGCCCGCCTTGTCCAGCATGATGACGGGGTTGTCGTGCGCATCGTCCGTGTGCTTGTTGAGCAGGATCGTCGGCCGCGGAACGAGGCTCGTGGCATGGTCGTAGTACGAGACCATGTGCAGCAGCTCGTTCTTGTCCTTCGGCCGGCCGCCATAGCAGAAGAACGTCCTATCGACCTCCTTCGCGTAGTAGGCGAAGGGAATGTGCTTGCAGCAGTAGGTCCCCAGGCCGCCGCTGTACTTGTAGACATACTCGTCGTTGCTCGGCTGGTTGTAGTACCAGATGCCCCGGTAGCCGTCGTCCTTCACGCACATCGTTACCGCTCCCTGTTGGGCGAGTGCGGCCAGCGGACCAAGGGCCAGGACGGCCACGCCGGCGATCAGGCATCTCATTGGCACGCCTCTACCTTGGCCTTCAGGTCATCCCGCACGCTCGGGTACCGGTCCGCGACGTCGGTCAGCCGGTGCGGGTCCTCGGCGAGGTTGTAGAGGGCAGACGTGTTCTGCTGCGTGTCCCCGAGGTAGAGCCAGTCATCCTGCCACGCGGCGACCATCTCGCAGTGGCCCGTGACGAGGTGATCGCGGAACTCGTTGCCCGAGCAGACCGCGGGCCACACGTTCAACCCATCCATGTGCGGCTTCTCGGGGACGCCCAGCAGCGAGAGCATCGTGACCGTCATGTCCGTGTTGTGGAGCCACCCACCGAAACGCCTGCCGGCGTTCTCGCCCCGGGGGTGGCGGATGAAGCAGGGCACCGCGTTCAGCGCGAGGCTCGTGTCCTGCGGCGGCATGCCGTAGTGGTTGAACTCGCCCACGATCTTGCCATGGTCGGAGACGAGGACGATGAGCGTGCTCTCGGCGAGGCCGAGGCGGTCAACCGCCTCGAGGAGCTGCCCGACCCAGTGGTCCACCATCGAGCACTCCGCCGCGTAGCGCGCGCGGACGTGGTGGTGCTCCTCGGCGGTCAGTTCGTCGCGCCGATAGAGGTTCGCGTAGATGATCTGCGGGCCGGTCCAGCCGGGATCGTACAGGTCGAGGAACTGCGCCGGCGTCTCCCAGGGTTCGTGGGGATCGAAGCTGTCCACGTAGAGGAAGAAGCGCTCATGCGTGTGGTTGCGCTCGAGCCACTCGATGGCACGCCGGAAGGTGCGGGCGGCCTGGAAGTCCTCGTCACTGGAGCGATGGAACTGGTTCTTCAGGTACTGCTCCAGCACGCGCGCGCGGGCGGGAGTGAGTTGCGTGCCGGGCTTCAGGAAGCGGTGGAGGTAGCCCTCGGGCAGCGGGCCGCTCTGCCACATGTCGTACTCCTGGCCGCGCTCCCACTGCCAGCTCTGAAAGCCCCGGTGGAAGTTCTGCGCGGGCTTCATCAGGTGGTAGCAGTCCGCCACCATCCCGCACACGTACCCCTGCTCGCTGAGCCACTCGGCGACCGTCACGTCCTCCTCGGGCAGCGGACGCCAGCCGGGCGCAGTGATGTACTCGCCCTTCCGGGGCGGCTCGTCGGGCCACGGGAAGACGCGCCTCCCCGTGAAGATGCCGCGCCGACAGGGGATCGTCGGCAGAGCCTCGGAGCGCAGGCGCTCGAACATCACACCCTCGCGGGCGAGGCGGTCCAGACTGGGCGTGTGCACGCGGAGGCTGTCGCCCGTCGGGTCGAGCGTGCCCTCGGACCGGTAGCAGTGGATGTGATCCTGCCGGAAGCTATCGACGGTGATCCAGATGCAGTTCACGAAGGCCCCGCCTTCTTCGCCGTTCTTCTCCTCTTCTGAGCTTCCGGTTTTCGTTGCCTTGCCGCGCGATCCCTCGAAAGGTCTGCACGCGGATGGCTGCGAATCAGCGGTGACCCCCGTGTTGGAGGCTGCCCGATGCCAGATCGTCGCTGCATCGTCGCCGTCGCCGCCCATGCGGCGGATATGGAGTTCGCCGCCGGGGCCACGCTGCTGAAGCACGCTCTGGGCGGTTGGGAGGCGCACATCATCCAGCTGACCCTCGGCGAGAAGGGCCATCCGAGGCTCTCGACCGAGGAGTACGGCGCGCAGAAGCGTCGCGAGGCTGAGGCGGCGTGTGAGGTGCTGCGCGTCAGGCCGCACTTCCTGCCGTACGCGGACGGGGAGTTGGCCGCGACGGACGAGGTCGCACGGGAGATCGCGGTCCTCTTCCGGCGGTTGCAGCCGGAGGCCATCATCGCCCACTGGCGAGGGTCGATCCACGGCGACCACCTCGCCGCGCATCACCTGGCGCGGAGGGCGTTCTTCATGGCCACAAACCCGCACTTCGACCTCGGCGTAGACCTGCCCCGTGCGCGATGGGCGAGGACCTACTGCGCCGACAACTGGGAGGATGCAGAGGGCTTCGAGCCCTACAGCTACGTGGACATCAGCCAGCAGGTGGCGGACTGGAAGCGGGCCTTCGACTCCTTCGCGATCGGGCGGGGCGAGGGCGGCTACCCGTACTGGGACTGGTACGAGGCGCGCACGCGGCTGCACGGCATCCGCATCGGGGTGCGCCACGCCCAGGCCTTCGCAGTCGAGGAGCGAGAGAAGCTGCAGATCAGGACGGAGCTTTGACATGCTCACGGTTCGCAGCTACCGCCACTCCGACGAAGCCTCCCTGGTGGCTCTCTGGAACGCGGCCCTGCTTTGTGACCCCATCGAGGTGCCGACCTTCCGGCGGAAGGTGTTGCTCGACCCGAACTTCGACCGAGAGTGGCTGCTGGTCGCGGAGACGGAGGGCGGTCTCGCGGGCTTCTGTCTCTGCCTGAGGCGTCGCGTTCCGATGGGGAGCGGAGGGCTGGAGCCGGAGCGGGGGTGGATCACCGCGTACGGCGTGGCGCCGGAGTGCCGCCGGCAAGGCGTCGGTTCGGCGCTGCTCGACCGCGCGCTTGACCTGCTCCGGTCAGCAGGCCGGCGAGAGGTCCTGGTCGCGCCCTACACGCCGAACTACTTCGTGCCGGGCGTGGATGAGGCGCACTACGCCGAGGGGCTGGCCTTCCTGCGGATGCGCGGCTTTGAGGTAACTTCGCGCCCGCTGAGCATGGACGCCAACATCGTCCTGTTCGACTACGCGCCCTACCAGCCGCGCGAGGAGGCGCTCCGCGCGCAGGGGATCGAGGTGCGCGCACTGCGTGGGGATGAGCTGCCGCTGCTCCTTGCGTTCCTGGAGGCTCACGCTTCGCCGGACTGGCTGCGCGAGGCGCGGGAGCTTCTCATCGATACGACGCGGGGGCTCGCGTCGCTGGAGCAGATCACGGTGGCGGTGCGTGGCACGGGCGGCTCGCCCGTGAGTGAGGCCACCGCGTCACGCGCGAGCCGCGCGTGCCACGAGGTTGTCGGCTACTGCCAGTTCCGGGGAGAGCACTTCGGCCCGTTCGGTGTGCGGGAGGACCTGCGCGGGCAGGGGGTCGGCACGGTGCTTCTGGCCAAGTGCCTGCAGACGATGAGGGAACATGGCCTGCACAACGCGTGGGTTCTCTGGACGAGCGATGAGAACGCCGACCGCGTGTATTCGAGGTTCGGCTTCCGCGAGACGCGGCGGTTTGCCGTGCTCAGGTACGACCTGGGGCGTGATGAATCACGCCCCTACACAAGGGCGCGATGAATCGCGCCCCTACATTGGGCGCAGTGAAGGGATGACCGATGAACTGGTACGCCGATGCGTTCCGCAAGATGCACTTCGACATGCACACGCCGGGCGACGTAACGAACGTGGGGGTGGGGTTCGATGCGGAGGTCTTCGCGAGGCGGTTCGATGAGATCGGCGTGGAGGCGATCTGCTGGTTCGCGAAGTGCGGGTATGGATGGAGCTACTACCCGACCCAGGTCGGCCGCAGACACCCGCACCTCGCGGTTGACACGTTCCCGGCGGCGGTGGAGGCCTGCCATGCGCGGGGCATCAAGGTGCTGGGCTACTACCATCTCAGCGGGTGTGAGTGGGCCGAGGGGCGCCCTGACTGGCACGCGCGGAATGCCGACGGCTCGCCGTGCCGCGACGGGAGCATCCGCTTCTCGCTGTGCCCCATCGGGCCGGCGGGGACCGAGCTGATGATCCCGCAACTTGTGGAGATCGTCACGCTGCAACCGGCGGACGGGGTGTTCATTGACGACCTGGTCGGCTGGAGGGTCTGCTACTGCGACGCGTGCCGGCGGGGCTTCGGGCCGGACATGCCCGCTGGCCCCGAGGAGCCGGGCTGGGACGAGTACCTCGCGTGGCGGAGACATGCGGCGGCGGAGTTCTTCGAGCGCGCCGCGGCGGCAGTGCATCAGGCGCGACCGGAGGCGCTGTTCGGCATCAACTACGCGGGCTCGTTCCGCCACCCGGACGTCCTGCCGAAGGGGCTCGACTACCTGACGGCCGACATCCCCGAGCCGGAGAGCAGCTCGCTGAACGCGAGTCTGCTGTGCCGCCAGCACGCCACGCAGCCGCTCCCGTACGATGCGATGAACTCGCGGATGCTGCACTGGTGGCTGGACTGGACGCAGAAGCCCGTGACGGCGATGATGCAGGAGTTCGCCACGATCCTCGCCAACGGCGGGCGTACGTTCCTGGGCGACATCGCGTACCACCGGACCGCGATGCCCGATCCCGCTGTGCTGACGAACGCGGGCGAGGCGTTCGCGCTGTGCCGCGAGATCGAGCCGTACGCGCGCGGCGCCGAGCCCGCGCCGGACCTGGCGATCCTCAACAGCGCGGAGTCGCATTACCTGCGGACGCATAGCCCGAACGCCCATCCGATCCCCGTGAAGGGCGCGCATCTGGCGCTGCTCGAAGCGGGCCTGCACGCGCACATCCTGCCCGAGCACGACCTGTCCGCGCTGCTTCCGGAGTACACGGGCCTCGTCATCCCCGAGCAGACGCATCTCTCCGAGGCGACGCTGGCGGCGGTGCGGGCGTTCGTGCAGGGGGGCCGCGGACTCGTGGTGATCGGCGATACGCAACTCGCCGACGTGCTGGGGGTCGAGCGGCTGGGGCTGATGCCGGAGGATCGCAGCTACTTCGTGTGCGATGCGGAGGACCTCAACCCGAGCGACGAGGTCGTCTGCCCGCCGCGGCTCGTGTACGGGGCGGCGCTGCGTGCGAAGGCGACGACGGCTGAGGCGATCGCGCCGCTCATCGCGCCGCTTGCGGGCGGGCCGCCGCACTCGGGCGCGCCACCGGGAGACGTGACGCAGTACCCCGCGATCGCGATCAACGCGTACGGTGCAGGGAAGGCCGCCCTCGTGGCGACGCCGGTGGCGACCGACCTCTTCGTACGCGGCCACGCGGCGCTTGCCCCGCTGATCGCGGGCCTCGTGCGGCGCGTCTGTGAGCCGAGGGTGGCAGTGGACGCAGAGGGCACGCTGGAGGTCTCTCTGCTGAGGCGCGGCTCATCGCTGCTCGTGCATCTCGTCAACTACACGGCCTCGCGCCATCCCGCGCGGCCGGCGACGGTGGACCGTATCGTGCCGGTGCATGACGTCGTCATCCGCCTGCGGACCGGACAGGAGCCGCTCGGGGTGGACGGCAGCGTGGACAGCCTGCGCTGGAGCTTCAGCGACGGCGTGACGGAGGTGCGAGTGGGGAGGGTCGAGGTGTGGGCCTGTGTGGAGGTGCAGGTAGGAGCGGAGTGAGGGGAGCAGGGCGAAGGCACGGCAACAGGGGACAGTCCATGCGTCGCGATCCCGCAGAGCGGGATCGCGACTTGGACGGTCCCGACTTCTACCACGCGATCGGTGCCACCTCGACGGGCATGCCGTCGTTGCGCATGGAGTGGGCGCCGGCGCAGCCGGCGGCGACGCTCATGCGGCCGGCCTCAGGCGTGGCGAGGGGCTCCTTGCCGTCGATCACCATGTCGAGGAAGTCCTCGCAGATGACCGGGTCGGCGCCACCATGGCCGCCGACGGCGGGGCGGATCGCGTACTCGCGGTCGGCGAGTTCCTTCCAGCTGTTCGCGCGGCGCATCCTCACCCAGACCTTGTCCTCCGGCTCCGAATTCTCGATACGCCCTTCGGTGCCGATGATCGTGTAGTTGCGATGGTAGTCGGGCGTGAAGTGGCACTGCAGATACGAGGCCTTGATCCCCCCGTCCAGCTCCATCACCATCACGTTGTTGTCCTCGACATCGACCTCCTGGCGGAAGCAGCACTGGTTGCGGCTGGAGGTGTCGTACTCGAAGCACGTGCGCTTGTCGGGGCACTCGGGGCAGGTGAGACCGTTCGGCCGGTCGCCACCGAAGAAGTCCAGCGAGCCGAAGGCCGCCACGCGCCTCGTGTACCGGCCGGTGAGCCAGTGGATCATGTCGAGATCATGGCTGCCCTTCTGCAGGAGGAGGCTGTTGCTGCCGCGCCGGTTCGCGTGCCAGTCGTGGTAGTAGAACGTGCCGCCATGGCCCACGAAGTGTCGGCACCACGCGGCCCTGATCTCCCCGATCGTGCCGGCGTCGATGATCTCCTTCATCGCGCGGAAGATGCTCATGTACCGCATGTTGAAGCCGACCATCAGGCGCTTGCCCGAGGCTTTCCAGGCGCGCAGGATGCGGTCGCAGCCCTCGGTGCTGATCGCGAGGGGCTTCTCGCAGAAGACGTGCTTCCCCGCGTCCAACGCCGCTGACGCGTACTCCTCGTGGGTGAAGTCCGGCGAGGTTACCGCGACCGCATCGACATCCGCGCGCTCCAGCAGCCGCCGGTAGTCGTCGGTGACGAACACGCCCTCGCCCATGCGCTTGCGGAAGTCATCGAGGTACGTGGGGTTCACGTCCGCGCCGGCTACCACGCTAGCCCGCCCGCTGTCGCGCCAGTGGTTCGCCAGGCCTCCCCGACCACAGACCCCGATCACTCCGATGCGCAGCTTGTCCATCCGGTTGCCTCCTGTAGGTCGAAGCGCTGGCTTCGACAAGCTACTCGTAGGGCACCGCCTCCGTCTGTCCGGTCTTCGACGATCTCTCGGCGGCCTCGAAGACGCCAATGGTTCGGCGCCCGGCCTCGCCCGATACGGGCACCGGCGCGCCGCGCAGGAGGTGGTCCGCGACGCCCTGCCAGTACATGCCCCAGTCGCTCTCCAGGTAGGGGATCTGCTCCTCCTTGCGACCCTCCTCGCCGTGCGTGATGAGCGTGAGGCTGCCGCCGACCGGGCCGTGGGTCTGCTTCTCGTAGCCCACGTTCCCGCCGGCGCCGGTGTCGAGGATTCCGCCTTTCGTGCCGAGGATGCGCCAGAGCGGCTTGCCGATGGTCGCGATGTGGGACCAGGTGACATCCGCCACGCAGCCGTTCGCGAAGCGGATCGTGGCGCGGACCTGATCCTCGTTCGTGATCTCATGCCAGACGAGCTTGTGGAAGTAGCCGTTCACGCCCGCGATGCGCTCGGGCATGAGCGTCAGCACCCAGTCCACCGCGTGCGGGCCCCAGAAGTAGAACGCGCCGCCGGACTTCGCCTTCTCGGAGTACCAACCGTGCCGGAACGGCCCATAGCCGCCGGCGTAGAGGTCGATCTCGAAGACCTCGCCGAGGGCGCCGCTCTCGACGATCTCGCGGATGCGACGGAAGTTGCCGTCATGCCGCCGGTTGTGGTGGACCGCCAGCATTCGCCCGGCCCTCTTCCCCGCCTCGATCATCTGCGTCGCCTCCGCCACGTTCAGGCACATGGCCTTCTCGACGACGACATGCTTGCCCGCCTCGAAGGCCTGCACGGCCAGCGGGCAGTGCGTGAAGTGGGGCGTGACCAGGGAGACGAGCGCGATCTCATCGTCCGACCATACGTCCGCGACATCGTTGTAGGTGCGGATGTGAGGAAACGCTTCCTTCGCCGCCGCCGTGCGCGCGGGATCGAGGTCGCAGACGGCGACAAGGCGGAGTTCCGGCGTCGCGTCAATCCACGCCGAGTGCGCCCAACCGAAGTTGTGCAGCGGGCCGTAGCCGATCACGGCACAGCCGATAGGGGCTTCCATCAGGCAACCATCTCCCTCACAACACGCACGATGTCCCCGGCCTGTGGAATGCACGCATCCTCGAGGACGGGGCTGTAAGGCATGGGGATGTTGCGGCTGCCGAGGACGCGCGGCGGAGCCTGCAGCAGGTCGAAGCCCTGCTCGGCAACCTGCCGGACGATCTCGCTGCCGATGCCGCCGCGCTCCGGGGCCTCGTGGACGACGAGGAGGCGGCCCGTCTTGCCGACGGAGGCGAGGATCGTGTCGAGGTCGAGGGGGACAAGGGTGCGGGGGTCCACGACCTCCACGCTCACCTCTCCCTCCAGGGCTTCGGCCGCCTGAAGCGCCTTCAGGACAGCGTACGAGACGGCGACGACCGTGATGTCCGTGCCCTCGCGCTTCACGTCCGCGCTGCCGAGGGGCACGAGGTGCTCGCCGTCGGGCACTGGGCCGGTCACGGGATGCAGCAGGCGGTGCTGGATGAAGACGACGGGCCCATCGTCGCGGATGCTGGACTTCATCAGGCCCTTCACGTCGGCAGGCGTCGAGGGCATGACGACCTTCAGTCCGGGCGTGTGGACGAACCAGGCTTCGAGGCTCTGGCTGTGGTGGCCGCCCTCGCGGGTGCCGCAGCCGGCCGGTGTGCGGATGACCATCGGCACCTTCACCGTGCCGCCGGACATGAGGTGCAGCTTCGCGGCCTGATTGCAGATCTGGTCCATCGCGACCGTGACGAAGTCGCAGTACATGATCTCAACCACCGGCCGCAGGCCCGCCGCGGCCGCGCCGACCGCGAGGCCCGTGAAGCCCGATTCGCTGATCGGCGTCTGCCAGACGCCGCGCTTGCGGAACTCGGCGAAGAGGTCGTCGGCCTCGCGGACGGAGCCGATGTCCTCGCCGATCAGGAAGACGCGCTCGTCACGCTCCATCTCCTCGCGCAGGCCTTCGCTAACGGCAGCGGCGTAGGTGAGTTCTCGCATGGTGCACGTCTCCTAGAGGACGGCTGAAACACGAAGACCGCGAAGAAGGCACGAAGAACGACCTTAGCCAGCTAAGGCGTCGAGGCAGACGGGATCCGGCAGAGGACTCGCTTTGGCGTACTCCTCCGCGTCATCGACTTCCCGCTTCACCCCATCCTGCACATCCTGTACATCCTGTAAGCTCATCACGCCGTCTGCCAGCACCCGCTCTTCGAGCAGACGGATCGGGTCGCGCTTCATCCACTCGGCGCAGGTCTCCGGGTCCTGATGCCCCGAGGACGCGCCGCAGTGGCCCTCGAAGCGGTACGTCTTCGCCTCGATGAGCGTCGGCCCGTCGCCGGCGCGGGCGCGATCGACGGCGGTCTTCGCGGCGTCGTACATCGCCAGCACGTCCTGCCCATCGACGGCCATCCCCGGAATGCCGTAGCCCGACGCGCGGTCGGCGATGTCATGTGTATGGAAGGCGATTCCGTAGGGCGTGGCGTTCGCCCAGAGGTTGTTCTCGCAGACGAAGAGCACGGGCAGCTTCCAGATCGCGGCGAGGTTGAGGGACTCGTTGAAGGTGCCCTGGTTCGCCGCGCCGTCGCCGAAGAAGGCGACCGAAACGCCGTCCTCGCCGCGGTACTTCGCGGCGAAGGCCGGGCCGAGCGCAATCGGCATCCCCGCGCCGACGATCCCGTTCCCGCCGAGCAGGCCGATCTCCGGCGCGAAGATGTGCATCGAACCACCACAGCCGCGCGAGTGGCCGGTCTCGCGGCCCATCAGCTCGGCGAGCGTGCGCTTCAGGTCGGCGCCCTTGGCGATCGCGTGCCCGTGGCCGCGGTGCGTGCTGGCGACCCAGTCGGTGTCCCTGAGTGTCGAGCAGACGCCGACCGGCACGGCCTCCTGACCGATGGACAGGTGCACCGCGCCGCCGATCATGCCGTCGCTGGCGAACTCGTAGCTCACGCAGGTCAGCAGGTCATCTGCGCTGCGGGCCTCGCCCTCGGCGGTCGTCGGCGCGAAGAAGCCGCGGTAGTCGTAGAACTGCTTCAGCCGCTCCTCGAAGAAGCGAATGCGGTACATCCTCAGCAGCATGCCCTTCATCAGTGCCGCGTCGTGCATGGTGATCGCGCTCGCTTGCGGAACGAGTTGGGCGCGATGAATCGCGCCCCTACGCGCGGGCGCCATGAATGGCGCCCCTACATGAGGCTTCCCCAGAGCGATGACCGTACTCCAGCGCTGCGGCGTAGGCCGCTTCGATGTTCGCGGGCGGCGTATTGGGCTGGATGTTGTGGATCGGGCAGAAGACGAACCCTCCGCCGGGCGCGAATACCCGGATACGTTCGGCGACCTCGGCGCGCACCTGTTCAGGCATGCCGAACGGCAGCGTGGACTGCGTCTCGACCCCGCCGCCCCAGAAGGTCAGGCGGTCGCCGAAGGTCTGCTTCAGCCAGAGCGGGTCCATCCCCGCCGCCGACGTCTGCACCGGGTTCAGCGCGTCGAGGCCAGCCTCGATCAGGTACGGGATCAGGTTCGGGATGCTTCCGCAGGAGTGCTCGAAGGTCTTCCATGTGGTGTGCGTGCGGACCCACTGGAACTGCTCGCGCAGGTAGGGGAAGTAGACCTCCGCGAAGACCTCCGGCGAGAACCACTCGGACCGCTGGGTGCCGAAGTCCAGGCCGCTCATCGCGATGACATCAATGCTCTCGCCGAGGGCGTCCCAGAGCTGGGCGAGGCTGCGCAGCGACCACTCGGTGGAGATCGCGAACAGCTCCTTCACGTAGCCCGGGTCACGCCCGAGGAGCGCCCACCAGTCGGTCAGCGAACCCGTGTACGCCAGGCCGAGGTAGGGCCAGGCGCCGAGGATGAGGGCCTTGTCGGTGTGCTGGCGCAGCGGCTCGGCGCGGTTGCGGAGGAACTCGAGGTCCTCGTCCGGGATGGTGCGCCCGGCGAAGGCCTGACGGAACTGCTCCAGCGGCGGCGGCTCCCAGTCCAGGTGGAAGTCCGCGTAGCCGATGGTGTCGAAGTAGAACCCGTCCTTTGGCATGCGGCAGGCAGGGCTGCCCGGCGGGAAGAGCCAGTCGCCGTTCGGCGCGACCTCCACCTGGAACTGCCCGGGCATCAGCACCTCGGTGCCGTCCATCAGGCGCCAGGGCTTCCAGTTCTCGTTGCGGAGGCCCATCGTCAGGCTTGGAGGCTCGACGGGGAGGCAGTCGAGCCGGAAGCGCTCCACAAGGTCCATCTCGACCTCGCCCAGCATCTGGTACGCGTCGTACACCTTCACCGGCCGATCCGCGAGCCCGAGGTGCTTGCGCAGGTGGTGCAGCGACGTGGCCGCGATGCCGGTCACAAAGCTGCCGCCGAGGTCGAGCGGCACCCGATCCGGCTCCTCATGGTTCAGGGCTGCGAGGACGCGCTCGCGGCTGGTCAACTCAGGTCCCTCCGGGCGGCGCGCAGCACCTCGTCGATGGCGGCCGCCTCGTCTTCGGAGATCGGCTCCGGCTCGTGCGTCGCCAGCAGGTCCTCGGTGCGGCGGCGGCAGCGGTCCTCGAGGGACTCCGCGCCGCCGGTGAGCCAGGCGTCGTAGAACTGGCGGTCAAGGAGCTTCGGGAACCAGAGCGCCCTGCGGAAGTTCAGCGCGGTGTGGTCGGTGTCGATGTAGCTGCCGCCGGGGCCGACCTCGCGGACGACGTCGAGCGCGAAGGCCTCGTCGCTGAAGTCCATCTCGCGCAGGACGCTCTCGACGAAGCCGATGACCTCGTTCTGGAAGACGAGCATGTCCAGCGAGGACGCTTGATCGACGCCGGAGATACCCATGTGGCCGAAGATGTCGGCGCCCGCCGCCGCGCCCAGCATCAGCGTGATGCCCGCCTCCAGACCCGCCTGCGCGTCGGGGCGCTTCGCATCGGTCAGGCCGACGTTGATGTAGACCGGCAGCCCGTAGTGCTTGCCGACCTCGGTCATCGCGACGCCGAAGAGCGCCTGCTC
>VGFC01000080.1 GCA_016869045.1 Armatimonadota bacterium
TGGACGGGATCAACGCCATCCAGGGCAAGAGCTGGTCGGTCTACATGGCCGGCAAGCTCTCCCTCTCCAGTGAGGTCGCGACCCTCGCCGGCATTCCGGGAATCGCCTTCGCCACGGTCGATGACTCCCGCCCGCAGATCGACACGCCGCTCGACCTTCCCGAGTACGTCAACACCGAGGCGATCGCCCGCCAGACCGAGTTCCTGGCCTGCCTGCTGTGCGATCTCATCTCGATCTCGAAGCCCGAGAAGTTCTACGACCTGCGTCTTGACGACAACTTCGTCGAGATCAAGGGCCGCGTCGTGCGCTTCAAGCCCGAGGTCAGCACCTTCCCCGATGACCCCGTGGAGAGCGCCATCGCAGTCGCGCGCACACCGTACAGCCAGAAGACCTCCATGGGCGTGCGCGCCGAGATCTTCGACATCTCCACGCCGATCGAGTACACCAAGGCGGAGCAGCAGGCGCGGGAGGCCGGATCGCGCAAGCTCGAACGCGACATCTTCCGCGAGGGTGGCCGCATTCACATGCTCGGCCTGCCCAACGTCCGCGCCTGCGGCGGACAGATCTCCGTTAACTGCTACAAGCTCGACGACGAGGACGGGCGCGTGACCATGGCGCCCGACATGGGTGTCAACGGGGGCGACAAGTACCCGACCACAATCGCCATGGACCAGGACATCAAGCCCGTTGCGGCCGTCCTGTTCCGCTGCGAGCCGATGGCGATCTTCGACATGGTGGACCAGCGGTTCTTCGAGCTGCTGCGCGAGTTGTACGTCTTCGATGCCGCCAACGATGCGGCCCCCTACGAGTTCGGCTACGTCCTGCCCATGCCGCCGCAGGCGTTCACCTCCGCCTACGAGCCGGTCGCCGTGGTGTACGGCAGCCCGGGCACGTACGTGAAGGTCGCGATGGGCGCCAGCGTCCTCGGCTTGCGCTTCGTACTGGTGAACCCCACCGACGAGAACTCGGAGGGCGAGGGCTACCTCATCGAGCGCCACCCCTCCATGTACGCGACGCCGTACCGCGTCGCCTTGGACATGTGGCGACTCGATGAGAGCCGCATCAAGACGCTCGTCCAACACGGGATCGAGAATAAGCGGATACAGGACGCCCATTCCGTCGCCTATGACAACCTGCGCGAAGCTTCAGAGTTTCTGCGGGCGAAGGAGTATGATCGCTTCTTCGTCGCCGCGCGCCAGGCCTGGAGCTTCGAATCGCGCGCCTACCCGGACACGCGGAAGACTGCGGACGACGTGATCAAGGGCGTCATCTTCTACCTCTTCCTGCTGCTGCCGTTTGCCTTCTTTGCGGAGCGCCTGTTCCTGGCCTCGCCCGACATCAAGTGGCAGATCATTGGTGTCTTCGCCATCTTCATCGGGATCTTCATCATCCTGGCGTTGGTGCACCCGGCCTTCGCGATCACCTTCACCGCCCCGGTGATCCTGCTCTCCTTCATCATCCTCGCGCTGAGCCTGATCGTCATCTCGATCATCGTGCGCAAGTTCGAGGAGCAGATGAAGGAGGTCAAGTACGAACAGACCGGCATCCACACGGCGGACGTCGGGCGCCTGAGTGCCTCCTCGGCGGCGTTCAGCCTCGGCATCTCCAACATGCGCCGCCGCAAGACCCGCACCGTCCTCACCTGTGTCACCCTCATCCTGCTGACGTTCACCGTGCTCTCTTGCACCTCCGTCGTGCAGGGCATGAGACCGAACCAGATCAAGCTGCCGAAGGAATCGCCCTACAACGGCATCCTGATCCGGGACAAGACCTGGACCCCGATCGGCGAGCCGACAACCGCCGTCATGCGCAACGAGTACGGCGGCCAGATCCTCAATGAGGAGGCCGTGAAGGCCGGCAAGGAGGCGCCGCGCAACATCCCCGTGGCGCCCCGCTCGTGGTACTTCGGCGCCCGTATCGGTCAGCAGTCGTTCGTCACGGTACAGCGCGGCGACCTGGTCTACCAGGCGACGGCGATGGTGGGCCTCTCGCCTGAGGAACGAGAGGTGACCAACCCGGACCGTTACCTCAAGCGCGGCGGCCGCTGGTTTGGGCCTCAAGACGACTATGCCTGCATTGTGCCCGAGGGCATGGCGGACCGGCTGAACATCGATGAGAACGAGGTGGGCAACGTCTATGTCTCGGTCTTCGGCACGCCCCTGCGCGTGATCGGGATCATCCAGTCCAGCAAGTTCAAGCGCCTCGTGGACCTCGATGGCGAGCCGATCACGCCCGTGGACTATCTCCTCATGCAGGAGCAGCAGGCCCAGCAGCAGGCCTCGGGCGGGCAGCGGTCCGAAGACGAATTGCGCGAGTACATTCACCTCGCGCCCGACGCCGTGTTGCTGGTCCCCTACCATTACGCGATGAACGTCGGCGGCAACCTTCGCTCGGTGGCCATCGGACTCCACGGCCTGGACCGCAAGGAGATCAACGAGCGCGTCCAGAACCTGATGAACCGCATCGAGCTGAACATCTACGCAGGGATCGATGGGGAGACCTACCTGTGCAGCGCCGTCGCCTCGACGGGCTTCCGCGGGGCCTCCGACCTCGTCATCCCGATCCTCATCGCCGCCTGCATCGTTCTCAACACGATGCTCGGCTCGGTCTACGAGCGCACGAAGGAGATCGGGATCTACAGCTCTCTTGGCCTTGCGCCGGTGCACATCGCCTCACTCTTCATCGCTGAGGCGTGCGTCTACGCGATCCTGGGCGCCATTGCGGGCTACCTCTTCGGTCAGACCCTCTCGAAGTTCCTCAGCCACTACAACCTGATGACGGGTCTGAACCTCAACTACTCCTCCCTGGCCGCGGTGATCAGCACGCTCATCATCATGGCCACCGTGTTGGGCTCCGTCTTGTTCCCGGCGAAGAAGGCCTCGGAGATCGCCGTGCCGGGAATCGAGCGCCGCTGGCGGTTGCCCGACCCCCAGGACGACAAGCTCGACATGGTCCTCCCCTTCACCGTCACCGGCGACCAGGCGCTGGGGGTGAACATGTTCCTGCGGGAGTACTTGGAGGCCCATGCCGACTACTCGCTCGGGCACTTCTCCACAGGTGACATACGTCTCGGCGCCGAAGCGACGCCCGCCGGCGACGCCTACGAGTTGGGGCTGATGGTCTGGTTGGCGCCGTATGACCTTGGGGTCTCAGAGCGCCTGACGTTGCGGACGGAGCCCTCACCCGACGAGGAAGAGGTCTTCGTGATTCGCGCCGTCATTGCGCGCGAGAGCGGCGACGAATCCTCCTGGATCCGCGTCACGCGCAACTTCGTCAACATGCTCCGGAAGCAGTACCTGCTCTGGCGCACGTTCCCCACCGGTCTCAAGGCGCAGTACGGCCAGCGGGGGCGCGACTTCCTCGCGGGCACGCTGGACGAGTCCGCGGCGGGCGGTGCGTGAGCTGTCGTTCGTAGGCCGGGATCCGAGTCCCGATAGCCATCTCAGGGGTCAACTCTATGGCAGGTCCTGTCCTCGACAAAGAGATCGAACTCTACCGGTCCCTGATGGACGAGCCGACCGAGTACGAGGAGGGCTTCGGCGCCATCTCGATCATCGCCGGGCTCTTCATCGGTTTCGTGATGCTGCCCGGCGCGATCTACCTGAGCCTGGTGGCCGGCCAGAGCCTCGGGCCTGCGGCGCAGTGGACCACGGTCATCCTCTTCACTGAGATCGCGCGCCGCTCGTTTGTGCGGCTGAACGCGAAGCAGATCTACATCCTGCTGTACGTGGCGGGGGCCCTGGCCAATGGCGGGGTGTTCGCCGGCAAGATCTGGGACTCGTACTTCGTTGGGTCTCCCGCGGCGCGCAGCCTTGGCCTCTCCGACCAGATTCCGCGCTGGGTGGTACCGGCCGCGGACTCCCCGGCGCTCCTGCAGCGGACCTTCTTCCATCCCGACTGGTATCTGCCGATCGGCCTCCTGCTCCTGGGTCAGATCATCAGCCGCATGAACTGGTTCGGGGCGGGGTACGCTCTGTTCCGGATCACGTCCGACGTCGAGCGTCTGCCCTTCCCCTTCGCGCCGATCGGAGCCCAGGGCGCCATGGCCCTCGCGGAGAGTACGACGAAGACGGAGACGTGGCGGTGGAGGATGTTCGCGATCGGCTCGATGATCGGGCTGGTGTTCGGCCTCTTCTACGTGGGCATCCCGACGCTGACCGGCGCCGTCCTGCAGAAGCCCTTGCAGCTGATCCCCATCCCGTTCGTGGACCTCACGCGCAACACGGAGCACTTCCTGCCGGCGACGCCGACGGGCTTTGTGTGTGACCTGGGCTCGGTGCTTGGAGGCTTCGTGGTGCCGTGGTTCGCCGCCGTCGGGAGCTTCGCCCAGGCGGTCATCAGCCTGGCGCTGTGCCCGGCCCTGTTCCGCATGGGCGTGCTCAAACACTGGCGGCCCGGGATGGACACGATCGAGACGAGCTTCGCCAACAGCATCGACTTCTTCCTGTCTACCGGCATCGGCATCGCCTTCGCCATCGCCGCCATCGGCATCTACAGCGTCATCAGCTCCATCATCCGCGAACGACGGGCGCAGAGCGGGGCCGTCGAAGGGGGTTCGGGTAGCTGGCGACCGCCTCCGGGACGGGGCGACATCCCGCTGTGGATCGCCATTGGGCTCTTCGTCACCTCGACTCTGATCTATGTGGTCCTGAGTTGGCGGCTGGTCCCGCGTTTCCCGATCCTGTGGGTCATCTTCTTCGGCTTCATCTTCACACCGATCAACTCCTACATCGACGCCCGGATGCTCGGCATGGTGGGGCAGTGGGTGACGCTGCCGTATGTGAAGCAGGGGGTCATCATCCTGTCGGGCTACAAGGGGGTTGACATCTGGTTCGCGCCGATCCCCGACTTCCAGCACGGAGGCATGGCGTCTCAGTTCCGTGTCATCCAACTGACAGGGACCAAGTTCACCAGCGTGATCAAGGCGGAGCTGCTCATCTTGCCAATCACGGTGGGCTGCAGCCTCCTCTTCTGGCAGTTCATCTGGCGACTGGCGCCAATCCCCTCGGTGAGCTACCCCTTCGCGCAGAAAATGTGGCACCTCCAGGCCCTGCAGCAGGGGCTCTGGCTCACCGCCACCACCAGCGGTCACAGCCTCTTCCGCCAGGCGTTCTACGTGCCGTACGTGTTCGGGGGCTTCGGCTTCGGTATCGTTGCCTTCGTCGTCCTGTCGGCGCTCCGCCTGCCGACGATGCTGGTGTACGGGTTCGTGCAAGGCCTCGGCACGATGCCGCACGGCGTTTTCCCGATGATGCTGGGCGCCGTGCTCAGTCGCTTCTACTTCGAGCGGCGCTACGGGCAGAAACGCTGGAAGCAGTATGCCGCCGTGCTCAACGCCGGCTTTGCCTGCGGGATGGGGCTGATCGGCATGGGCACCGTGGCGGTGGCCCTGATCGCGAAATCTGTGTCGCAGCTGCCCTACTGACATTGCGCCCTCGACGGCCGGTCGCGCACCTGCGCGACCGGCCGTTTTGGCGCTTGCCTGGCGTCGGTCGTGGTAGGCGGAGGACAGGCAGGAATGCCTGTCCTCCTACGGCCGGTGGTTCACGGCGCGTGCCTTTCGGAGGCCTCCTACGGCCGGAACCTACATTGACCACGGACGTTTAGTTAGTCGGAGTCAGGGTTATCATATCAGCGTGTGACGGATCGACGTTGGGGGCAACCTCCCCGGACCGCGCTGAGATGGTCTCCCGCAGAGCCGGGGCGTTCCGCCCGATGGAGGGAGTAGACGTCGATGAAAGCCGCACACCGGCATGTTGGGAGAGGGTTCACCCTCATCGAGTTGCTCGTCGTCATCGCGATCATAGCGATCCTCGCGTCGATCCTGTTTCCGGTCTTCTCGCGCGCCCGTGCGAAGGCCCGGCAGACCAGTTGCCTCTCCAACCTGAAGCAGCTCGGCCTGGCCATGCTGATGTACAGCCAGGACAACGACGAGCAGTTCACGATCGCCACGACCAACTGGCAGCCGCCTCCGGCGCTCCAGGACATCACGTGGGACCAGGCGCTCATTCCGTACATGAAGAACACCGAGATCCTGGTCTGCCCCGACAACAAGTCGGGCTGCGCTGCCACGGGCCACAGCGAACGACGCCGCGGCTACTCACAGACGCGCTACACGACCCTCTACTACGACGCCAACACCAACACCTGGAACATCTGGAACTACGAGGGATTGTACTACGCGCCGGCGAATACCGTTCTGCTCGCTGAGAAGGGCGGCTATGGTCCCGGCCACTGTGCTGACGCGTCCATCGAGGAGTACATGCAGGCGGGGCAGAGCGACTACTACGAGCCGAGGGGCGCCGTGAACCCCCGCCACAACAACGGCAACAACTTCGCCTTCGTCGATGGTCATACGAAGTGGTACGCGATCGGCGCGGGGCCGTTCAAGGAGAACAACACCGTCAATGGCCAGGCGGGTGGGGACCCCGGCCAATGCGGCGTCGCGGACGACTGGCCGCTCGAGTAACGCGGACGAGGCCCAGCGCCCAGCGTCGTAGTGTTCCGGGGGCGGTCGCGTTGCGGTCGCCCCCGTCAGTTCGTCGGTCTAGCTCAGCTTCGGAGGTGGCCGAATGCCTGTGCGTAGACGCACGCGTCGCGGCTTCAGCTTGATGGAGCTCCTCATTGTCATCGCCATCATCGCTGTGCTGTCCGCCATCCTGTTCCCGGTCTTCGCCGTCGTCAAACACAAGGCCCGGCGAACGCGCTGCAACAGCAACATGAACCAGGTCGGCCAGGCCCTCAAACTCTACGCGGCCGACTACAACAACTACTTCCCCTCCTTCAGCCAGAGCCATCCTTACTGGGGCGCTCCGCTCTCCGATCCGCAGAAGAACGCGCCCCAGTCGTTTGTCGTCACCTGGGACCTCAGCATCCAGGAAGACCTGCGCAACAAGGACATCCTCACCTGCCCCGACAACCCCTTCGGGCGCGACAGGCGCGCGTTCGCGGTGACGGCATACTGCATGAGACACGTCCGCGACCGGTCGAACCCCTCCATCACCTACTACCTCGGTGATCGCGCCGAGAACATCGCGAACCAGTCCGGCGTCGTGCTGCTGTTCGAGAAGGGGAAGAACCTGCCCGGCTCCTGGGGCGACGCGATGGGCGAGAACGTACGGCAGTCCCACGGCTCCAACGAGCAGTCGGACTACAGCGACGTGCTGTTCCACATGAAGGGCAAGAACTTCCTGTACGTAGACGGGCACGCCAAGTGGTTCAGGGAGGGGACGGGGCCATTCTTGAACCAGTCCGGCGGCTCGGCCCCGCCCGGCCAGACGCAGGAGCTCGGCCAGTGCTACCACCCGGACCGCAAGGCCGCCGGCGGCGACTGGCCCGATCCGAGCTAGCCGTTGCCGTGCCTGGGATCGCGCGCGCCCTGGCGCGCATGCCTTCACGCGCCGCCCCATGACGGCTCTCGCATCCGCGATCACGCTCTCCCTCGCCGCCATCGCGTCGCTCGTCGCCCTATGGCTCACCTGGCGCCGCCTCCACGGCGCCGACCCCCCTCGTCGCCTGGTCCTCGTCGTCCTCCGCGCCCTCGCACTCGCCTGCCTGCTGGTGATGGTCCTCAACCCGATCGCGCAGCGGTCGTTCGCAACGCGCTCCTCACCGCGCCTCGTCGTCCTGGCCGACCGGTCAGCGAGCATGGCCCTGCCGGACGGGCCGGGCGGCGTTTCGCGCTTCGAGTGGGTCCGCACGGCGCTGCAGCGCTCCAGCCCGATTGGCGACGCCCTGGCGCAGGCCGAGACCCGCTGCCTCGCCTTTGCGGACACCACGGGTGAGGCCCGGCTCCCGCTCGCGGGCGATCCCGAGGGCTCCGCCACCAACGTGGACGCCGCCCTGCGTAGCGCCATGCAGGCGAGTCCCGCCGGCCTTCCCGATGGTGTGCTGCTGCTCACCGACGGCGCCGCCAACCGCGGTCCCGAGCGCGAAGCGACGCTGGCCTGGCTGGCCCGCACGCGGGTGCCTGTGACCTGCGTGGGGGTCGGCAGCACGGAGCGCCCGCCGGACGTCCGGATCGCCCGGGTCGAGGCGCCGAAGGTGGTCAAGGCCAACACTGCGTGCACCGTGTCCGTGGTCATCGCGACGCACGGTCTTGGCCGGAGCACGGCGCGCCTCACCCTCTCCGGCGAGGGCCTGCCGACCGACGGGCGGACGGTGGACCTCGTCTCCGGCAAGGGCGCGTCCGCGGAGTTCACGCTTCGGCCCGGCAGGCCCGGCGTCTACTGCTGCCGCGTCACGGTCGCTCCCGTGCCGGGCGAGTGGACGCGGGCGAACAACGACCGCACCTTCTTCCTCCGCGTCACTCCGGGGGAGACGAAGCTGCTGCTCGTCGCCGGGCGCCCGAGCACCGAGCTGAAGTTCATCCTCCGCGCCCTCGAGTCGCTGACCGACGTCCGCGTCACGTGCGTCGTCCGCAAGTCTGGCGAGGGCTTCGCGCCGGTCGGCTCTCCGTCGGCCGGTCGGCGACTGCCGTCGAGCCGAGAGCTGAACGCGAACGATGCCGTCATCCTCCAGGACGTGCCCGCCTCCGCTCTCACGGGTCCGGAGCTGTCCGCCCTCGTCGCCTTCGTGGCGGAGCGCGGGGGCGGGCTCGGCGTGCTCGGCGGCGCCGACGGCTTCGGTGGGTATGCCTCCACGAGTCTGGCGCCCGCTCTCGGCATACGCGTTGGGAGCCCCGCGGCCTACTCATCCGTTCCCGTCAAGGCGACCAAGAGCGGCGACGCGAGCGCCCTCCCGCCGGTCGCCGACATCGAGCGCGATGAGGACTTCCCGGGCTGGCCCGCAATGCCGCTGCTTGACGGCCTGAACCCAGTGGAGAGCGTCCGGCCCGGGGCCTCGGTCCTCCTGCGCACGGAGCAGGGCGCACCGCTGGTGACCGTGCAGCGCTACGGTCGCGGCCGCGCCCTCTGCCTGCTGACCGGCGGCACGCACCGCTGGGTGCTCAGCCGCGACGCCACCGAGGCCTCGCGCAAGGGCCATGGCGCCTTCTGGCGGATCATCGCGGCCTGGCTCACCACACCGCCCAACCGCACGCCGGTCGCGCTGGAGACGGATCGCGACGTCTACGAGGTCGGACAGACCGCCCGCCTCGTGGCGCAGGTGACCGATGAGGGATTCCGCCCCCTCTCCTCGGCGCGCGTTGTGGTCGCGTGCGAGGGAGGCGGGATCCGCGAGGTCTCGCTCACCGAGACCGCCGGCTCGCCGGGCCGCTACGAGGGCGGCCTGCCGCTCACCGCACCCGGGGCTGTCGGGTTGACTGCTACGGCCACGCTGCGCGGAGCCAGGATCGGCGCCGACAGCCGCGAGGTCGCGGTCGAGCCGTCTCATCTGGAGCTGACGGAGCCCGCGCAGGACGCGGCCTTCCTTCGCGCTCTGGCCGACGCTTCGGGCGGCGCCTATCTGCCTGCGGACCAGGCCGCGCGCGTCGCTCAGGTGCTCAACCTCACTCCGCGCGAGCGCCGGACAACGCTCCATCTCGCCTGGGCTCGCAGTGCCTGGGCTCTCGCAGCGTTGGTCCTTGTCCTTGCCTTCGACTGGCTTCTCCGCCGCTGGTGGGGCCTTGGCTGAGAAGGCGCCAGCACCGGAACTCGGGCTCTGTGGGAGTCCCGGTGTCCGTCCCTGGAGGCGTCGTCCTCGTGGCCCTCAGAAGCTCGCGTCCAACTGCACTGTCACCGTGTCGTTGGCCCCCGACGCGTTGTAGAGGTCGCACCCCAGAATCATGCTCACGTTGTCGGCGAGCGTGTAGCCGACGCCCAGGTTCAGGCTGCCCATTGCGCTGTCGCCGCTGACGTAGTCCGCCCCGACCCACCACCTGTCGTTGAGCACCTTGTCATAGCTCAGCCAGAACTGGTCCTCGTCGGTGCCGAGGGTGGTCTTGCTACCGTGCGCGAAGCCGGCGGCGAACCGGCCATCCTTGCAGTTGTAGCTCGCAAGACCATACACCTGGTTCACGCCCGTCGTGCCCTCATCCCCCAGGAGCCACGCCCCGACGGCAACGGCGAAGCGGTCGTCGTTCCACACCTTGTACTTCGCGTTTCCGACCAAAGGGTTGCCCGTGCTGGTCAGGTAGTCCAGGCCGACCTCAAGCCGGTCCGTGACGCCGTACAGGGCGCCAATGGAGGCGGCCGTCGAGTTGCCCTTGCCCCGACCGACAGTGAAGAGCGTGTCGTAGTCCAGGTGCACCGTGCCCTTCGCCAGCGTGTCGGTCGAGGGGATGTAGATGATCGTGGACGGTGTGGCATTGACAAGTGAGGTCGACGCGACCGGCAGCCCGACACAGATTGCGAGAATGCGTAAGGCTCTCATACGGCCGTCTCCTTCTGGGATCCGGGTGTGGTGTCAACGCGCCCTGCGGGACTCGCGCAGGCAAGCGTGAGGTCATCCTACCTACGCTGCCTTCCGGGCTCAACCGCCGGAATCCGGCAGACTTGGGCCGTTTGGTTTGGGTCTTCGGACTTGAAACTGTGGCCCATGAGTGCTAAGATCCAATCCGGCGGAAGGCTGACCGGTCTGGGCCTGCGCTGGAGGTGATCGGGTTGCCGGAAATCAGCCGGAAATCACTGGCGATACTCCGGGTTCTGGACGGCGCCGGCGAGGCAATGGGCGCCGGAGCGATTGCCGAGGCGCTGGAGACCTACGGGGTGGACCTGACCGAACGCGCGGTGCGTTACCACCTCGAGCACTTGGACCTGGACGGTTACACGGCGCCCCTCGGCCGAGCGGGCCGCAAGATCACTGAGCGCGGGCGACGGGAGGTCGCTCAGGCGCACGTCGCCGACAAGGTGGGGCTTGTCTTCGCGCGCCTCGAAGCCCTGGCCTACCTCATGAGCTTCGACCTGCAGACGGGTCAGGGCAGCATCGTCATGAACGTCTCTCACGTGCCGGTCGAGCACGCGAAGCGTGCGCTCGGCGTGATGCGCGCCTCCCTGGCCTCGCGCTTCTGCACGTGCCGCCGGATTGCCATCGTGCCGCCCGGGGGGCGGTTGGGCGACCACGTCGTGCCTGAGAAGATGCTCGGGATGGGCACCGTGTGCAGCGTCACCATCAACGGCATTCTCTACAGCCACGGAATCCCCGTGCACTCCGTCTTCGGCGGGCTGCTGGCGGTCGAGAGCTACGAGCCCACGCGATTCGTCGATCTCGTGCAGTACGGGGCGACGTCGCTCGACCCTCTGCAGATCTTCATCAAGGGCGGGCAGACGTCCGTAGCCCACGCCGTCTCGCGCGGGGCGGGGATTGTCGGCGCGGGCTTTCGTGAGTTCCCGGCAGTCGCGCGCGAGCATGTGATCGACCTGGTTGATCGCGCTCAGCGCGCGGGCCTACACGGCGTACTCGCGGTCGGCGGGGCCTCCCAGCCCCTCTGCGAGGCGCAGGTGGGCCTGGGCCGCTGCGGCATGATCGTGTGCGCCGGGCTGAATGCCATCGCAGCCGTCGAGGAAGCCCGCATCGCGACCGTCAGCCATGCCATGGCGACCATCTGCGACTACAGCCAACTCACCGACATCGACGACGTCCGTCTGAGGTAGGCGCCGGGGTGCGAAGAGGGCACCTTCGGCGACTGAGGAACTTCTGCGTCGCCAACGTCTACGGATTACATCCGGTTTCAGGGAGGAGTCGAGGAATGCAGCGCAAGACTCTCGTACTGCTCGTTGTTGGAATCGTGGGATTGGCGATGCTCGCGACCGCTCTGGGCGTCTACGCCCAGCCACCTGCGGGCGGCGCTCCCGGCGGCTTTGGCGGACCCGGAGGCGGTGGCGGCTTCGGTGGGCCCGGCGGCGGACGGGGCGGCGACTTCATGGGGATGATGGGCCGCATGGGCGGCGGGACGGCCATCGCCGTCGCCGGCGACAGCGTGTACGTCGTCTACATGGGCACGCTCTTCAAGTTCAATGCCGAGACACTCGAGGAAGTGGCCCAGGTCCAACTCAAGCCGGCGGGCCTGGCCAACCTCCGGCCCCCGGGTGCTCCGGGTGGCGCGCCGGGTGCCGCACCGGCTCCCGTCGGGCCTCCCGGTGGTGGCGCAACGCCGCAGCAGTAGCTGCCGCTGGTCGTTGGGAAGGGCTGCATACCGCGCCTGCCATCGCCGGCAGGCGACGTGTGCGGCCCTGCCTACTTCAGGTCCCGCTTGAGCACCTTCCCCGACGGGTTGCGGGGCAACTCCGTGCGGAACTCCACGACCTGCGGCACCTTGTAGCTCGCCAGGTGCTGCGCGCAGTGCCGCTTGACCTCGGCCTCGCTCAGGTCCGCGCCCTCCTCGGCCACGACCACGGCCTTCACCAGCTCTCCCAGGTAAGCGCGCACGCCCGTCGCCTCGATCCCGATCACCGCGCACTCCATCACCTTCCCGTGTGACATGATCACCGCCTCCACCTCGTTCGCGTACACGTTCTCGCCGCCGACGATGATCATGTCCTTTGAGCGTCCGCGCAAGTACAGGTACCCCTGGTCATCCTCCATCGCAAGGTCGCCTGTGTGGAACCACCCGTCGCGGATCGACTCCTCGAGCAGCCCCGGCCGGTTCCAGTAGCCGGGCACCACGTTCTCCCGGCGGATGCACAGCTCCCCGATCTCCCCAGGTCGTACCGGCTTGCCCTCCTCGTCAGCAATCATCACGCCTACATCCGGCAGGGCCTTGCCGACCGAGTCCCCGCGCGTCAGCGCGTCCGCCGCCGGCAGCACGTGCGTCACGGACGTCGTCTCCGTCAGCCCGAAGAAGTTCCGCGTCTCCACCCACGGCAGCCGCTCCTTTAGCCGCCGGATCGTCTGCACCGGCATCGTCGCCCCTGCGTACGCGATCATCTTCAGACTCGAGAAGTCGTGTTGCTCGAAGTCGCGCATCGTCACCAGGAAGTGAAACAGCGTGGGCACGCCGATGAAGGTCGTGATCCGGTGCTCTTCGATGAGCTTCGCGACCAGCGTGATCTGCGGCTGCGGCGCGATGACGATCGTCGAGCCCAGGTACGCCGACGAGGGCAAGAGGCTGTAGAGCGGCGTGCAGTGGAACATCGGGACGACGAGCAGGTGCACGTCCTCGTGCCGGAAGCTGTGGGCCACGAGGCAGTTCTTCACGTTGAACAGGATGTTCCCGTGGTTCATCATCGCGCCCTTGGGCTGGCCGGTCGTGCCCGAGGTGTACGCGATGACCGCCAGGTCCTCTTCCGCCACGCCCTCCGCCGCCGGCGCCGCCTCGTCACCCGCCATCAGGTCCGCCCACATGGTGTGCCTCCCCAGCTCGAACTCGACCGTCACCAGCGCCTGCCCATCGGCCTTCCCCAGCGCGGGCTCAACCGCCGACCACACCTGCTTGTGGACGATCAGGGCCTTCGCATCCGCGTTCTGCAGCACGTACTCCATCTCTTCCGCGCGCAGTCGCGTGTTGATCGGCACGATCACCCCGCCCGACAGCACGGTCGCCCAGTAGGCGATGAAGAACTCCAGCGAGTTCGGCATCGCCACCGCGACCCGGTCGCCCCTCCTGAGCCCAAACTCCCCCCGCAGCACCTGAGCCGCGCGCGCGATCAGCGCGTCGATCTCGCGGTACGTGTATGCCTGCCCCTCGCAGATCACGGCAGTCTTGTTCGGGAACTTGCCGACGATGTTCCCCCAGATGTCCTGCAGTGTATGCAGCGGAAGCCCGTTCATCTTGCGTGCTCCGCGGAGGGGGAAAAGAGGGACACCATACTAATTTCGCAGACGTCACGCGAAATTAGTATGGTGTCCCTCTTTTCCCCCTGAGATACGCGATGTCCTGCTTCGCCTGTTCCAGCAGCGCATCGGTCGTGTCCGCGGGGAACTCGCAGTGGAACGACAGCGGCCCGCGGAAGTCGTGCTTCACCAGCCAACCCATGACCTGCGGCCAATCGACGAAGCCCTGGCCCATGACGACCGAGCGCACCTGCGTGCCCTTGTCAGTCTTCGCGCGGTCCATGTCCTTGACCGCGATTGCCGCGAGCCACTCCGCCGCCATCGCAAAGGCCAGCGCCGGCGACTCGCCACACACGGCGAGGTGACCCACATCGACGTATGCACCGACCTCCTCGGGCCGGAAGTCCCGCAGAACGTGCATCAGAGCCGCGGCGTTGAGCCCCATGTTGTTCCCGCTGTGTGTGTGGAGGCAGGGCTTCACAGCCCACTGCCTTCCGAGCTCTGCGAAGCCTCGGACATCCGCCTGCATCTTCTCCAACACGGACCAGTACGCATCGCTCGGCGCGGCCCAGTAGCCCAGTTTGACCAGCGGAACCTGCGCCTCGCCGCACGCCTTGAAGAGCGCCTCCGCATAAGGCGCGGAGGCATTCGTGAGATCCGTCGGCGTGGTCACCATCGGGATCGACAGGCCTGCCGCCCGGAACGCTTCCGCCGCCTTCGGCAGGGCCTCCGCCGCGTTGTCCGGGTTCACGGGGTATCCCGGCCGCACGCACAAGTCCACCCCGTCGGCGCCGATGGACTTCATCGCCTCGATGAGCTGCTCGACCGACAACTCCTTCAGGTGCTTCGTGAAGACCACGAACGGCCTGGCCGGTGGCTCAGCGGCGCGCACTCCCGCCGCCAACCCCAAGCCCGCGACGGCGCTGCCCACGACGAAGCTCCGCCGGTCCATGGTGGTTCACACTCCCTCCGGGATCGACCAGGGCTCCCGCCCGATGCGCTTCGCGAGGGCGTTCGCTTCGTCATCGTCGATGAAGCGCTCCGAGGCCGGGTCGAAGTGCAGGCGCCGCCCACCAAGCCGGTACGAGATGTTCCCCAGGTGGCACAGGATCGTGCTCCGATGCCCCTCCTCGATGTCGGCGTTCGGCCTCTGGCGCGTGCGGCAGCACTCGAAGAAGTTATCGAGGTGCGGGACATGCGGGTGACGCCCCGGTCCATCGGCGATGGCCTTCCAGTCCGCGTCGAAGACTTGGTAGCCGCCGCCATGGCGGCCGATGTACATCAGGTTCTTCGTGCCGAAGACCTCGACCCGCGTCGCGTCGAAGGTCCAGTTCGGGAAGTCCGGCAGGTCCCGGTGTGCCCACTCCTCCTTCTTCATGTAGGGCGTCCACAGCGCGAGTTCGGTGACCATCGTCAGCTTGTCGAACTCGAAGTGCACGCACTGCGTATCGGGGCACTCCTGGTCATCGTTGAAGAAGTACATGCCGCCGGTGGTGACCGCCGACCTGGGGTAGCTCTGTCCGATCAGCCAGCGCGCGAGGTCGAGCTGATGCACGCCGTCGTTGATGATGTCGCCGCCCGAGTAGTCCCAGAACCAGTGCCACGCATAGTGGAAGCGGTTCGGGTTGAACGGGCGCTTGGGCGCGGGCCCGAGCCACGTGTCGTAGTCCACGCCCTCGGGCGCGGGGCCATCGGGCTGCTTCCCGATCGTGCCGCGCTCTTTCATGTTCAGCACCCGCACGTAGTGCACGTCTCCCAGTTGCCCCGAGCGGATGTGCTCCGCCGCCGCGATGGCATAGTCGGCGCTGCGCGTCTGCGTGCCGAGCTGCACGATGCGCTCGTACTTCCGCGCGGCCTGCACCATCTTGCGGCCTTCCCAGATGTTGTGCGACGCCGGCTTCTCGACGTACACGTCCTTCCCCGCCTGGCAGGCCATGATCGTCGGCAGCGCATGCCAGTGATCCGGCGTCGCGATGACGAGGGCATCCACGTCCTTGTCGTCGAGCATCGTGCGGAAGTCCATCGTCGTCTTCGGCGCGGCGCCCTGCGCCTTCTCGATGGCCTTTACTGCATCCCCGAACCGCCGCGAGTCCACATCGCACACGTAGGCGATCTCGCAGTCCTTGCGCTGCACCAGGCAGTCCGCCAGGAACCGCCCGCGTCCGCCGACGCCCATCAGCCCCAAGACGAACCGCTCGTTGGAGCCCTGCGCGCGAGGGGAGGCCAAGGGGACGGCCAGGCTTGCGGCAGCGACGGCCGAAGTCTTCAGGAACGTACGTCGGTCGGTTCGCGCATCATTCACGGTGACTCCTCCTTCCGCTACAGCAGTCGGCTTCCGGTTCGCGCTACGCCGCAACCGCACCTCTTGGCCGCCGGGCCCGCGGCTGCCGTCCTGGCCGTTCCCGTCTCGGGGCGGGTTCGAACTCCCCGCGCGAACGCACAAACTGACCACAGCCATAGCCGACGCCGTTACTTCCGGCCCCCCGGGCGCGTCTTCATGGTGGGAGAGGCCATGGCTACACCACTGCCTTCCGTTGTGGACCTGGTCCAACGAGCACGGCGCGGCGACCGCTCGGCCTTCGGAGAGCTGGTCGATCGCTACCGTGACATGGTCTATGGGCTGGCCTATCACCTCACCGGTGATTTCGAGGACGCGCGCGACCTGACACAGGAGGCCTTCGTGAGGGCCTACGAGCGGCTGGCCCAGCTCCGCGAGCCCGGCCGCTTCCCCAACTGGCTGCGCACGATCACCACCAACACCCATCGGTCGAGCGCCCGCCGCCGTCGCCCCCCTGCGGACGCTTCGGCCCCTCGCGTTGCGCGCGACCCGAGCGACCTCGCGCTCGCAGTGAACGACGCCCTGGCGGGCCTGCGCGAGCCCGACCGCCTGGCGCTGACGCTGCACTACATCGACGGCTACACCCACGCGGAGATCGGCGAGTTCGTGGGGCACAGCGCCGACGTGGTGAAGACCCGTCTGGCGCGCGCCCGCGCCCGGCTCCGGACGGAGGTGACGCAGACGGTGGGAGATGCCTTCTCACGCGAACGTCTACCGGCGGGCTTCCGCCACGGGGTCATCAGCGGGGTCGAGGGGCTGGTGCGGGACCTCCGGGAGGTGCTGCCTTCAGACCTCGACCCGATCACGGATCGCCTCAGCCGGAGGCGCAACGCGCTGTGGCGCGAGGTCATGGCCGCCCGTCCGGACGCGGCCGAGCCGCTGCGCGAGCATGGGCAGGCCCCCGTGTTCCCCGTGAGCGAGTTCCCCGAGCGCGAGCAGAAGCTGGCCGTGGAGGCCATCCACCTTACGCAGCTCCTCCACCTCCTCGGGGAAGTCAGCCCGCCACCGTGGGTCCCGGACCTCGATTGCCTGTGGGTCCGCCTGACGTGGGAGCCCACCGACCGCCCGTTGGCCGTGTGGCTGGCGAACGTGCCTGGCACGTCCGGGCGCATCCACATGCGGCAGTTCGCGGTCGGCAACGCACCGGCGGCGCCGGTACCTGAGCGGCGGAGGGAGGTCCGTGACGTGAGCCAACTCCTGGCCTCGATCTCGGGCGACGTCATGGACGTTGCCCGGGCGGCTACGGAGGTGCACGGCGCCTTGGCCGCCGCCCTGCCCGCCGACGCCGAGCCGCTGGAGACCGAACTCACGGCACAGGCGGCCGACCGTTTCCGGGCCGCCGAGGCCGGGCTCACAGACGAGCAGCGCCAGCGCATGGGGCGGCCCGAGTCGGTCTCCGTACGTGAGCTGTCCGCCGACGTTCGTGAGAACCTGCGTCAGGCGGCCGCCCTGCTCTGGGCCCGGGATCTCTGCGCCGCGATCGCCCAGCCCCCTCCGTGGTCCGTCGATCCGCTGTCGTCGCGGCTGGAGTTCGGCCTCTACCCGCACCTGCCGGGCCTCGGGGACGCCGGCGGGCGCGAGTACGTGAGGCTCTGGCCCAGCGAGGGGCATCACACCCTCCAGACCGGGATCTACGCCTGAGCGCGCGACAGGGCCACTACTGCCGGCCAACGACAGCTGTTGTCGTCCGTGCCCCCAGATCAGCAGCACCGGAGGCCCTCCGGCGCATACCGCCGAACCTGCCGGCGAAGGCAGGTGGGTATTATGATCGCTCTCTGCTTCGCGTGTCTGCTCTCAGCCGGGCGGGCAAGTGCTGACCTGACGCTTGCTGCGGCGGGAGCACCCGGAGCCACCGTCGTCATCCCTCCGGACCCCTCGCCCGGCCACCAGTTCGCCGCGCAGGAACTCGTGGATCACTTGCGTCTGAGCACGGGGGGTGAACTGCCCGTGGTCGAGGAGGGGCAGCCTGTCACGGGCATCCCGATCTTCGTCGGTGACACGCAGGCGGCGAGGGAGAGGCCATCGCTCGCCAATCTGCCCGCCGACAGCTTCGAGGTCTACATCGGCGGGGACCGGATCGTGCTCCGCGGACACAATCCCCTGGCGAACCTCTATGCCGTGTACGACTTCCTGGAGCGCGAGGTCGGCGTGCACTGGCTTACGCCGGCAGAGAACGGCACGATCGCCCCGAAGCATGAGACACTGACCGTCCGCGAGACGACCCGCACGGAGAGCCCCGCCTTTCGGTTGCGCATGTTCTTCGTGCGCAACGACGAGACGGCGCGCTGGGCCTTGCGCAATCGGATCAACGGGCTGTTTCCCGCGGAGTGGGCCGACAAGGTCGATGGCGACCTCGCGTACTTCCCGCCCGGGATCGGCCGGGGCATCCACTCCTTCGCGGACCTCATGCCGCCCAAGGACTACTTCGAGGCGCACCCCGAGTACTTCCCGCTGATCGCCGGCAAGCGCCAGCCGATCTCGATCGGCAACGGGCAGCTCTGCACCACGAACCCGGACGTGATCCGCTTTGTCGCCGACAAGGTGGACCGCTACTTCGACGAACATCCGGAGGCGCGCGTCATCTCGGTCGCGCCGGACGACGGGTACGGATGGTGTGAGTGCGAGAGCTGCCGCAAGGTCGATGACGAGCTGGGCGCGGGACGCAAGTGGTCGGAGAACGACAGCCGGCCCGTCACGACCGACCGGTTGATGCTCTTCCTGAACCAGGTGGCGGAGCGCGGGCTGGCCGAGCACCCGGACAAGACGATCATCACGCTGTCGTATGTCAACTACCTGCCGCCGCCGCTGTCGGTGAGGGTCGATCCGCACGTCATGCCGCTGATCTGCCACTACGCGCCGGCCTGCTACGCGCACCAGATGAGCGACCCCGCGTGCGAGGCGAACGCGCGCTTCCTGGAGAGCCTGCGAGGCTGGGTGCCGCAGTGCCCGAACGCGGGCGTGTATGCGTACACCGACAAGAGCATGTGGTACTGGTTCTGGCGGCCCGTGTTCCGGCTGATGCCCCATGACATCCGCTTCCTGCACGAGACGGGCATCCGCAACTACCTCGCGCAGTCGGGCGCGACCAACTGGGAGTACATGGGCCCGCTGTACTGGGTCACCGCGAAGATGCTGTGGGACCCGAGCCGAGACATCGACGCGCTGATCGCGGAATGGTGCCGCACGCTCTACGGACCCGCGGGCGAGGCGATGTTGGCGCACTACAACGAAATCGAGCAAGCGGTCCTCGCGACGGGGAAGCACTACCGCGACAGCCCCAACCCGGAGGCCGCCGGGCTGTATGACATGGACCACATCGCCCAGGCCAACGCCGCGCTCGCGCAAGCCGCGAAGCTCGCCCGGGCCGACGAGGCCACCCATGCGCGCGTGCAGGCGGTGATGGAGCGCTGGGCGATTTCGCGCGCGTGCTATGGCTACGTCGCCGCCTACCGCCGCTACGAGGAGACCGGAGACCTCGCGGACCTGAAGATGGCGATCTCGGATGCCGGTGCTCTCGCGCAGCGCGTCGGCGACGACTGGACTCCCCATTCCTGCCCGACGCTGGCGGACCTCGAACGCGAACCCACCTCGGGCGGCATGCGCTGGTCGGGCTTCGGCAGGGAGGAGGAGAAGGGCGGGAAGACCTGCCGCAACACCGACGAGACCGGCCTGGGCGACGGCGCCGCGGGTTGGGCCACCGTGCACCTCCTGGTGCCGGACAAGGCGAAGGCCACGCGCCTGAGAATGCTCGTCTGGGGCCAGTCCTCACCGGTGTCGCCCACCATCTGCAGCAAGGGGCACGGTGCGGGCCGAACGTCGGGAGGGGAGTGGAACGGGATCGGCACGTTCACACCGTCGGGAAAGGAGGAGTGGCAGGAGGCGGTGTTCGAGATTCCCCCGGCGCTCTACGAGGCCGGCGTCGGCAGGCAGATCGTGGGCTTCGGCGGAGGCGACTCGCAGATCTGGATTGCGGAGACGCGGATCGAGCCTGCCGAGTAGGAGCGCGATTCACCGCGCCCGCCTCTCGGCCACAGCGCACACCAGCATCCAGTGCACGAGGGCCTGGATGACGCCCGAGGTCGGGCAGGCTCCCGGGAAAAGAGGGACACCATACTCATTTGGCGGGACCTCGGCCAAATGAGTATGGTGTCCCTCTTTTCCCGCGAGAGCAACATCGCCCTCAGGGATGTGAGTGTCGATCGCGATCTCCGCGTAGTCGCCGACCCACGTCTGCGTCGGGTGAGTGCGGATGATCTTCGCGGGGTCGCTCGGAGGTGCGATGGCGATGATCCGCGCGCCGCGCTCCTTCGCAGCAATCGCCACGTCCACGTACCGCTCCAGAACGCCATACTGATGGGTCATCACGAGCACGTCCCCCGGCTGAAGGCGGTCCGTCTCGTTCTCCGCAAGAGGCAGAAGGAGGTCGTGCCTGCCGCGGCGGCCGACCGCCGACTCATAGGGCATCAGGTGGCCGGCGAGGTACTCGTACGCTCTATGGCCCTCACGAAGGGCCTCGGCGATGAGCGCGGCGGCGGCGCGCAGCTGCGGCGTCTCGTGCGCGATAACGGCGTCGAGGTTGGCGTCGAGGGCGGCAAGGTAGTCGGCAGCGAGGCTCATTGATCCAGTCTCCCACAGCGGCGTGCGGCTCAGTAGCCAACGTCGAGACGGACGACCCCCTGCAGCCCAACCAGGCGCACGCATTCCTGCGCGGCGTCGAAGTCACGCCAGGGCTTCCCGTTCACGAGGACGGTTCCCATGCGCGCCCGGGTGGGGTGCCGCAGGCGCAAGAGCACGGCGTCCGGCCTACTGCGCTCGGGCAGCTGCACCGTCGCAGTGATCTTGCCGTGGTCTACGTCTGAGACGATCTCGTAGTCTACCGGCCCGAAGTGCGTGGGGGCGTTGCGTACGGCGATTCGCTCGCCTTGCGCAAGCCATGCACGCGGCGTCGCGCGCGCGAGCCACAGCCGATCGCCCTCCTCCATGACCAGCATCATCCGGAAGCGCTCGAGGAAGGCCGACTCCTCGAAGAGCTTGTCCGGCGGCCCGCCCGTGGTGTGCTCGCGGAAGGTGTACTCGCCGGGCATGATGTCCACGGCGTACTGGTTCAGCCACGAGCGCAGGAAGCAGGGGACGTCGTCCGCCGCCAGGTGGATGTTCGCGTGGCGCTCCAGCCCGCACTGGTACTGCCAACTGGCATGGGAGAACCAGTCCCTCTCGGGGTCGTAGCCGACCGTTCGGTCCCAGAGCTTGTGGTTCTCCAGCAGGAGACGGTCCTCCAGGACATCGAGGTGTCCCTGCACGCGGGGGTCTTCGGGTGGGAGGAGCCCGGCGGGGCTGATGAGCGGAGCAGCGGACTGCACGGTGTCCCAGTAGATCGCCCCGACATGGCCCTGGCAGCGTCGCCAACCCCACGCGCCCGACGCGAACCCACGGACGTACGGAGCGAAGGGGATGAACGAGTGGTACGTGCCGTCGCGAACCGGCACTACGGGCGTGAGCGCAATCGACCGGTCGAGGGCGGCCAGCAGGTCCTTGCGGTAGGCCTCGGCCTCCGCGAGCAGTCGCCCGCTGGCTGCCGGGTCCACGTCCGCCAGCAGCTCCGCCGTGAGCTTCACCGCCAGCCAGTAGTACGCTTCGGTCTCGTAGAACTGCATGTGCATGCACAGGCTGTCTGGGGTCACCACATGCGCGGGCTGCAAGCCCCGGCTCCACAGACGCTCTCCGCCGGGCACGACCGAGGCCAGAAGCTGCCGCTGTCGGAGGATCCACTCCGCATTCGCCGTGATGCGCGGCGCCGCCGTCTCCAGCCAGGCCCTGTCGCCCGTGAGCCGGTAGTGCTCGGCCAAGGCGAAGACGATCGCTCCCGGGCCCATGGAATGCACGCCATCCATGTGGCCGCCGGCGCCGTCCGGGCCCTGAGCGAGGGTCAGGGAGCCGATCCCGTCGGAGAAGTGCCCCAGCGGTCGGTCCGGGCGCGATAGCGGGTGGTGCCCGCCCTGGCCCGGCACCACGCTCGGCTGCAGCGGCAGGCTGAGCCACTGGTCCAGGCCGTCCGCCGCTTCCTCGTGCATGCCCTGGAGGTCCAGCGCGCGGAGG
>VGFC01000081.1 GCA_016869045.1 Armatimonadota bacterium
CATCGATCCTGCCGGGAGCCACGTCTCCCGGGAACGAGTTCTCACGGCTGTCGCCGATGCGCCCATCCCACAGGTTGATGCCCGCTTCCCGGCCCTCCAGGTCCCGGAGGTCACCGGCCATCGGCCCGGGGTCCGGCTGCCCGACGTAGCTCGCCACACCGATGCGGCGCAGGTTGTGCAGGCCGGAGGGCAGGCTCTTCAGATACCGGTAGAGGAACTGCCGCTGCGCGCTGTCACAGCGGCTGTTGTCCAGCAGCAGGACACCCGACTCCACCCAGAGGTCGCGGTACCGACCCGTGAGGCCCATGGCGTCGGCGATGGCGACACTACGGAGGGGCGTGCGAGGCAGCGCGTCGGCGAACGTGCAATAGGCGCGCTCACGGGCCCAGGCCATCGCGGCTTGGGCGCCGGGATCGTACACGACGGACTTCCCATAGAGTGCCGGGTACGTGGTGACCAGGCGCTGCTGGAACGCGTACAGCTCCCGCCGCTGGGGGCTCCCTGAGGTCAGGTACCGGCTGCCCTGCGCCAGCACCAGATGGGCCAGCCGGTACCGCTTGCGGAGACCGGGCTGCGCCTCCAGAGCGGCCGGCAGGTCAACCGGGTGAGCGGCGGTCAGGCTGTCGATGTAGGAGCAGGCCTGTGACATGGTGGCCGGGTACAGCGCGGGGTAGAACACGCGGAAGATCGGGGCGCCTTGGTCGGAGTCCGTGGGATCGGAGAAGGAGCCGTCGATCCACTCGATCCCGAAGCGCCTGCCCAGTTCGTTCATCGGATACGCGTCCAGCGGGCCCTGGTACGCCTGCCAGGACCACCCCAGGCCCCCCAGCAGCAGCCCTCCGCCGCCGCGCACGAAGGCCTCGAGCGCCGCGACCTCCTCCGGAGCAATCGTGCCCCAGGCATTGCCCACGATCACCACACCGGCCTTCGCCAGAACATCCGGGGTGATTGCTCCCGCATAGCGAGACACCTGATAGCCGCGGGACTCCAGGTCGGCCTTCAGGGCACTGAAGTTAGGGCCGCCGAACCACTCCTGGTGGCCGGTCGTGGCGATGACGCGGCGAGGGCGAGAGCCCACGAGCCAGTCAACGACGTTCTCGGCGAAGCGACGGTTGTCCCGCAGGCCCAGGTTGTCGTTGCTCAGGAACTGCTCGTGTCCGCAGGCGACGACCCTCCCCGCGTCAACCTCGACCGCCACCACGACCGGCATGCCTGGGGGCATGGAGTCGGCATCGGAACCAGCGATCGGGGTCACGTCCCCATTGAGCGCCCACAGGGGCCCGGGGGATGCCAGGACGCAGACGGAGTCCACGCCCTCGACCAGCGGCGCGAAGCCCGCCGCCAACGCCCCTGTCCCAGTCAACACCATGCAGAGCAGCGCTGAGCCATACGTTGCTGAGGACACTGCGCGCCCTCCCTTCAACCAACCGCACTGACGACACCCGGACTGCCTGCTGGCTCCTTCCTCTGTCTTCGCTGCTGACAGAGGCATTCCTGCCGCCCGAGGTGCCTATCACGAACTCGTGGAATTACCGCCCACTCCTGACCCTTGGAGGGACGCCGTCATGCGCCATCGACCACTCGGACAATCGGGAATCGAGGCTTCCGTCGTCGGGCTGGGGGCATGGGCGATTGGGGGGTTCAACTGGGGTGGGACCGACGAGGAGGCCGCGGTCGCGGCAATACAGACGGCCATCGACGAGGGCATCACCCTCATCGACACCGCGCCCGTCTATGGCTTCGGGCTGTCGGAGGAGATCTGCGGGAAGGCCATCGAGGGGCGGCGGGACGAGGTAGTCCTCGCCACGAAGTGCGGGATCGTCTGGCACACGCAACGCGGCGACCACTTCTTCGACGGGCCGCCCGGGCCGGTGTATCGCTACCTGGGGCGCGACTCGATCCGCTACGAGATCGAGCAGAGCCTCCGCCGCCTGCGCACCGACCGGATCGACCTGCTGCAGACCCACTGGCAGGAGGCCACCACCCGGCGCGAGGAGACGATGGAGGCCCTGCTGGAGCTGAAGGCCGAGGGCAAGATCCGCGCCATCGGCGTCAGCAACTGCGACGTGCAGCAGATCGGCGAGTACGAGGTTGCGGGCCCGGTCGATGTGGACCAGGAGCGCTTCAGCATGTTGGACCGGCGGCTGCAGCGCAACGGGCAGCTCGCCTACTGCCGGGAGCACAACATCGCGGTCTTCGCCTACTCGCCGCTGGAGCAGGGGCTGCTGACCGGGAAGGTGTCGGCGGACCGCGGGTTCCCCGAGGGCGACCTGCGCCGGGGGAGCGCGCGCTTCAGCGCCGAGAACCGGCAGCGAATCCTCGCGCTCCTGGAGGACCTCAAGCCCATCGCGGACCGGCACGGGCTGACCTACGGGCAGCTCACTATCGCCTGGACCGTCGCGCAGCCCGGCCTGACCCACGCCCTCGTCGGCGCCCGCAACCCCCAGCAGGCCAAGGAGAACGCCGGGGGCGGCGATGCGCAGTTGACCGAAGACGAGCTGGCGCAGATCGAGGAGGCGGTGGCGCGGCACAAGCCGCAGTAGGGCGCCGGGGAGACCCCTCGCGTTTCGCCACCCACGCCTCAGCCTCGCAAGAACGTTGCAGGCATCCCGAAAGCCCTGGGTACCCTCGCCTGGTGGAGGTGGCTTGGTGAACCGCCGCGTCTTGCTGGTTGCCCTGGTCCTCGTGCTCCTGGGTGGGCTTCTCGGTGCGGGTCTGTATGTGCGCTCTCGGCCTCCGGTTGCGCCGGCCGTTGCGCCGCCGACGCTGGCGGAACCCGCGGACAACGGGTGGCCGGAGCTGATCCGGGCTGCGACCGCGCTCGATCCGCGCAAGGACGAGATCGCGGCCGCGTACGAGCGTCCGTGGAACGAGCAGAGCCGCGACACGGCGCGCCTCCTCGCGGACTGCAGGGCCGACCTCGCGGCGGCAAGGGCAGCGCTGGCGAAGGACTGCCTGCAGCCGCGACCCAAGGACATAAACCAGGCGTTCCCCGAACTCCGCACGCTGCGGGGCCTGGCCCGGCTGCTCGTCCTCGCGGCGCGGGAGCGTGAGCAAGCGGGAGACGTCAACGGCGCGGCAGCGGCGTATGCCGACGTGCTAAGGCTTGGCACGGTAGCTGGCCGGAACGGCACCGTGATCCACGGGTTGGTGGCTATCGCGATCGCCTCGATCGTCGCCCCGGATCTGGAGCGCTGCACCGGATCGGCGCGGATGACCCAGACCGCATTGGCGCGAACGGCGCGGGAACTGGACCGGGCCCTGGAGCGGGGCGTGAAGTCGTCGGAGGCCATGGCGATGGAGTACGTGCTGCAGCGCAAGTGGCTGGAAGACGTCGCTGCTGGGCTCCAGGCGCCTGGCGCCACGGGCCCACGGGGCATCATCGTCAACGCGTTCACCGTGGGGCCCGCCCTCCGCGAGCTGGACCGGAACGTCGGCCCGACCATGCAGGCCCTGAAGAAGCCCTACTGGGAGCCGATCACCAATCCGCCTGTATACCGCACGACGCTGGGCCAGTTGACACTCGTCCAGCCCGAGGGCATCCGGCGGAAGTGGACTCAGCGCGATGCCGTGCTGTTGGGGCTACGGACGCACGTCGCCATCCAGCAGTACCGACTACGACACAGGGCGCTCCCGAACACCCTCCAAGCTCTGTCCCCGCAGTTCCTGCCGACAACGCCGGTGGACCCCTACGACGGCAAGCCCTTCCGGTACCGTCGCGAGGCGAGGAGCTACGTGCTGTATAGCGTAGGGGAGGACGGCAAGGACGACGGGGGGAAGGAGCGCTTCGACCCGAACACGAACCGGGGGGACTTCGTAATCTGGCCTTGGGGCAGGCTCTACGAGTCGGCCAAGCTGCCCGCGTCGCCACCACCCAGCGTGTCACCATAGCGTGCGAGACGCGCCCTCCCGGCCACCCAATGCGCCCAGCCATCCGTGAAGCTCTCGTCTGCCAGCTCGCCCCCCGCCTGCTCAGCTGGTTCGGCCGCGAGCAGCGCGATCTGCCTTGGCGGCGCACGCGCGACCCCTACCGCGTCTGGGTCTCGGAGGTCATGCTCCAGCAGACCCAGGTCGGGACCGTCATCCCCTACTACCGGCGATTCCTCCGGGCCTTTCCAACCGCGCGTGCGTTGGCCGCGGCGCCGCTGGACGAAGTGCTGCGCCTCTGGGCGGGGCTGGGGTACTACTCCCGGGCGCGGAATCTGCACCGCGCGGCGCAGGTGATCGTCGCCGAGCACGGCGGGCGCTTCCCGCGGGCTCTGGAGGCGATCCGCGCGCTGCCGGGCGTCGGGGAGTACACGGCCGGGGCGATCGCGAGCATCGCCTTCGGCGAGCGCGTGCCGTGCGTGGACGGCAACGTCCTGCGCGTCCTCGCGCGAGTCCACTGCGTGACGGGCGATGTACGCACGGGAAGGACCAGGCGGCGACTTGAGGCGTTGGCGTGGGAGGCGGTGCCCGCGGAGCGCCCGGGCGACTACAACCAGGCGCTGATGGAGCTCGGGTCGCTGGTCTGCCGGCCCACCGACCCGGCGTGCGGGGAGTGCTGCCTGAGCGACCTCTGCGAGGCCCGGCGACGAGGGAGACAGCGTGGCGTCCGCACGCCGCGGAAGAGGGAGGGAACGAGGCGGGTGCGAGCGGTTGCGGGAATCGCCTGGCGGCGAGGTTGTGTACTGATCGCGCGGCGGCCGCTCGAGGGCGTCTGGGGCGGGCTGTGGGAGTTCCCCAACTGCCGACCGGTCGAGGGCGAGACCGACTTCGAAACGCTGACACGCCTCTTCGCCGAAGGCTTCGGGCTGATCGTGGAGGTCGGGGAGAGGCTGGTCTCCCTGACGCACGGCATCATGCACGAACGGATCGAACTGGCGGCCTACGGGTGCAAGGTCGTCGATGGCCGGACGAAGGCGAGCGCGCATGTCGCCGTGAAGTGGGTGCGGCCGGAGGAGCTTGCTGAGTACGCGCTCCCCGCGCCCCACCGCAAGCTGGTGCTGCAGCAACTCACCCCGTCCGCACGTACACCGGCGCGTCGCTGACCTCGAACGAGCCGCGGCCGACCCGTACGGACGCGCCCATCAAGTCCCACGCTTCCTTCGCGCCCGGGATCGTGACCTCACTCCTGGTGCCGGTCCGCGCCCATACGACGGCCAACGGCCCGCGCGGCGTGCGGAACCAGTGCAGCCACACGTCGGGGTTGGCGCGTTCGGTGCGGTCGAAGGTCGCGCCATCGAGCACCCAACTCAGCGTGGCGTAGGCCGCTACATTGGGGCGCGGCTGGCCGTCACCCTCGACGAAGCCCTCCCAGGCGCGGACCTCCGGCGAGCCGTCGATGAAGAGGTTGTAGAAGAAGAAACGGTTCACCCCGAGCGCCAGCTGCGACACGTGCTGCCGCACGAGCAGCCGGGCCATGCGGTCCGGGGGTACGACGTCCGAGTCACACGGGCGATAGGTGATCGTCGAGCCGGGACTGGCGAAGCCGCCCTCGCTGTTGATGATCGGCACTTCCCGCCCGGCGGCGCGCATCGCCTCGCGGAGGCGCGGTAGCCACATGTCGATGGGCTCACTGCCCTCATCGACTGAACTCACGATGTAGTCATGGAAGCTGAAGACATCCATCAGGTCGAGGCCGCCTGAGGCCATGACGTCCTTCGTGAACTCCCAGGCAGGGGAGCGTTCCTTCAGCGCGCCTGCCACAACCCCCCCTATCACGGTCGCGGACGGGTCCTCGCGCTTCACAATGGGCGTCGTGTGCCGGAGCAGCTCGGCGTAGCTCTCGCCTTGACCTCGACCCTTAGCCGGCACCCACCAGTCCTCGGCGTTGGCTTCGTTCCAGACCTCCCAGATGTGGATGTCGTCCTTGTGATGGCGGACCGTCTGCGCGACATACTCCTCCCACTCCGCCCAGTCTCTCGGCGCCCACGCGGCGAAGCCCGTGTAGTAGTAGTCTGGCGCATCGGGCGGTGCGCTGGAGGCCCAACGCGGACAGCGGTCGAGGGAGCCGACCAGCGCAAGACCGGCCTCCCGGGCCAGCCGGATCGGCTCGTCCCGCCAGGCCCACTGACCCTTCTCGGGCTCGACGGTGCGCCACTTGGTGTGGTTGGGGGGATGGAAGCGCAGCCAACGGCACCCCACAGCCTGCGCGAGCGCGAGTCCCGCGGGGTCCACTGAGAAGTGTCCGCCGAACGCGCATGATTCGATCGCGCCGCTGCGTTCCCGTGGAGGCAGCACGCAGAAGGTCGCCTCGTTGCGCTGCGGGGCGCCACCGTCGTCCCACATCACCGTGGCGTGATACCACCCGCGCGGCAGGCGGCGGCACGGCACGGTCTTCTCGCGTCTGCCGGCCGGCACGGTCTCGTCGCCCGAGAGAACCACCTTCCCCCAGAAGCCCTGTACCACCCATGAGACCCTCATCGGAGCAGGCGCGGAGGTCAGCAGTCGCAGTCGCGGCGTCTCGCCACCGTGGTAGAGTGACAGCGGATGTCGGTCCGAGATGAGCGCAGCCTCGGGGCGGGCGGTCGGGCCCTCCTCGCTGTCCTGGCGGAGCTGCGCGTCGGCGATCCACAGCGTGGCCGGGCCGGTGCATGACAGCCACAGGGCGTCGTGAACCGTAGGGGACCAGGTGACCTTGCCTGTGCCCGTGAAGGTCTTCCACTCGGTCTCGACCTGCGCCGTCACGCGCGCGTGGCGTGTCCAGAGGCTTACCGTGACCGGCACGGCCGCCCGCAGACGCACCGAGAACGTCTCGGGGTGGCCCGCCGCCAGTTCCACAGAGTCGCTGGCAAGGGTGGCGCGGATGTCAGCGGGCACACCGAGGCTCAGGAAGCGGCCCTCCGGGCCCTCCTCTACCACCATCGTCGGCTCGACCCAGTAGTCGCACGGGTGCGCGAGCAGCCAGTTCGCCGGACCGAGGTCGAAGCGCCCATTCCGCAGCAGGTTGCCGGCCCGGAACGGCGGGCCGAGGCGGACGGCCTCCTCTTCCGTGATCTCCTCGACCGAGAGGTCATCCACCCATAGCGTCCCCGTCTGTGTGAAGCGCAGCATGAAGCGAGCGTTCGGATCATCCACGTTGGGGGACCACAGGTACTCGACGAGACTCCACTTTGGTGCCACCGGGAGGGCCCGCTCGACGTACACGGTGTAGGGCGACGGGGCGAGCCGCAACTGCACCGCCACGCCTCCGACATCGCCGTGCAACCACGCCTGGACGCGGTAGATGCGCCCCTTCACGAGCGGCACGCCTCGGTCGGGGATGAGTTGCACGGCGCCGTAGCTCAGGCGCGAGCAAGTGATCCGCTGGCAGGACCGACCGGAATGGGGGTCGTCCGTCTCAGCGACGTAGCGCACGTCGAGGTCGGCCCAACCGGAGTTGTCCTGCCAGTGGTCCGCCAAGCCGTCTGCGCCGAAGCCCGTCTCAAAGCCCGGGTTCTGTAGGAGGTTGCCAGCCGCGGCGTGGGTGCAGGCTGGGGCAAGAAGCGTGCAGGCAAGTTGCATGAGGTGCATCGTCGTGTGACCTCCGGCCGGGTCCCTTCGTCGCGAGGACCTCGGTTCCTGCGCGAGGGCGAGCCGGAAGGTGCGCCCGAAGTCCCGCGCGAACGCGCCGCTCGCGCACCATGAGGAGGAACAGCTGCATGTCATGCTACTTCCGGCACATCGGGGACCTGTTCGAGGAAGCCGGGGTGGAGGTGACCAAGGACAACCGCGCGGCCCTGCGGGCGTGTCTGTCGCAGGTCGTCGGCGATGCGGACGGGGACTGCCCGACCGCCTGGAAGCTGGTCAAGGAGTGGAAGGCGGACCCGGCCCGTCGGAAGCGGCTGATCCGCGCGCTCAAGGCGTTCCGACCGCAACCTGAGGATCCGCCGCGCGACGCTTCTGGTGTGGCGGGTCTGGCGCGGCAGCTGCCCGGGCGTATCTCGGCCGGGGCGAGGGGCGCCCGGCAGAAGGCGTCGGAACTGCTGGAGAGCGTGTTCGACTGGGCCACGCAACTCGACCCGGCGAGCGTGAAGGCTTCCGTGGGCGCCCTGCGCCGGCGGAAGCCCTACGCCACACCCCGACAGCTGGCGGAGGCGATTGTGCGAAGCACCCGACTGAAAACGGTAACGGTAGGCGTGGGTACCGGGCTGCCTGCGAATCCCTTCATCTCCGCCGCCGCCGGGCTGCTGGACGCGGGGACGGTCCTGCGCTTCCATGCGGCGATGGTCGCGCAGATCGGGGAGTGCTACGATCCGGGCTTCGTCGATGACCCGGCCGCACAGGCGGAAATCCTGGTGCCGCTCTTCGGCGTGAACGCCATCAGCCAGGCCGGACGCGAGACCGCGATGCTCGGCGGAGTCGGCGCCACTCGGGAAGGCATCCGGCGCGCCTTGACCGGAAGCCGCCGGCGGGCCTTCCGCAAGTGGGTACTGCGGTACTTCGGGGAGATGGTGACCGAGAGGACGGTGGCCTCCAAGGTGATCCCGATCATCGGGGCGGCGATCGGCGGTGGCTGGAACTTCGCCGAGACCAGCGCCGTCGGGAAGCGTGCGATCCGCTACTTCGAGGAGGAGCCCGTGACCGAGTAGCCCGGCCAGGCGACGCCGGTGCGATCCTCAGGGCCAGGTGCCTGACGTGGCGAACGTCCACGCGAGGAAGACGGCGATTCCCAGCAAGAAGAGGATTCCAATGATGGCCAGGATCAGTGCGAGGATCGCCAGCACTCGGTAGTGGCCGGGCGGCTCGTCCAGGCGCTTCAGGTCGGCGAGCCCCATGAGGGCCAGCACAAACGCGGGAATGCACAGAAAGCCGCAGATGACGAAGTTCACCGCGGCCAGTATGAGGGCGATGAGGATCTTGATCCACGCCGCTTTGACCCTCGGGTCTTCGGCCTGCGGACCCCACCCCGTCAGCGGAGGCGGCGGAGGGGGCAGTGGAGGTGGTGGTAAGGGAGGAGGGAGGTAGGTTGGCTCGACGGCGGGGTCCTGGTCCACGGCGGCGCCTCCTCAGCCCCATTGTACGCCGCCGTTGACGCTTTCTCCTGCCCGGTGCTATAGTCCGTTGGCGCCCCCAGCGGTCCGCTTGCGAACTCGCCAACTTGCCAACTTGCGAACTCCCCCATGGACACGCTCTCGGTATACGGGGCGAAAGAGCACAACCTCAAGGACATCACGGTTCACATCCCCCGGGGCAAGCTGGTCGTATTCAGCGGGGTCAGCGGGTCGGGGAAGTCGTCGCTGGCCTTCGACACGATCTACGCCGAGGGGCAGCGGCGGTACGTCGAGTCCCTGAGCACCTACGCGCGGCAGTTCCTGGACCGCATGACGCGGCCCGAAGTGGACCACATCGAGGGCCTCTCGCCCGCAATCTCCATCGAGCAGAAGGCCGCCAGCGGCAACCCCCGATCGACGGTCGCGACGGTCACCGAGATCAGCGACTACCTCCGTGTGCTGTTCGCGCGGGTGGGGAAGGTGCACTGCCATCAGTGCGGCCGGCCGATCAGCTCGCAGACCGCCGAGCAGATTGTCGATCGGCTGTTGGGCCTCCCGGAGGGGACGCGGCTGCTGATCCTGGCGCCCGTCGCCAAGGAGCGGCGCGGCACGTACAAGGACGTCCTGGCCGATGCCGTGCGGCAGGGGTATGTGCGCGCGCGGATCGACGGCGAAGTCGTGGACCTGTCCGGCAAGGTGCGCCTCTCCGAGAAGCAGCGCCACACGATCGAGATCGTGGTGGACCGGCTCGTGGTGCGGGCCGATGCGCGGAGCCGCCTGAACGACTCGGTGGAGACGGCCCTCGCGCTGGGCGACCAAACGCTGATCGCGGCGGTCGTGGAGGGGGAGGACCTGCTCTTCTCGTCGCGCTTCGCGTGCGTGGAGTGCGGGTTGAGCTACCCGCCGCTGACGCCGGCGATGTTCTCCTTCAACAGCCCGCAGGGGATGTGCCCCTCTTGCGGGGGCTTGGGGACGCGGCTGGAAGTGGACCCCGAGGCCTTGGTGGCCGACCCTATGAAGCCGCTCCTGGGCGGCGCGCTCGACCTGCAGGGCAAGGAGGACACGCCCCACACGCGCCATGTCGTGGAGGCGCTCGCGCGGCACTATGGCTTCGACCCCGAGACCCCGTGGAGGAACCTCTCCGACGAGGCGCGCCGGGCGGTGCTCGAGGGCACAGGCGCGGAGAGCATCGAGTTCACCTACAAGGCCCGCAGCGGGCGGGAGTTCTCGTACACTTCCACCTGGGAGGGGTTCTTCGCGCCGGCGCGGGACGGTCGCGGCCGTCGGCGCGAGGAGGCGGGCTACTTCTCCGCCGTGTGCTCGAAGTGCCGGGGAACCCGCTTCCGCCCCGAGGTACAGGGCGTCCGCGTCGGCGACAAGTCGATCACCGAGGTCCTGGCGATGACGGTGGAGGGCGCCGAGGGCTTCTTCTCGGGGCTGGACCTCGGGCGCTCGGAGACGGCCATCGCCTCGCGGCTGGTGGCGGAGATCGGATCGCGGCTGCGGTTCATGGCCGACGTGGGGCTGGAGTATCTCACGCTGGACCGGGCTTCGCCGTCGCTGTCCGGCGGTGAGGCGCAGCGCATTCGGCTCGCGACGCAGATCGGCGCGGGGCTGACGGGCGTGCTCTACGTGCTGGATGAGCCGAGCATCGGCTTGCATGCCCGCGATCACGCGCGCCTGCTGCGCACGCTCGTTCACCTGCGGGACCTGGGCAACACCGTCATCGTGGTTGAGCACGACGCGGAGACGATCCTCAGCGCGGACTACGTGCTCGACTTCGGCCCGGGCGCGGGCGTTCACGGCGGTGAGATCGTCCACGCAGGCGACGTCGAGACGTTGCTGGGCAGTCCCGCGTCGCTGACCGGCGCCTACCTCTCCGGCCGCAAGCAGATCGATACGCCGTCGGTCCGCCGGAAGGCGAAGAAGACGGCCAGCTTGGAGATCGTCGGCGCCGAGGAGCACAACCTGCGGAAGATCGACGTGCAGATTCCCCTCGGCGTGTTCACCTGCATCACGGGTGTGTCGGGCTCGGGGAAGAGCACGCTGGTCATCGACGTGCTCTACCGCGCGCTGCAACGGCGCCTATACGGGTCCACGGCGCGACCGGGCAAGCACCGCGCCGTGAAGGGCGCCGAGCGGATCGAGAAGGTCGTCAACATCGACCAGGACCCCATCGGCCGCACGCCCCGGTCGAACCCGGCGACGTATGTGGGCGCGTTCGGCCTGATCCGGGAGCTATTCGCCGCGACACCCGAGGCGCGAATGCGGGGCTATGAGCCCGGCCGGTTCAGCTTCAACGTGCGCGGCGGGCGGTGCGATTCGTGCGACGGGGATGGCACGATCCGCGTGGAGATGCACTTCCTGCCGGATGTGTACGTCACGTGCGAGGCCTGCCGGGGCACGCGCTACAACCGCGAGACGCTGCAGGTCCTCTACAAGGGGCGCAACATCGCGCAAGTCCTGGACATGACCGTCGCCGAGGCTCTGGAGCTGTTCGGCAACATCCCCCGCGTGCGGCGCATCCTGGAGACGCTGGCGGCAGTCGGACTGGACTACATTCACCTCGGGCAGCCCGCGCCGACGCTCAGCGGGGGCGAGGCCCAGCGCGTGAAGCTCGCCAAGGAGCTCGCGCGCACGCAGTCGGGGAAGACGCTGTATGTGCTGGACGAGCCGACCACCGGTCTGCACTTCGACGACATTCGGAAGCTGCTCAGCGTGCTGAACCGTCTGGTCGACGCCGGGAACACGGTGGTCGTGATCGAGCACAACATGGATGTCATCAAGTGCGCCGACCATGTGATCGATCTCGGTCCCGAAGGGGGCGACCGCGGCGGCCAAGTCGTCGCGGCGGGGACGCCGGAGGAGATCGCGAGAGCCGAAGCCTCCCACACCGGGCGCTACCTGGCGCCAGTGCTGTCGGGGGGGTATGCGCCGAGTAGGGTACAATACTCTCAGCCATGACCTTCTCCGTGATCGTGCCCAGCTACCGGAGGCCCGATGACCTGCGCCGCTGTGTGCAGGCGATTCTGGCTGGCCGGCGGCTGCCCGATGAGCTGATCGTCGTAGTGCGTGATACCGACACGGAGAGTCAGGCCGTGGCGGCGGATTGCGCGCGGCTGCCGAACGGCGAGCTGATTCGCAGGGTCCTGGTGACACCGGCCGGGCAGGTGGCGGCTCTCAATGCGGGGCTGGAGGTGACGACGGGCGAGGTGCTGGTATTCCTCGATGACGACACGCGGCCGACTCCCGAGTGGCTGGCCAGAATCGCAGCGCTGTACGCTGACCCGGCGGTAGTGGGAGTTGGCGGTCGCGACCGGATTGTGGACGGCCCCGACGAAGGGCTGGCCGAGCGCGTGGGCGGGCTGACCTGGTATGGCTCGATCATCGGGAACCACCATCGAGGGTGTCGGGGCATTCAGCGCGTCCGGCACCTGAAGGGCGCGAACATGAGCTTCCGGCGCTCGGCGCTCCCGCCGTTTGATCCTAACCTCTTCCGCGCCGCCTCGATGCTGAACGACACCGACGCCAGTCTGGGCGCCGGCCACCACGGCGCGCTGCTCTACGATCCCGAGGCGATTGTCGATCACTATGCCTCGGAGCGCGGCGGCGGCGTCTCTCGGGACATCGACGACCCCGAGATCGCGCGGGCGGACAGCCACAACTGGACCTACTGCATGCTCAAGCACCTGCGCTGGTGGGCCAAGCCGGTCTTCCTCGCCTACGCGCTGGCCGTCGGGCAGGGCTCGCGGATAGGGCCGATCCTCTGGGTCTGGCGCCGCTTGAGGGGTGAACCGAAGCACCTCCGGCAGGTCTGGGGTTCGACGCTGGGCAAGCTGGAGGGCCTGAGAACGTACCTGACCCGGAACCGCGCCACGCGGCGGACGGCCACGGGGGAGGTCGCCCATGTCGGCTAGGGTGGGCGTTCCCCTCTACTCGCGAGCGCCGAGCCGGGCTGTGGTGGCAATGGCCGTTGTGGTCTTCGGCTGCGCGATGGCCTACCTGGGCGCCATGCAGAGTTGGACGCTCGCGACGGTGCTGTGCTTCGGTGTGGTCATCACCGTTCTGGCGTTCTACAAGATGGAGTGGGCGATCCTGGGGTTGGTCGTCATGTCGAACTTCGACGGCTTCCTCAAGCCCCTGTTTGCCGAGCGGTTCAGCCTCTTCCTCAAGGACTACTTCATCTTCCTGGCGGCGGTGCGCTGGCTGTGGGGTCTGTTCTCGGGCGAGAGCCGGCCCTCGGTCCGCACGCTGATCGCGGCGCCGGCGCTGATCTTCGCCGGTTACGTGATCGCACAGGTCGCGAATCCCAACTCCCAGAGCCTGACCCTGAGTCTCGCGGGGGTCCGCGCCTGGCTGCTGTGGGTGCCGGTGTTTTTCATCGCCTACGACTACCTGGAGTCCCGGCGCCAGATCGAGAGACTGTGGCAGGTCGCGATGCTCGTGGGGGTGGTGGTGGCGGCCTACGGGATCGTTCAGTACTTCATCGGCTTCAACCACCTGTTCCGGCTGTCGCGGGAGTTCGCGTATTACGCGAAGATGGCCTACACGGCGGGTGCGGGCGAGAGAGTCCTGCGGGTCTTCAGCACGATGGTTCACCCCGGGGCCTTCGGGAGCGCGATGGGCTTCATGACCCTCGTCGCCAGCGGCCTGGCCTTCAGTGCGCGCTCCCACGGGTGGCGGATCGCCTCCCTCCTGTGTATCCCGGTACTCGCCATGGCTCTGTTCCTGTCGGGGGCGCGAGCGGCGATGCTCGGCACGGGGCTGGGGCTTGTGGTCTTCATCGCGTTCTCGAGGCGCCCCGCGTTGCTCATCGTGGCGGGGGTGTTGCTGCTCGGCGGGTTCTGGCAGTCGTGGCGTCTCACGAGGGGCGGGCTGGAGGATCGCGTCGAGAGTCTGAGCTGGGAGTATGTCAGCGAACGCGCCTCCCATCCGTTTGAGATGGGTCTGGAGGTTGCGGCGCAGCATCCGTTCGGTGTGGGCGTCTCCTACGGCAGCGGCGTAGCGCGCTCCGAAGCGGGAAGGAGGGCCCCGGGGGACCGGACGCAGACGCTCTTCATCGAGAACGACTTCGGGCGGGCGCTGGCCGAGCTGGGCGTCGGGGCAGTGCTATATGGGGTGCTGCTCGTCGCGGCGGCCGCAGCGTGTTGCATGGCGCAGCTGCGGCTGCGGACGCCGGCGAACGCTACGCTCGCGGCGGCGCTCCTGGGCGGGGCGGTCTCGATCGCGGTAACGCTGGCGGTCGGAGCGGCGCTCTACGTGGCGCCAGGCGGGCTGTACTTCTGGCTGGCCGTCGCCTCCGTCATGCGCCTGCCCGACATCGAGAAGGCCGCCGTTGCCGCAGCCGACGAGTCGCCTCCCGCGATGGCGAAGAGCGCGTGACCCGCAGGCCGGTGTCACTTCGCGGGTGGCAGATCGCCCAGCGGCCCGACCCAGGGGACCTCACAGTCGCCGGGCCTTCCGCCGGTCCGCCAGACCTCGGCGAACGGGCCGGCGCCCTGGTGGTGCCACTTCGTGTGGCCGTCGAGGTACTGGAAGTCCTTCCCGTCGTTGTGCCAGCACGGACCGTTGAGCGCCTGGTCGCGGGTCTGGCTGAAGTTCTCCCCGGTCGCGTCCATCCACGAGCCGGGCGGGTAACCGCCCTTCTCGAACAGCACGACCGTGGCCGCGTGGTTGGGGATCAGGCCCAACTCGAGTCCGCTCACATACCGCGGCAGCGCGTACGACCGCAGGCCGCGCCCATAGGTGTTGTCTGGGCAGAAGAGCAGATCGCGGTTGCGCACGTACGGCTGGATCTGGTCGTCCCACGAGTAGGCCATGCCGGGGGGGTTCGAGCCGGGCGCGCCGCCAAGCAGGCTCCATCGCGGCATCGTCTCGTCATTGTCGCCCTCATACATCTTGATCCCCAGCCCAAGCTGGTGCATGTTGGACTGGCACTGCGTCTGTCGCGCCTTCGCCCGTGCGCGCGAGAACACCGGAAAGAGGATGGACGCGAGGATCGCAATGATCGCGATCACCACGAGGAGTTCGATGAGAGTGAAGCCACAACGGGACCGCTCAGCAGCTTGCCCCCCACCCACGCTGATCGCCACCTTTCGCATGGCCGTCCTTGAATCGCGGATTCACCAGGCCCGCCGGCGTATCCTCTCCCGGGCCAGCCTCTCTGCAGGTCGCAGAGGTGCCAGGGACGAAGGGCGATACGGATCTTGGCGTTCGAAGGGGCGCCCATGAAGACCCTCGAGTGGATCGACACACCGGACGGCGGCCTTGTCCGGCTGATCGACCAGACCCGACTGCCGAACGAGACGGTGTTGCTCGATTGCACAGACCTGGCGACCCTCGCCGAGGCGATCCGGATGTTGCGCATCCGTGGGGCGCCCGCGATCGGGTGTGCGGCGGCGCAGGGGATCGCGATGGTGGCCTCCCGTTCGAAGGCCGAAGATGGCGCAGCTCTGCTGGCCGAACTGGGAAGGGCGCGCGACGTACTCGCTGCCACCCGGCCGACAGCGGTGAACCTCTTCTGGGCGCTGGACCGCATGATGGCGAAGGCGGAGGAGCTGGCGAAGAGCGGCGTCGCGGGCAAGGAGTTCGTCCGGGCGCTGATCGACGAGGCGGTGGCGATCACCGAGGATGACCTCGACCGGTGCCGGCGGATCGGGAAGCACGGGGCGGAGCTGATTCCTGGGGGCGCGAACATCCTGACCCACTGCAACGCGGGCGCGCTGGCGACGGCGGGCTATGGCACGGCCCTGGGCGTGATCCGCGCGGCACATGAGGCCGGGAAGCGCATTCATGTGTGGGTCGATGAGACCCGCCCCCTGCTGCAAGGCGCCCGTCTGACTGCCTGGGAGCTGCAGCAGGAGGGCATCCCCTGCACGCTGATCACCGACAACATGGCCGGCTACCTCATGCAGCAGGGCCGCGTGGACTGCGCGGTCGTGGGCGCGGACCGAATCGCGGCGAACGGGGATGCGGCCAACAAGATCGGGACCTACTCGGTCGCCGTCCTGGCGCACCACCACGGCGTGCCGTTCTACGTGGCGGCGCCCTTCTCGACGGTGGACTTCGGCCTCGCCTGCGGTCAGGACATCCCGATCGAGGAGCGCAACCCCGACGAAGTGGCGCTCCTCGCGCACCTTGCGACGCAACCTGCCTGCCCCGTCGGGGTTAGAATCTACAACCCGGCCTTCGATCCGACGCCCAGCGATCTTGTCGCGGCGATCATCACGGAGGTCGGTGTCATCCGACCGCCCTACCGGCAGGCGCTCGACGCCGCCGCGCCGCGCGAGTAGTGCCTGGTTGGTCGTGACGTCTGCCGTTGCAGTTCGTGCCTGCAGCTCACCAGAGCTGCGACGTTACTGAGTCCCGGATAGATACGGGAACAGTGGGGCGGGCATTCTTGCCCGCCAGGGGCTGTGGCGGGCAAGAATGCCCGCCCCACTGTTCCCATGTTTCCGCAAGGCGCAGTGGTTCGTCCAACAACACCGCGGGACAAGAAGCCTGCCATGAGAACAGGCGCCGCGCTGATCGGCCTGCTGGCCCTCCCGGCCTGGGGCGCCTACGCTGCCGACTACGCCTTCGCGCCGGACATGGGCGAGGGGGATCACACGATTGCCTTTGAGATCCCGGCGCCGGCCTCGTGGCCCCAGGGCGCCGAAGTCCGCGTCGCCTTCGACTGGAAGTCGAGCGAGGCTTACCACGTCGCCGCGATGACGCGTGATTCGGCGTGGTTGGAGGAGGTCGCGGGCGGGCAACCGCGCCGTCTCGGCCCGGCGGGCGCTTGGCCGGCCGTGAAGGGTCAGGCGAAGATCAGCGTCAAGCGCCGCGCGTGGGAGATGGAGGTCCTGTGCAACGGCCGCACGGTGGCGCGCGGCTGCGATGAGAGCCCCTTCGGCGGGAAGGTGGGGGTCGCCGTCTCCGGCGTGAACCTGAGCCCGGACGACCTCGTCGTGCAGCCGGTCGAGCCCACGCGTCTGACGGATGACTTCATGCGCGGCCCGGGCGAGCAGAACCTCTGGCAGATCGGCTCGGGGAACTGGCAGACCGTGGGAATCGTCGGCGGCAAGGGTCAGCTCCGCCCGGACCTCAGCGCGAATCCCTTCTCCTATCGGTGCAACGGAACCGGGCCGCAGCTTGCCACTGTGGGTGACTGGTTCTGGGACTCCTACGCCGCGACGGTGGCGGTCAAGGCCACGCAGCCCAACGGCGCAATCGGCCTCGCGTTCTACGTGCAGGACCCCCTGAACTACTACCTTCTGGGCCTCGCCTCCGCCGCTCGGCCCGACAGCACGCAGCTTCAGCTCACCAGAGTCGTGGACGGTGCACGGCATGTGCTGGACGCCACGACGGGCGGGTATGAGAAGGACTTGTGGTACCGGCTGACGGCGCGCGTGTCGAATGGGGTCATCGAGGGCTGGGTCGATGGCGTCCCCCGGCTGTCGGTGTATGACGCCACGTTCGGCCAGGGGGGCATCGGCCTGTGGGCGCAGGACGCGGGAGACGGGTGGTTTGATGACGTGACGGTCGAGCCCTGGTGGGCCTTCTCCGATCCCTTCGCCAGCCCCGACCTGAGCTGCTGGCTGCAAGAGGGTGGGCAGTGGGAGGCCGGGAGCGGCGCGCTGCGGGCGACGAGCAGTTGGGAGCGGCCCGCAGGAATCCTGGTCGGGCCGACCTCGTGGAAAGGGTACGAGGTCGCCGCCGACGTTCTCGCCCGCGATGCGGAGGGGGTCGGGTTGTACGCTTGCGCAGGGGCGGCCAGTTGGTATCTCTTCCAGTGGTCGCGCGGCTCGCCGGTGGGTACATGGCACCTCATGCGGATGGCGGACGGCCGCCCGGCCTCCTTGGGCATGGTGTCGGGCGATCTCGATCAGGACTCACCCCACCGGCTCTCGTTGAGCGTGGCCAACGGCCTGATCGACTGTCGGGTAGACGGCCGGCCGGTGATCGTGGTCGCCGACTTCGCCCTGCCGACCGGGGCTGCGGGCCTGCGCGCGGATGGTGGGCAGGGGGTGACCTTCAGCAACGTGATGGTCCGCGCGGTCGATGAGCCCTACCACCCGGTGGACATCACCGCGCAGTTCGCCAAAGAGGAGACGATGGCCGACTGGGCGCGCCCGGCCAGCGACTGGCCGCGCGACTTCCAGACGGGCGCGTACTGCTTCCGGTTGCCGCTGTTCAACGATGTGTCTGTGCGGGTGCCCTTCCGGATGGCTGCGGGCGGCGGAGGCCGTGTGGCGCTGCGAATCGGGTCGGTCTCCTCGGGGGACGCCTACGTCCCGGCGGGCGCTCCGCTCTACACACCGGGCCTGGAGGTCGAGTACCTCGGTTCGCTCGGGGGCAAGCCCGCGGTCACCTGCCGACGCGGCGGCCTGGTCCTGGCGCAGACGGCGGCGCCGAACGAGGGGACCGAGCACCTGCTGCGGGTGGACAAGGTCGGGACCTCGCTCCGCGCGTGGCTCGACGATGCGCCGGTCGCCGCCGCCAACGACGGGACCTGGCTCGACAACAGCGGCCTCGATGTGACCTGCGAGGGCGCGGCGATGGACCGAAACGAGATCGAGACATACTCGACGCACATGCTCGAGTACACCTTCTCCGGCGCGCCGACCGACTGGCGTCCGAAGCTGGGGCTCTGGCAGGTGACGGATCGCTGGTCGTGTTTCCCGGGCTGGGCGTGGTACGGCGGCTCGAAGCACCAGACGCCGCTGCTGTGGAGCAAGCGCCAGTTCTACGGCGACCAGACGTTCGAGTTCTGGGCCGGGCTGGAGATGGACACGAGCCCTCAGCGCGGCGGCTACACCCACCCCAGCGACATCAACTGCACGATCGCCGGCGACGGGCAGAACCTGTGCTCGGGCTATAGCTTCGTGTTCGCGGGTGATAACAACACGGTCACGAAGATCCTGCGGGGCAACGCCGTGGTCGCTCAGACCACCGACGCACGCTTCGTGAACCCGAACACCGGCAACATGGACTTCCACCGGCACTGGTTCCACATCAAGGCGGTGAAGCTCGGGCCGGAGTTGTACATGGCGGTCGATGGGAGGTGGGTGCTACGCTGGACCGATCCCCAACCCATCACCGGCGGTCACGTCGCCGTCTGGAGCTACAACAACGGCATCCTGATTGCTCGCGCTCGCGCAACGGCCCAGGTGGTACGGTAGCGTGTTCGCGGGCAGGTGCGACAGACGTCGTTGCGGAACCCGCGCCACAGGCTCCCTGCTTCGCGAGATCATCAAGACCGGTCGCCGCGTGGCCTGACCCCTCGATGCGAATCACTTCGACCTCTCCCGAGATGACCCAGGAGATCGCCGCCGAACTCGCCGGCTTGGTGCGTGCGGGCGACCTCCTGGCGCTGTCCGGGCCGCTGGGCGCGGGGAAGACGTGCTTCGTGCAGGGGTTGGCGCGCGGCCTGGGGGTCGAGCAGGTGGTGGCAAGCCCGTCGTTCGTGTTGGCGAAGCACTACCCGGGCTCGCCCGGGTTGCTGCATGTGGACGCGTACCGCCTGGATTCGGCGGAGGACTTCTGGGAGCTGGGGCTGCAGGAGCAGTTGGAGGCCAGCGTAGCGGCCGTGGAGTGGGCGGAGAACGTGCAGGCGGCGCTCCCCGACGAGCGAGTGGACATCACGCTCAGTGACGCGGGGGAGGAGACGCGGGTCATCGAGTCCCACGGCCGAGGTGCGCGGGGACGCGAGATCATGGCCGCCGTGGAGCAAGGCCTCAGCCGCCGGTTGGGGACGGACCGATGATCGTGCTGGGCATTGAGACATCGGGCGAGACCGCGTCCATCGCGATCCGGGAGGACGAGACCATCCTGGCCTCGCGCGCCTTCCCGAGCCGTTCGACCCTCTGCGAGCGGCTGGCCGCCGAGATCGGGTCGGCCCTGGAGCACTTGGGCGAGGACCACAGCCTCGACGCAGTCGCCGTATCGCGAGGGCCGGGCTCCTTCACGAGCCTCCGCATCGGCGTGGTGACAGCGAAGGCCCTGGCGCACCGGTGGCGGCTGCCGTTGGTCGGCATCCCGACGACCGAGGTCGTTGCGTGGCCGTTCGCCCAGATGGAAGGCACGACCATCGCGGCGCTGTTGCCGGCGTGGAACACCGCGCTTTACCTCGCAGTCTACCTCTCAGGGCCGACTGGCCGGCTGGAGGAGCGCCTGGGCCCGTGTGCGGTAGAGCCTGCCGAGGCCATCGCGCGGCTTTCGGCGATGGACGGGCCGCTGCAACTCGTCGGCCGGAGGGCGCTGGAGCATCGGGGGGCCATCGAGGAGGCGCTAGGAGCGCAAGCGGAGTTCGCTACGGAGTCGGCCTGCGATCCGGATGCGGTGAGCCTCACCGAGATCGCCCTTGGTCGCGTGGCGGAGGCCGATCCGCAGGCCGCCTTTCGGCTGCGGCCCCTCTACATCGTGCCCTCACAGGCCGAGCGCGTCGCGGGGATCGATCTGGGGATGAGCGGCGAGACGGACGGAGCCTACCAGGAGCTGTAGAGCGTTCCGTCGGTGGCGGTCTTGGTGGAGGCGGAGTGAACGGCGCCGGTGCGCGGGTCGTACTGCCAGTCGCGGGCGCCCGTGAAGGGGTCGATCGGGAGGACGCCCCCCGGCGTCGTGATGAAGTACGGGCCCTGGAAGCAATCAGGGGGAATCGGATTCCCGTTGCCGCCGACGAGTCCCGTGCTGTCGGTGGCAAGCAGGTCCTCGAGCTTGCTGGGCCAGTCGCCGCAATGGGCGTAGAAGAGTGCCAGCGAGGCCCGCATGCCGTGGAGGTTGGCGCGGAGTTCGCTCTCCCGAGCCTCCCGGACGGTCGGCCAGATGCGCGGGATCACGATCGCGGCCAGGATCGCAAGCACGACGATCACGACCATGACCTCGATCAGGGTGAACCCCTTGCGCCGCAGTTCGTTCGGATGTCGCCACATGGTGGACCCTCATACGGAGTCAACTGCATGTTCCCAATCTGCACCTCTTCTACCACATTCGCGAGATGAAGGACCAAGGCAAACAGCCGGCGCATAGGCTTCGAGGTGTTGGGAAGGTGGTGAACCTCCGGTCGGGGAACCACGTTCTAGTAGGGGACGCACAACGCACGCTGGGTACGTTCATGCGGAACTGGTCGGTCCTCATCCTGCTGGCACTGCTTCCTGCGAGTGGATGGGCCACCCAACCGGAGCACCCCCGGTCGCGAGCGGCTGCCCCGCTTGCGCCCGTCCGGTCGGAGCGGCTCTTGCCGACGCCTCTTGTGATCATCCGCTTTGGCCGGACGGTCTCCGACCTCGGCGACCTCGTGGCGGGGCTCCGCGCCTCCACGCAGACGTCCGTCATCGCGGCCGACAAGCCTGGGGTGCTGGAGTTCGTCTGCTCGCCCGACAGCATTCTCCCGTGGGGCACGCCGCTGTTCCGGGTGTATGACCTGGACCTGCTGGGCGACCTGGCTCGCGCGCAGGAGTTTGCCGCGCTGATCGGCAGCCGGCCGTTCGTCGTGGCGCCAAGGGATTTCCCCGCGCCGCTGACTCGGCTTGGCCGCGCGACGGTCCCCCCGCCTCCTGTCCTGCTGCCGGGCCTGCCTGAACCGAAGCCCTCTGCGCCCGCGGTGGTCCTTCCTGAACCGATCGTCAGGGCCCCGGCGCAACGCCCGCAAGAGCCCGAGCGCGCCGTGCAGCCGCCTCCCCCGCCGCCTCGGCCCAAGGTGGAGCAGCCTGCCCCGGCGGCAGTGCAGGCGGCCTCGGCGCGCCTCGCCGCGGCTGAGGAGCGCGTGACAACCATGGAGACGGCCCTGGCGGCTGCGCAGAGCGACCTCAAGTCGGCGCAGCAGGGCGTGGCTCCGCTGCGCGACGACGTGGCTGCGCGCCGTCGGTTGCTCGAGGCGGGGGTCATCGCGCGCAACGACGTGAAGGCCGCCGAGGAGCGGTTGCAGGAAGCCGAGGCCGCCGCCTCGGCCGCCAGCGGTCGAGTAGCTGAGGCCCAGGGGGCCTTGGACGCCGCCGAAGCCGAACGCGACGCCGCGTTGGCGGGCGCCGAGCGGGCGAAGTCGGTGCCCAGCGGACGGCCCGCGCCGGCTGCGCCGCCGCCGGCGGTGGTGTCGCGCAGTTCACCGCGATTGGCGCC